>CAYYNP010000066.1:0-26516 GCA_964472545.1 uncultured Planctomycetaceae bacterium | reverse complement strand
CTTCCTCACGCGGGCGGTCGCCTTCGCGGCGTTCGCCTTCCTCACGCGGGCGGTCGCCTTCGCGGCGTTCGCCTTCCTCACGCGGGCGGTCACTTTCGCGGCGTTCGCCTTCCTCACGCGGGCGGTCGCCTTCGCGGCGTTCG
This sequence comes from uncultured Planctomycetaceae bacterium, assembly GCA_964472545.1. GTDB lineage: Bacteria > Planctomycetota > Planctomycetia > Pirellulales > Thermoguttaceae > CAYYNP01. The sequence continues at coordinate 26,373 of CAYYNP010000066.1, read as the reverse complement.
CCTTCCTCGCGCGGGCGGTCGCCTTCGCCGTCTCGCCGCGCGTCGTCGCCACGGGGTTCTTCTCTGGGCTGGTCGACGGCCCCTTCCCGCTCGCCGTCGGGGCGGTCTTGCGCGACCGCGTCGTTCGGTGCGGTGCTCAATAGCGTCACCAATGCGGCGGCTGCCAGCGAACGCCGCCAGGAAATCTTCATCACGCTCATCACGGTTCCTCCTTCAGAAGTGGGTGCCTGGACGCGAGCCCAGGCGCTACAGGAAACTCCTACGATAACCAATACCACCGGCCCCACGGTCTTTGCCCAGGCCAGTCGGCCACGACGCGGCGACCGCCATCCGTGCGGCTTCAAATCGAGCAGCCGCTGGACCCGACGTCCGAGGCTCGAGCGGAAGCCCGAGCCGCCCACCGAAAGCCATCCCAATCGCGGCCGGTGGACCAAACGCCGCCCCATGGCCACCAGACAGCCGGCCAACACGTCGGGGCCGCCGGGCACCGCCAGGCTGGCCTCGTCGGCCGCCGCTTCGCCGGCCGCCCGCAGCTTTCGCCGCAGCCACCAGGCGGCCGGATGCCACCAGAGCACCGCCGTCAACAGATCGGTCAACAGCAGCCACACGGGATCGCCACCGGCCAGATGCCCCAACTCGTGGGCCAGCATGGCCTCTTGCTGCCGGGGCGTGAACTCTTCGCCAAACCGCTTGGGCAACACGATCGTCGGCCGAAACACGCCAAACGCCACCGGCGCCTGCAACCGGGCCGACTGCAACACGCCCACCGCTCGCCGGACGCCCAACCGCCGAGCAAGCCGGTCGACGCGCCGCCGCACCGCCACGTCGGCCGTCGGCACGTGACGCCGGCGAAACCGAAACAGCATTGCCCGGGCGGCGCAGGCCCGCATTGCAATCACCGCCGCCGCCAAGAGCCATATCCACACCGGCCACCAACTGCCGACAGGCGTCAGACTCGCGGCCTCGGCCGGCAGCACGGCCGTCTCCGCTTCTTCAGACGACGCGTCCGAGGTCGTCGCCTTCGGAGTGTCCGATGCCTGATGGTGTCCGCTGGGTGGCTGGACGTTGGGTGGCTGGTGGCTGAGCGCAGCGAAGCCCCGGGTTGCCGAGTCACGCGAGGCATTGTCGTGCTTCGGCCCAGCCACCTGAACTTGTTCCGTTATTGCCAACGCAGCGTCGAGTCGCTCGAACCAACGGGAATCCAACTCCGGAGTGAGGCCGTGGGAGTGACCGGCGGTTGCATGCAACGAAGCCACGACTTCTTCAGCATCCGGGGCCACTGCTGCGCTTTGCCCCAGCCACCTCGTGTGCTCCGTGTCTTCGTCGATAGCCCCGGATACTCCCGGCTTGGGCAGTGCCGGAGCCTCAAGCTCGTCGATTCCGTATTCTCGCGTAGGCGACTTCAGTGGCGACATCGCAACCTCGCCGGGATCGCTCGACGGCTCACGGCCGAAGCGACACAAGCCGACCAGCGCCGAGCCGGTGCCGGTCGCCTCCAGCAACAGCAGCGCCAAGATACCCAGTGCGGCAGCCTGCCAAATCGCCCGACGCCACGTCGCCGCGCGCACGCATCGGACGGCCAGCGCCGCCGCGACGACGATCGCCGCCGTGCCGACCGACAACACCAGGATCAGTTCCGCCCACAGGCCGTACTCGGGTGCGAAATCGCTAGGCATGACTCATCACCGTTGTGTCTATCCGTGGTGGCCCTACCGGCGCCGAGACGTCAAGACTCGTCCCGGCGCCGTCGAATGAGTTGTTCCAGCCGGGTCAACTCGTCCGGGCTGACCTCGCGGGTCTCAAGCAAGTGGCTGACCGTCTCCGCCAGACTCCCCTCGAACAGCCGGTCGACCAGGTCGTCGGCCATGCTGCGGGTAACGTCCTCGGCGCTGACGGCCGCCCGGTAGATAAACTTCCGGCCTTCCTCACGATGCGTCACCAGATGCCGATTCTCCATCTTCCGCAGCATGGTTGCAACCGTCGTGTACGCCAACGGCTCGCCGCCGAGCCGCTCCTGTACCTCGGCCACGCTCATCGGCCCGCCACTCCAAAGGATCCTCATGATCCGAAGCTGCAAATCGCCCAACCGAATGGTCCGTTCGTCGGTCATTTGTTTCCACCGTTGCCTGTCGGCCCAAAATAAACTACTGCGGTAATACTACCGAGGTAGTTTATCGAGGTCAAGGGGCGTTCTTGAGGATTTCGCATGAAATGTGGTGTCGCTTCCTTGCAGGTGGGTGACGACTGCCACCGCGACCGGGGCACTACGGACTGCGGGGGAAGCCAGTATAATGAAAACAGACGGAGTGAAGTCCACCGGGCTTAAGTTGATGAGAAATAACAAGTTATGAAACGCCAAACCGTCATCTGCCGCGAAGGGTGGTTCTATTTTCTGGTGTTGGCGCTGGTCTTTGGCGGGGCAATGCTCCGCGACGTCAACCTGCTGCTGGTGCTGGCGGGGCTGCTCGCGGCGCCGGCATTGTTCAATTGGCGGCTTGTGCGCACCACTCTCGGAGGGCTTCAGGTCGAGCGAAAGACCCCGCGGGGCGTCTGTGCGGGCGACCTGCTGGTGGTCAATCTGAATCTGCGCAATGCCCGTCGCCGCCGCGGCTCTTGGGCCGTCGTCGTACACGAAGAGATCCGCCGCGAGCAGGACGGCAAACGCGAAAAGCCGATCTGCCCCCAGGTGCTTTTCCCCTACATCGCCGCGGGCGGAGTTTGCCAGGGTGTCTACCGCGGCCGACTGCCTCGCCGGGGGCGCTACCGCTTGGGGCCGCTGAGACTCTCCACGCGATTCCCGTTCGGGCTGTTCCGCCGCACGGTTACCGCAGGCGATGCCGAGACGCTGACCGTGCTTCCTCGGCTCGGGAAGCTCACCCGCCGCTGGATCGCACGCCGCCGCCAAGCGCTCGACGGCACACAGGGCCTGCGGAGGCGTCACGGCACCGAGGGCGATTTTTTCGGCGTGCGGCAGTGGCGTCCCGGCGACAGCCGACGATGGATTCACTGGCGCAGCTCGGCCCGGCACGGCCAGCCGGTGGTCCGCCAGTTCGAGCAGCACGACAACCGCGACGTGGCCCTGCTGGTCGACCTCTGGCTACCCGAGCAGCCGTCGCCGGAACAACAGGACAACGTCGAGTTGGCCGTCAGTTTTGCGGCTACCGTGTTGGCCGACGAATGCCGCGGTGGCGGCAGCAACCTGCTGCTGGCAGTCTCGGCGTCGCAGCCGGAGTGCCTGAAAGGGCCGGCCTCGCCGGCCCTGTTGGAACAAATGATGCAGCGGCTGGCGGAGGCCGAAGCCGATGGCAAAGATCATCTGACGGAGTTGCTGCGCAGTACCGCCGCCCACGTCGAGCCGGGCACCGAGGTCGTGTTGGTCTCGACGCGGCCGCTACGGGCGGCCGACGTTGCCCGCCTCGCTACTACGCCGACCGATCCGCACGCGGGGAGTCCCGAACGTCGGGTTGGGATCCCCGATCATCGGGTTGGGATTCCTGCCCGGCAAATCCGTTGCGTCGACGTCTCCGGGGAGAAGTTGGCCGAGTATTTTCAGACGGACTGAGCCTACGAGCGAGAAACTCTGTGGTCTTCCAACGCCTACTACAGATCAACATGGCCACGCTGGCGGTTCTCGGTGCGCTGCTGTTGGGCATGGGGCAACGCGATCCGTGGCTGCCGACGATGGTGGTCGTGGCGGCCGCGCTGTCGATCTGGCTGACCGACGTTACCGCCCGAGTCTATCTCAATCGCAATTTCAGCAACCTCGCCGCACTAGGCACGATGGCCGTTTGTACGGGCCAATGGTTCGCCTTGGAGGGCGACCAGCAGATCATGGTCATCGGCAAGCTGCTGATCTACCTGCAGATCATCCTGCTGTTTCTGAAGAAGGACGATCGGGCCTATTGGCAATTGGTGATGCTCAGCCTGTTGCAGGTCGTAGTGGCGGCGATCTTCAGCCAGGGCATTTGGTTCGGCGTGCTGCTGGTGGTCTACCTGCTGGTGGGCATGTCGGCCCTCTCGCTGTTGTTCTTCTACGGCCAATGGAACCGCCATCGGCTGGCCGACCGGCCGACGCCCGCGCCGACGCCGCTGCCTCAGCGCCGTTGGCCGTTGGCCGAGCACGAGGCCGAATTCTCCAGCATCCCGTCCGGGCGGATTCTCGGCGCCGTGCGTCCGGAGTTGTTTCTTCGCTTCGGGATGATCGGGCTGGGGGCGCTGGCGCTGACGCCGCTGCTGTTCTTCACCGTGCCGCGGTTCGGCCGGTCTTCCTACCGCGGAACGGACACCGCCGTTCGACGCGTGGTGGGGTTCAACGACCAGGTCACCTTGGGCGAAATCGGCACCATCATCGAAAGCCGCGAGGAAGTGATGCGGGTGCGGTTGTCGCGGGCCGGCGGCGAACCCTATGACTTGCAGGGCAGTCTCTATCTTCGCGGGGCGATCCTGACGCACTACATCGACGGCGGATGGAAGGGCCTGCCGCGGCAACTCGAACAGCCAACGGCCGACGCCGAGCCGACGACCGATCGGCGAGGTGACCTGGAACTTCCCACGTCACGGCGCCCGCTGGTGCGGCAAGACGTCGAGATCGAGCCGGTCGCAGGGCGCGAGGAGCTGTTTGCCGTCTGGCCGTTCGGCCGCGACGCGAACCGGGAGGTGCTCACGATCGATTCTCAGCGCCGGCGGCTGCGACGGCCCAAGCACCTTCGCAACGTGCGCTTTGCCTATACGTTGACGACCACCGCATTGGTCAACGGCGAGCAGGTTCCGCTGGTGCCTCGCGACGCGGTCTCGTGTCGCCGGGGAACCGAGCCGGGCGGTCTGCCTCGGCCGGGCTTGCCGCGGCTTGCGCGTCTGCACAACACGCAACTCATACGCTGGGAGAGCCTCAGCAACGAGAGCCTCATGCCGCTGTTGGATGAAGACGAGCGCCGGCAATTCGCCGAGGAGGATGGGAATCTGCTGTCGGTGCTGGAGGAAGAACGCCGCGACAAGCTGCTTGACGACTTCGAGAGGCTGCGGCTGCCGAACCTCAAACGCCGGGCGCAGCGCTGGATCGACGATGCCGGCGTTTCACCGGACGACCCTTACGCGCTGGCCAGACTGCTCGAGCGGAAGCTCCGCGATTCCGGCGAGTTCCAGTACAGCCTCAGCCCGCAGCACCGCAACCTGAGCATCGACCCGATCGAAGACTTCGTGACCAGCAACCCCCGGGGCCATTGCGAGTACTTCGCCACTGCGCTGACGCTGATGCTCCAGGCGCAGGGGGCCCCGGCGCGAATGGTGATGGGCTATAAGTGCGGCGAGTTCAATCGGCTGGGCGGTTTCCACCGCGTCCGCCAACTACACGCCCACGCCTGGGTCGAAGTCTATTTGCCTGCCGAGAAGATCCCGGTCGAGTTGCTCTGCGGCGACGCGCCCGAGAACTGGGCCGACGGAGGCTGGCTGCGGCTGGACCCCACACCCGGCGCCGACGGTCCGGAGGATAGCGCGGCCGGCTTGTCGCTGGTCAAACGAATCCGCCGCGGAATGGACTTCCTGCAAGACCTCTGGTCCGACTACATCGTCGAGATGGACCGCCACCGCCAGCGAACCGCCATCTACGAGCCGATTGTCGAGGGGGTCAAAGACGCCTGGCGGAACGTCCGCGACCCGGCCTGGTGGCGACGGCTGCTGACGCTGATCGGCGGCGCACTCGACCTGCGGCACATCGGCGGTTGGCTACGGGCAGGGCTGTTGGCGGTGGTTGCGCTGGTGGGGATTCGATTCTTCGGCCGCCGGTTCCGACGCATGTTCGGCGCGCTCGGGCGGCTGCTGCCGGGCCAACGTACCCGTTTGGCCCGCGGCGCACGGGCGGAAATCGCCTTCTACCGTCGCCTGGAGGCCCTGCTCGCTCGGCACGGCATGATCCGCACGGCCAGCCAAACCCAACGTGAATTTGCCGCCGCGGCCGCGGCGGCGCTCCGCGCCGACGGTTCTGCGGCCCCCTTGGCGCCGCTGCCCGGCGAAGTCGCCGAGGCCTTCTACCGAGTACGCTTCGGCCACGCACCGCTCGACGCCGAACGGGCCCAAGCCGTCGAACGCGCGCTGTTGGAGTTGGCGACCGGTTTGGCGTCGGCCAACGGCGACCGAAGCCAGGGCCGACGGTAGCCCGGCCTACAGCGAAACTTGAAATCCGGGTGGCTGGGGCAAAGCGCAGCGGTGCCCCAGTTGTTCGAGGGACTGTGGCCGTGCCGGCAACCTGGGGCATCGCTGCGCTTTGCCCCAGCCACCCATTCGCCAAGGCCTGATTTCAGCCAAACTTGTAATGCTTGCGGATCGTCTGACGGACCTTCCACGTGCAGTCGATCCCCTGGGGGAAGACCACGTAGTCGCCCGGGCCGAAGGAGACCGATTGGTCGGCCGTCTCCACGGTCACTTCGCCTTCGATCACCAGGCAGGTCTCCTGCTCGTCGTAGTGCCAGGGAAACTCCGACGGCTCCTTCTGCCACGTCGGGCAGGTCTTCATGGCCGCCTCTTCTTCCGAGGTCGGCTTGCGGACTTCGATCGGCATCCTCGATTCCTCCTGTCTCATCCAACGGACGTTGTTTGCCCGAGATCGTAAGCATACCCGCCGCAACAAGTCGCTGACAAGCACCGCGTTTGCCCGGCAGGTCGCCGCCAAGCCGCGTTCCCGTGGTTCTTGTGGGCGAAACGGGAATCCGTTAGTCTGTTGCGTTGGCGATTCCCCAACCCGGCCCCGAATGGAGAACGTGCCTTGCCCAAAACGCCGCCCAAGCTGCTGATCCTCGGGGCCCATCCCGACGACGCCGAATACCACGCCGGAGGGCTGGCGGCGATCTATCGGGAGTTGGGTTATCCGGTCAAGATGGTCTCGATGACCGACGGCTCGGCCGGGCATCATCGGCTTGGCCGGGCGGAGTTGGCCGATATTCGGCGCAGAGAATCTGCGGCCGCCGGGCGCGTGATCGACGCCGTGTACGAAAACTGGGATGCACCGGACGGCGAGTTGATGCCCACGCTCGAAATGCGCCGCCGGGTGATTCGCGAAATCCGCACCTTCGCCCCCGACCTGGTGCTCACCCATCGCCCGAACGACTACCACCCGGACCATCGCGCGGCCGGGCAACTCGTGCAGGACGCGACCTATCTGATTACCGTGCCGAACGTCGTGCCCGAGGTGCCGCCGCTGTTTCGCCCGCCGGTGGTGGCGTGCATGGTCGATCTGTTCACCACGCCGTGTGCGATGGTCCCCGACGTCGTGCTCGACGTGAGTGCTCGGGTCGACACGATCGTGGCCATGCTGGCCTGTCACCGTTCGCAGGTCTTCGAGTGGCTGCCGTACGAGGGCGGGATACTCGACGACGTGCCTGAGGACGAGGAGGCGAAGCTCGTCTGGCTTCGCGGCTGGTTCCGCCGGCAGGTGGCGCCCCGAGTCGAACGCTTCCGGCCCGAGTTGTGTGCCGCCTACGGCGAGGATCGCGCGGGGCAGATCGAGTTCGTCGAAGCCTACGAGATCAGCCAATACGCTGCCGCGGCCGACGTGGTCACGCGGCGGCGGTTGTTTCCCGGCGCTCCGTAGAGTAGTCATCTCGCTCCGCGAGATGTCGGTGCGTCTCGCGGAGCGAGACGCCTACTATGCCACGCCTCGATCGCGGCCCTCTCCGCTTCCGCGTCGTACTCGGGATTCGGCTCGTTCGGCACGGGAGCACGCACCTTCGCCCGCCAGGTTTCCAACCGCGCGAGCAATTCGGCCGTCTTCTCGGGCTGCTGCAGGGCCAAGTCGGTCTGTTCGCCGATATCGTCGCGGAGGTTGTAGAGTTCCAGGCCGCCGTCCTCGAAGTACTGGTGCAGCTTCCAGTCGCCGGCGCGGATGATGCTGCACGGGCGGGTTCGGAAGAGCGGGTCGCGGCATTCGCGGCCGGCTTCGCCGCCCGCCTGCAAGTAGGCCGGGAAGTGCCAGAAGATGGCCCGATCACCCAGCGTGTCGGCGTCGCCTCGCAACAACGGAACGAGGCTCACCCCGTCGAGCGGCTGCCGCCGCGGCGGCCGAGCCCCCGTCATTTCGCAGAACGTGGGATAAAGATCCACGCCGATCACCGGCACCTCGTTGGTCGTTCCCGGCCGCACCACGCCCGGCCACTTGACAAACATCGGCACGCGAATGCCGCCCTCGTAATAAGTGCCCTTGTGGCCGCGCAAGGGCATCATGTCGGTGGCGCCGAAGTAGCCGCCGTTGTCGGAGAAGAAGACGACGATCGTGTCTTCCGTCAGGCCGAGTTCGTCGAGCGTGGCGAGTACTCGGCCCACGCCGTCGTCGACCGCCTGGATCATGGTGGCCATGGCCACGTGGTTGTGGAGTTTGCCTGGTGTCTTGGCCTCATACTTGGCGACCAACTCCTCCTTCGCGTTCAACGGCGTATGCACCGCGAAGTGCGTGAGATAAAGTGCCCAGGGGCCGGCTTTCTCTCGGCGAATGAACTTCACGGCCTCGTCGCTGAGGCGATCGGTCAGGTATTCGCCGCGCGGAGCGTCCTTCAACCCCGGCACGTTATGCGGCGGATAATACCCCCGCGGCGGACTGCCCGAACGCGTGCCGCCGACGTTGATATCGAAACCGTACGGAATCGGGTCGTCGCTGAGATGCCATTTGCCCATCGTGGCGGTGGCGTAGCCGGCGTCTTGAAGGCAATGGGCCCAGGTCTTGATCCGCGGATCGAGCACGCTGGTACCCGGCACGTGCAGCAGCTTGCGATGCTTGGCATTGCCGCGCGGGCCGGTGCCCACGTTGAAGATCCGATGCCTCGGCGTATATGCTCCCGAGAGCAGGCACGCCCGGGCCGGCGCACAATTGGCCGCACACGAATAGGCGTTGGTGAAGATCATCCCCTCGCCGGCCAGCCGGTCGATGTGGGGCGTCACGAAGAAGTCGGACCCCATATAGCCCGTGTCTTTGTAGCCGAAGTCGTCGAGGTAGATGAACAGCAGATTGGGCTTCGGCGGCTCGGCCAGGGCCGGACTCCACGCCCCGCCGATTGCCGTTAAGAACACGAAAACCGTTAGAAAACAAATGACGCCTGTCGGGAGATTCGATCGTGTTGGCATGAGACTGATTGGTCCTTCTTCTGCGTGGGCATTGCGGACGTATCGTCCCCTCAGAGTAGACTACTCTTGTACGATGGTATCGCCCAGAGGCTCGCGTGTCCAACGGCAAGCGGCCGGAGCGAGAATGGCCCCGCATTATCGTGAGTTTCCATCCGATCCTCCGGACTTGTCCGAAATACGGTAACGTGGGATGATTCATGTGAGGCGGCTCGGGGCGAGCCACCAAGCGACATTGATCCAGTCCGCCGAGGGACGCAAGCAATGCGTGCAAGAGCCCCCTTTGACCTGATCCTATTCGCCGTTGCCGTGGGGGCCGCGTACGGCGGCATCGCCGTCGGCAGCCCGGCAGACGGGAGGAGCGACGTGCAAGCTGCGCGGCAAAACGTTCGCGTCGAGCGCGACGCGGAGACGCTGATTACCACGATCCGGATTCGTTCCGTCGACGGCCAGGTCGCTTGGTCCGACGTCGTCGTCGCTTTGGCCCGCGCCCGAGGATACGACGACGCGGCGTTGGCCGGCGCGTTGCCCGACGGCCGTTTCGAGCTTTCGGCCGTTTCCTGGCGGCTGTTGCGGACCGGGCTGAACCTGGCGTTGGCGCCGAGCGTTCACTTCGGCGTCCAGCGTTCGGCCGAGCGAGAGGGCGACGCTTGGCTGGTGATCCGGCTCGATCGCAAGGCGCTGCTCGCCTCCCGGCGGCGATTCAAGGAGCTTCTGCGGCAGGCCTTCGCCAAGCCCGGCCTGCGGGATCGCCGGCGGCTGGGCATCGTTTTGGACGAAGGCTGGCAACGGGCCCCCGCCCAAGAGAACCACGCCGAAAAGGACCTCGTACTGTTGATCCACGGGCTCAACTCCAGCCCCGAGGAAGTGGCCGGACTGCTGGCCGGCGCCCGTGCCGGCGGTCTACCGTGTGCCGTGTTTCGATATCCGAACGGCCGGCCGATCACCGAAACGGCCCGGCTGTTGGCGAGCGAGTTGAAGCGTTTCGCCGCGGAGCATCCCCGCCGCGGTGTGTCGCTGTTGACGCATTCGATGGGAGGGCTGATCGCCCGGGCGGCCGTCGAAGACCCCGCGTTGGATCCGGGCAACGTGCGGCGGTTAATTATGGTCGCCCCGCCAAACCACGGCTCCGCGCTGGCCCGCTTCGCGTTTGCGTTGGACGTGTGGGAGTATTTGGTCAACGAAGCGCGGCGTCGGGAAGTGGGTCGATTCTACGCGCTGGTCGAAGACGGGCTCTCCGACGCGGCCGACGACCTGCGGCCCGGCTCGCCGCTGCTTCGCGCACTGAACGCCCGCGGCCGAAACTCAAAGGTCCGCTACGCGATCTTCCTCGGCAGCAGCGCCCTGTTGGACGAGAGCGACCTGGCAGCATTGCGCGAGAAGATCGAGGAGGCCGGCCGCCGCAGCCGTTGGGTGCAGTTCTTCGGCGCCCGGGCCCACGCCTGGCTGGCCGATCTCGAGGAAGTCGTCCACGGAAAGGGCGACGGGGCCGTGTCGATCGCCCGCGGAAGGCTCGACGGCGTGAACGACACGGTCGTCTTGGCGTTTTCACATATCGGCGTGCTCGACGTTCCCGCCCGAGGAGACGTGCGCGAGGTGCATCAAGGCATTCTCGATCGGTTGCGGCGCGGGCCGTGAGGCGGACGCCAATTGGTGGGTGGCTGGGGCAAAGCGCAGCGGTGCCCCAGGTCTTCGACGGTTGACAGGGTCCCGCGTTGCGAGCCCGCGTTGGGCTGCATTCCGAAGGCTCGCCACCCTGGGGCACCGCTGCGCTTTGCCCCAGCCACCCTTCCGTTCACGGCGGCCCATCGCCGCGGCGACGTCTACTCCCCGGCGCCCACTTCATCCCACCAGATCGCCGCCTCTTGCTGCGACCAGCGGCCCGCACAATCGCAGTCGTCCAGCGCCTGCTGCAAATGCTCGACGTCCGAAAAACGGTCGTCGGGGTCCTTCGCCAAACACCGCAGCACGATCCACTCCAGGTCGTCGTCAATGGCCGGTTCCAGCCGCGAGGGCCGTACGACGCGGGCGTGGGCGTGGGCCGCGATCACTTCCATCGGACTGTCGCCCGTGAAGGGAGGCTCGCCGGTCAGCAGGTAGTATGCCACGGCGCCCAGCGAATAGATGTCGGTCCGCCCGTCGACCGCCTCGTAGTCGGTGGCCTGCTCGGGCGACATAAACAACGGCGAGCCGCTGAAGCTCCGGCCGGCCGCCGGCCGGGCGTTCGCCCCCTCGGCGGATGACTCGCCTTCTGCGCCGCACTTGACAAGTCCAAAATCCATCAGCTTGGCCACGTCGAACACGCCGCCCCGTTTGGCCGCGAAGATGTTGGCCGGCTTGATGTCGCGGTGGATCAGCCCGATCGAATGGGCCTCGCGCAGGGCGTCACAAACCTGCCGCAGCAGATGGACCACGCGACCCGGCGTCATCGGGCCGTGGCCGTCGATCAACTCGGCCAGGCTCAGACCCGGCAGCAGTTCCATCACGTAATAAAACGTGCCGTCGTCGGTGTGGCCGAAATCGAAGACTTCGACCGTGTTCCAGTGCGTCAGGCTTGCCGTCGCCAGCACCTCCTGCTCGAAACGGGCCAAGGCCGCCGGATCGGCGTGGTTCTCGGGAATCACGAACTTGATCGCACAAGGACGCTTCAACAGCCGATGCTCGGCCTCATAGATCTCCCCCATGCCGCCGGCGCCCAGCTTCTCCTTCAGCCGATACGGCCCGATCTGCGCGCCGGCCGTCCTCGGGGAGCAAACCGGTTCGCTCGAGGTATCCGTGGCGGGTGCCGTCGCCACATGGACGCCGGCGCCGCTGTCGTTACTGGGCCCAACGGCCGGCCAATAGGCTTCCGTCCGTTGAAGTTCGTCGAGGGTTCGCAGTCCGTTCATCGTCGTTCATCGCTTCTAGGCCGATAGTGTCGTCGGAGGTGTCTCATTGAGGCGTTCCGTTCCGGCGGTTCAAGTTGCCCTACATAGTATTGACGAGTTGGGGCCGAAATATGTCGTAACAAGAATGTAAAAGTTCCGATTTTCGATCCGATTGGCACTGTCCACAGGGGATGCCCCCCGGTAGCGGTGGAGACGTCAACGGCTTGTAGACGTACACCAGCACGAGCCCGCCGCAGACCCCATACCCCATGACCTCTGCTACGCAGTTGGTGCTGGCCGTGAAAGCCTGTCTCAATGATGCCCTACACTACAGACGACTCGCGCTGCGGTAGAGTTCCCAGAGAGCCGCTTGATAGCGGTGAGGTCGCCGGAGTCCGGCGGAACACCTGGTTGGCCCACACGTCTTCTCGCACTGCGCGCGCCTGTCTTTGACGCCCTGAGAGGCGTCAGGGCCATTCATGGCCCTTCCCGCGAAGCGGTAATAGCCCCGTGCTTCAGCACGGGGTAGCGGATGACGTTCTCCCTTGCGCCACATCCTTTGCGGAACTCAGACCCGTTCACGGGTCTTCTCGCTGCATGGCTTGAGCCGTCAATCAAGGGCCTCGGACTTCACGCAGCATGGCTGAGGCCTCGCAGCGAGAACCCCCGTGAACGGGGGTCAATTGCCCGTGGACACAGCACAGAGGTTTGTCTCCGGGCTGCCCAACCCGGCGTAAACGCCGGGCCGAATACCGCCTGCGGCGGAAAGGGCCATAAATGGCCCTATGGTCTGCCTCGCCACGACGTACGGCTGGCCATCGACACGTACGCAAATGTACGGAACGCCGGTTCCGAACACCGGAACTCGTGCGGCCCGGTTGCCACGGGGTTGCCGTGCCCCCCGTGTTGGCTTATCATGGGGCTTGCCGGTCGGCGGTCTTTGGCAATAACATGCACGGGTGTTCCATGGTCGAAAGTGCTACCACGATGGCAGCCCGGGTCGACGTCAACGACGAGGCGTTGTGCGTCGAGCTGACCGATGGCCGCACGATCACCGTCCCGCTGGCGTGGTTTCCTCGGTTGTCACACGGGACGCCCGAAGAACGCAACCACTGGCGGCTGATTGCCGACGGACGTGGTATCCACTGGCCGGACTTGGATGAGGATATCAGCGTCGAGAATCTGCTGGCGGGCAAGGCTTCGGGAGAGAGTCAGGCGTCGCTGAAACGGTGGTTGGAGGAGAGAGCTGCCGGAGGCGCCTTGGATCGAAAGTAGCCTCCGATCTGAGCAACTGACCATTCTGCGAAAGGGGCTGGACGACATGAACGAGCAATTCGAAACGGTCACTTTTCTCATCCACGCCGTGAAGCAATTCTGCTTCGGCTTTGAAACGCTCAACGAAATCTCCGATGGTCTGGAAGACGGGAGTCCTGCGAAGGCCTTCTACATGACACCACTCTATAACCACATTGCTGTCTTCTACCTTCTTGACCGACGGACAGGCGACCCGATCGGCGGTACGTTTCACAAAGCGTTGAAGCCTCTCGGGCTCGATGACACACTTGATTCGATCCGGTCTATCATTGAGACAAGAATCGGTTCAACGACCTTTGGGGAAATCGTGCGGGTCTTTCGGAACAAGGTCATTGTGCATACAAACTACCGTGACGATGATCTCAATCGGATATACGCCGCTGCAGACATGCAGGATCCCAAGGTGGCGCAACAGTTCCACGACCTGCTCTGGGGGCTCTACGCCGAAACGAAACTGCTACCAGTCTCCATTATCGAGCGACTGGGATTGGACCCAGAGGACTTCGGCATAAGAATTTGCCCTTCAGATTCGTAAGTTGTCGCGAGACGGGAGTCTTCCGCATGAGCGAAACCTCGGCCGGAACACTCTCACTCCAGTCAAGGAGGCCACCTGATGACCTTGCGCAGACAGACCCGCCGCCGTTTTCTCGAATCTTCGGCCGGCACGCTGGCCGCCAGTACGCTGACCCCCTACGTCTTCACCACAAACGCCGAAGCCGCCGATAAGCCGACATCGAGGAACGATCGATTCCGTATCGCGGCCATCGGCATGAAGTATCAGGGTTCGGTGATCGCCGAGAAGGCCCAGCCGTACGGCGATATCGTGGCGATCTGCGACGTTGATCGGAATATCGCCGAGAAGGCCAAGGCGGATTTCGGGGGCAAGGCGGAGCAATACGAAGACTACCGCAAGATGTTCGAACGCAAGGACATCGACGTGGTCACCATCGGCACGCCGGACCATTGGCATACGAAGATCTGCATCGACGCCTGTCGGGCGGGGCTGGACGTGTATTGCGAAAAGCCGTTGACGCTGACCGTCGACGAAGGCAAGCATCTCTGCAAGGTGGTCGAAGAAACCGGCCGCGTGTTGCAGGTGGGTAGTTGGCAGCGGAGCGATCATCGCTTTCGGCTGGCCTGTGAAATGGTCCGGCAGGGCCGCATCGGCAAACTGCGGCGGGTCGACGTGGTGCTGGGCAAGAACAAGACCGGCGGGCCGTTTCAGGTCGAGCCGCCGCCGCCGGAGTTGAATTGGGACCTTTGGCAGGGGCAGACGCCCGAGGTGCCGTTTATCAAGGAGCGTTGCCATTACACGTTCCGTTGGTGGTACGAATACTCCGGCGGCCAGATGACCGACTGGGGTGCCCATCACATGGACATCGCCCAGTGGGGAGCCGGGATGCAGCTTTCCGGCCCGGTCGAGATCGACGGCAAGGCGACGTTCCCGAAGGTCGAGAACGGCTACAACGTGGCGGTCGATTTCAGTGCCCGGATGGTCTATCCCGACGGCGTCGAATTGACCGTGTCCGACACCGGCCGCAACGGCGTGATGTTCACCGGCAGCGAAGGGCGGATATTCGTCAACCGCGGCGTGGTTTCCGGCAAGCCGGTCGAGGACTTGGCCGACGCCCCGCTGCCGCGCGAGCAGTTCAAGCTCTATCCGCACGATAATCTCGCGCGGCCCCCGCGGATGGGCAAGCTCGACGCGATCGTCAACCACATGGGCAACTTCTTCGACTGCGTCAAGATCCGGCGGCGGCCCGTGTCCGACGTCGTCAGCCAGCACCGTTCGGTGAGCGTCTGTCATCTGGCCAATATCTCGATGCATCTCGGCCGCAAACTCCGCTGGGACCCGGCCGCCGAGGAGTTCCTCGGCGACGACGAGGCCAACCGCCGTTTGGTTCGCCCCCAGCGGAAGCCGTACGAGGTGGGGGCGTAGGCGCGAGTTGCGGCCGTTTCGATCACGAGGCCGCGACCGGTGGTCGCGCCCTGTAGTCCATCAGAGCCCTGGTGTCCAATCGCGGGGCAGCATTATAGCCTGCGCGTCGTCCGACGGCCGTTTCGTGCGACATGGTATATCGACGCAGGGCGCGACCACCGGTTGCGGCTTTATGCGAATGACGGCTGGGCTTTTGGGTTGCCCGATCGAGTGCTATATTTCCTTTGAGTCTATCGCCCGGCTCCCCCTTCGATAGGGGGGCTTGGCACCGCGAGTTGTGCCCAATACACGCGAACGGAGTCATCCCTGATGTCCAGTACAGAGACGCTCAGCCCAGACGTCGGCAGCCTGCTCGAATCGGCCCAACAAGGCATCCAAGAGTATCTGGAAACCGCCCGAGACGCCGGCCAGATCGACCGCCAGTCGTTCGATCAGGCGGTGCGAAATACGTTTCCCGCCTTGAAGGAGTGGATGGAGGACGAGGAACTCGACCGGATTTCGCCGGACTTGCGGGCCGGGCTTCGGGAGGTGGTGGCGGCCGGGCGGTGGAAGGAACTCGTCGGCGCGTTTCGCCAGCCGGTCCGCTTCGGCACCGGCGGCATCCGCGGCATGATGGCCTTCGACTTGGCGTCGGTCAAGCGGCTGAAGGACGAGGGCATCGGGGCTCCGATCCTCAAGGGCACCAACACCATCAACGACGTCGTGCTGCTGAAGACCTCGGCCGGCGTGGCCAAGTTCGGACGCGACCAGAATCCGCAGTTCGACAAGGTGGTGATCGGTTACGACAGCCGCATCCGCGGATTCGACCTGGCTGCCGCCGTGGGCCAACTCTTCTTGGCCTACGACTACACGGTCTACTTCTTCGACGAGCCGGGGCCGTATCCGGAGATGACCTTCGCAATCCCCTACAAGGGCATCAAGGCGGATATCGGCATCCTAGTCTCGGCCAGCCACAACGACTATCGCTATAACGGCTACAAGCTCTCCTGCGGCAACGGCTCGCAGTTCGACCCCAAACAGCGCGACGAGATGTACGAAAAGTACATCGCCCACGCTACCACCCAGGACGTGATCTTGCAGCCGTTCGCCGAGGCCGCCAAAGACAAGCTGGTCTTCCTCGGCGGCAAAGAGTTGGTCGAGGGCTTCGACTATTGCGGCCGCGAAGACTGCGTGATGGACATCCACGGCGAGCACCGCGAGCACGTCAAGACGTTCTTGATGTCTGAGGACCTGCCGCAGCAGGAGGCCGCCGATCCGGTGCGGATCGGCTTCTGTGCCTTTCACGGTGCCGGACGCCGGGCCGTGCCGCGGTTGTTGGGCGACGTGGGCTTTACCGACGTGCGGCCGATCACCGAGGGCGGGCTGAACGATCTCGACGGCCTGTTTCCGTCCTTCTGCAGCGAAGCCGGCCGCGAGCAACAGCCGGATCCCGGCGACCCGCGGGCGGCACTGACGGCGGTCGAG
The DNA here is from genome assembly GCA_964472545.1 of uncultured Planctomycetaceae bacterium. Taxonomy (GTDB): domain Bacteria; phylum Planctomycetota; class Planctomycetia; order Pirellulales; family Thermoguttaceae; genus CAYYNP01. The sequence goes on along the minus strand of CAYYNP010000066.1, from coordinate 9,687 downwards.
GCCTACAAGCGGCAATACGGCGACTTCGACGTCGACGTGCTCGTGGGCACCGATCCCGACGCCGACCGCTGCGGTACGGTGGTCAAAGTGCCCGAGGACCAGCGGCACCTCCACGACGGCCGCGATTGGGTCCTGCTGCCGGCCGACAGCATGTGGGCGTTGGTGCTCTGGTATCGGATGGCCCGCGAGATCGAAAAGTACGGCGAAGTGCCGGACGCCGAGAAGCGGTTCATCGTGCTCTCGCACACCACGTCCGACGGCATCGCGCTGTTGGCCCGAAAGTACGGCCTGGGCGTCGTCAAGACCTGGGTAGGCTTCGCCTCGTTGGCCGCGGCGGTCCGCGACGTGTGGCTGAAGGAAGATGTGCCGCCGCTGGTCGAAGGGCGCGAACACCCCAACGCGATGCTCTGCCATCCGTTCATCTGCGAGCGAGACGGGATCGACGAGAACCGTTCGATCAACGTAGCGGCGATGGAGCAGAGCAACGGTTTTTCGATCCTCGGCGGCCCTCCGCCCGATGGCCGTTCGCTGGGCGTCGACGGCCACGTTCGAGACAAGGACGGCACGTTGGCGGCGCTGTTGGTGGCCGAGATCGCGGCCTGGGCCAAGCAGCAGGGCACGACGATCTACGAGTTGATCGACAAGCACATCCACCTCGACCCGGACGTCGGCCTGTTTGTGAACCATTATGAACCCGACCCGATCGACGGCGAGTATCCCGGCATCGAGGGCGACCGCAAGAAGAAGGAAATTCTCCGCCGGGCGCTGGGCCATTTCCAGTTCGCCAAGACGGGCGACCTCGAGATCGCCGGCTATCCGGTCACTTCGGCGGTGATCTACCGCACCGGCAAGTACGATGCGATTTACGAGCCCACGCCGGACTTCCACTTCCCCGATGAAGGCCTGCGGTTCTACTTCGGCGGCCCGTACAACCACGCCACCGTGCGTCCCTCCGGCACGGGCAACTCGCTGCGATTCCACATCCAGCTTCACGAGCCGAATCCGGGGGACAACCTGATCGCAAAGAAGCAGGCCCTCACGGCCGGCACGCTGGCGATCGCGGACAACTTGCGGGAGTTGCTGAAGGCGCCGCGGAGTTGACGGCTGTCACCACTATTCGAGGAGAGGAAATGGCTAAGACGTTTACGGCCTATTTAGAACACGATCCCGAAACGGGGCTGTACGTCGGCACGATTCCCGGGCTTCCCGGAGCACATTCCCAGGGCGCTACCTTGGATGAGCTTCGCGAGAACCTCAAGGAAGTCATCGAGTTGATTCTCGACGAGCGTCAAGCGCACGGCGAAACGGTCGAGATCGAGCCGTTTGTCGGCATCCAGCAGATCACTGTGGAAACATGAGCAAGCTGCGGATCGTCGACTCGCGCCGGATGGAGCGCGTGCTGGAGCACTTGGGCTTCGTCAAGACCCGACAGCGCGGAAGCCACGCCTTCTACCGGCACGCCGACGGGCGAACTACCACCCTTCCTCACCACGCTGGCCGGGACTTGGCGCGTCCGCTGATTCGCGCGATCCTTAGAGAGATCGACCTCAGTCCGGAGGAATTCGCCGAGGTCTTGATGGAAACGTGAAACGGTAGAGCAGCACATCCATCGGAGGCAAGTGCTCACGTTCTGCCCGCGCGGCACATGAGTCATCCGAGCACATCGACGAGGAACGCCACGAACCAGAAGGCCGTGAAAAGAGCGTACATGGTTCCCAGTGCCCATTTTGAGGGGCGGAATCTGTACTCGGGCATGCCTGGCAGCGCAGAGAAACTCTTGTGCCTGAGTTTCTTCTCGAGCTTGGCGGCCCGCCTCAAGAAGTGAGCAGCGAGATGCGAGTGACTCTCATGCGTTATCCACAGGCATGTGGCGACGACAACGATCCCCAACTTGCCGAAGCTCCGTAAGCACTCGTTCGGAGGCTCCTCCCCGAAGAAGAACAGTACACATCCCGTCATGACGGCGAGAAAGACGGAGACTTGTCCGAATTGAACGGTACCGCTGTACTTGATGAACTCGACACACTTGTCGTATTCCTCCTTTGCGCGTACCGCCGGCGTTGCGTTCTTTCCGCGGCCCGGAGTCTCAGTCGAAGAAGCGTCGCTTGAATCAGCTTCCATCCGATCACTCTCCTTCTCAGTGCCAAGTCAGGACTCACTTTCGCGGAGTCAGAGCCGATCGTCGGCAACTGCCCCATCTACTTGTCTTTACTTGCGTCAACGAGCAACACAATGGCAGCGGCCGTTGCGTGCAGCGAGTACTTCGCAAGATGCTCGGGCACGTCGACTTGTTCGGTACCCTGGCCGTGAGCGCCCAGGCGGTTGCGGAGCGTCGCAATGATGATCAGCAACTGCTCGAAGTACGCCGGCAACGGGGCCTCTTGAATGCAGGTCTGGATGAGGGGGCGGGCGGTAGCCGCTTGGTCGTAGCTCCACCCGTTCTTGTCGCAGACGATCTTCATCGCGCTCTCGAACGCTTTGCCGCACTCTGTGAGACAGTCGCCGTACCCTCCGTGTCGAAAATGACGGTGGGCTTTCAAATACTCTTCGTTTGCCGACGCGAATTCCTCGCCGACCAACAATCCAAGTACCGGCCGTACAACCTCCTGGTGCAAGACGCGATTCTTGGTGCAGACTAGCACATTCGCATCCCATTCAAATTCGTATCCGATACCATTCTCACGGAACCTGTGATTGAGTACAGCAATGGCCATACCTTCACGGGTGTCGGCTGCTCCTCCATCTGCGCTTTCTCGGATGAGTCTTGCGGCGAGTTCGATGATGTCTAATAGGACCTCCGTTTCGTCCGACTGAACAAAATACTCGAACAAGTCCTGGTCTGCGTAGGCGTGTGGGTTGGCGAGCGATAATCGTCCGTGCTCACGGCAGATGATGTTCCTAACATGCTCGTATCCATCGATCGTACCGCGCGTCGTCGTCCATATTTCCCCAAGCCTGCAGTCTTTCCAGAGCAGGAGAATCTGATTCCTGAGTTTCGGTGGAATCGTATTGTACGCGAAAGTGTCGGGCAGAGGCTTGTTGCGTTTGGAGAACACGTCCCGTGGTGCCATTGGGGTCACCCCTTTCTGCTTGAGATCTACTGGATTCGCTATGTTCGGCCCGGCCGCCGGAGGCGAGCCTCACAAGGCACTAGCGGTCATTGGTCACCTCGCCCGCTCACTTAATCCCCGCCCCCGGCTCGCACTCCCGATCGGGCCGCAAGAGCACTACGGCGTCGCCGTCGCTGGCGGCCAGGAGCATGCCGTTGGATTCTTCGCCGCGCAGCACGACCTCTTGAAGGTTGTTGACGATGATGATCTGCCGGCCGGTCAGTTCGTCGAGTTCGTAGTGGCCGCGGATGCCGGCGACGATCTGTTTCTTCTCGTCACCGACCTTGATCTGCAAGAGCAGCAGCTTGTCGGCGTTGGGGTGCTCGCGGGCAGAGAGGACGGTGGCCACGCGAAGGTCGAGTTTGGCGAAGTCGTCGTAGGTGATTTCGGGCTTCATGACGGGGTTTCTGATTTGGGATTTCTGATGGATGATTCGGGGTCGTCGGCCGGCGGTTGGGGTAAGAACGGCATCCTACGGACGTTTGGCGGGGGTGTCAAAGGGGGACGGCGGGTTGATGAACCCGGGGGTGTGGGATAACGTAGGGGTAGCATTGGGGTAGGCAATGGCGCGGAAACGGTGTGTTCATGAATAGCAGAACGTTAGTGATCGGACTGGCGGCGGCGTTTCTCGTATCTGCGGCGGCGGCCCGTGCGGCCGAAGAACCGCTGGCCGAGGCGGAAAAGCTACTTCTGGGGGGCAAGTATGGCGAGGCGGCGGAGATTCTGGCCCCCTTGGCCGAGAAGAAGGACCCGGCCGCCGTGCTCGCGCTGGCACGCTGCCAGGCTTCCGAGGGGAAGTACACCGAAGCCGTCAAGACGCTTTCGGAGGCCGCTGAGGACCAGGCGGCGCTGCAGGCCGAGTTGGCCCGGCTGGCGTTCGACCGCGGCGACTACAAAGAGGCACAAACCCGGGCCGATGAAGCGATTCGGCTCGAGAAGGATCAGTTGCAGGCCCTCTGGATCCAGGGCGAGCTGTATCGCGTGGCCGGCAAGCTCGACGAGGCCGAGCGGGGCTATCGGCGGCTGGTCAACTACTACAACGTGCACGACGTCGAGCAGGCCGAGTCGCTGCACTGGATCGGCCTGGCCGCGGCCCGATACGCCCGTTGGAACCGGCTCAGCGGGCAGTTCAGCTTCCTGGTCAACGAACTCTATCCCGACGCCCTGAAGCTGCAGGCCAACTACTGGCCGGCCCGCTACGAATCGGGGCGGCTGTTCCTGGAGAAGTTCAACAAGGCCGATGCGGAGGAGGATCTGAAGTCGGCGCTGGAATTGAACCCCAACGCGGCCGAGGTCCACGTGGCGTTGGCCGAGTTGGCCGTCGCTAAGCGGGACATGGAGAAGGCCGAGGCGTCGGTCGCCCGGGCGCTGGAGATTAACCCTCGGCTGCTTGCCGCCCACTTGGCCAAGGCCGATCTGGCGTGGGCCAATTTCAAACCTCGCGAGGCCGAGCGGCTGCTGTTGGAGGACGCCTTGCCGCTGAACCCGAAGAGCGAGGCGACCCTCGGCCGGTTGGCCGCCTGCTACCTGATGCTGGACGATCGGCCACAGCCCGGCGAGGTCAGCCGATTCGCCAAGCTCCACCAAGAGGTCGCCACGCGCAATCCCTGCGCCGGCGAGTTCTACTTCACGCTGGCCACGCTGCTGGAGGACCGCCACCAACACGCTCGGGCGCGGCAGTTCCTGCTCAAAGCGATCGAGGTGATGCCGCAACTCGTCGGGCCACGGTCGCACTTGGGCCTGTTGCACATGCGCAGCGGCCGCGAGGACGAGGCCGCCAAGGTGCTCGACGAGGCCTTCGAGGCCGATCCGTTCAACCTTCGCGTACACAACATGCAGCGGGTCCTCGGCGTGCTGGACGGCATGAAGACCCTCGAAACCGAACACGTGGTGATCAAGTACCACGGCGAGCACGACGAACTGCTGGCGAAGTGTATGGCCGAGCATCTCGACGCGGTTTACTCCAAGTGGTGCCGAGAGTTCGGCTACCGCCCGCCGGGCAAGCCGCTGGTCGAAGTTTTCAATCGCACCGAAGGCATCGACGGGCAAGAGTGGTTCAGCACGCGGATGACGGGCCTGCCGTATCTGGGGGCCGTGGCGGCCAGCACGGGCTACATGCTGGCCATGTCGTCGCCGAACGACCCGCTGGGCGGCCGGCAGTTCAACTGGGCCCAGGTGCTGCGGCACGAGTTCGTCCACGTGATCACCCTGCAACAGACGAAGTTCAACATCCCGCACTGGTTCACCGAGGGCCTGGCCGTTTACTACGAAGACATCCCGCGGCCACAAGAGTGGACCGAGTTGCTGCTGCGCCGCGTGCCCGAGGGCGACCTGTTCGACCTGCAAACGCTCAATTTCGGCTTCACCCGGCCGCACACCAGCGAAGACTGGCAATTGGCCTATTGCCAGGCGGAGCTTTATGTCGAATACATCCTCGCCCGCCACGGCTCCGGCTGGCTGCGAAAGCTGTTGGCGGCCTACATCGACGGGCAGACCACCGCCGAGGCGATCCCGCACGTGCTGGGCGTTACGCAGGAGGCGTTCGAGAAGGGATACGTCGAGTACGTCGAGGGGGTCATTACGGGCATGTCGATGCTCGAACACCCGTCCGAGTCGAGCTTCGCGGAGTTGCTCGAGGCCCACGGTGAGAAGCCCGACGACGCGGGCGTGGCGGCCGAGTTGGCCCATGCGTATCTGGGCCGCGACGCGGACAAGGAGGCGCTGGAACTGGCCGAAAAGACGCTCGAGGATCATCCCGGTCATCAACTTGCCACGTACGTGCTGGCCCGGCTGCATTTGCAGGACGAGAAGACGGCCGAGGCGGTGGCATTGCTGGAAGGCTGCCTCGATCGCGACGCGCCCCAGCCGAACGTGCTGAATCTGTTGGCCGGTTTGAAGCTCAAAGCGGAGGAGTATGACGACGCGGCAGAACTCTACGCCCTGGGCGAGCGACTCGATTCGGTCAACCTGAAGTGGACCAAGGCGCTGGCTCGAGTGTACCTGGTGTCGGAAAACGACGAGAAGCTGGCCGAGGCATTGGCGAAGCTGGCGCGTGCCGATTCGGACGATCTCAGTGCGCGGAAGAAGTTGGCCCAGTTGGCATTGGATCGCCGTGACTACGCGGCGGCGGAGGGGTGGGCCGACGAGGCGCTGCAGATCGACGTGATCGACGTCGACGTGCGACGCTTGCTGGCCGAGGCGGCCGTGGGGCAAAGAGACTATCCTGAGGCGATCAAACAGTACGAGTTGGCCGTCGAGTTGGCCGACGAGGAGTTCCAGCCCGCGCTGCTGTACGGCTTGGCCGACGCCTGCATTCAAGCCGAGCGTTCGGATGAAGCCCGCAAGGCACTGAAGAAGTTGCTGAAGATGGAGTCCGACTATCCTGGGGCGAAGCTGATGCTCGAAGGCCTCAAGGAGACCGACACGCCGTGAACGCCGAACCGTCCCCGCCGGAATCGTCAGATGCCCCCGCCGGCGCCCGCCGGCCCGACGTCACGCTGGCCGAGTTCCAGGAGTTGATCCGCCGGATGTACCTGCCGAAGGACGTCGCCCGGGGGATCGACGGGACGTTCATGTGGCTGATGGAAGAGGTGGGCGAGTTGGCCGCTGCCTTGCGCGACGGCACGCCGGAAGAACGTGCCGAAGAGTTTGCCGACGTACTGGCCTGGCTGACGACGATTGCCAACGTGGCCGAGGTCGACCTGACCGCGGCGATCGTCAAGAAGTACGGCGCCGGCTGCCCGGGCTGCGGTCGTTTCGTATGCGTTTGTCCGGACGCGGGGAAGCCATGAGACGAGTGGTTCGAGTACTCGGCCTGGTCGGAGAACGTCATAGTAGTCATCTCGCTCCGCGAGATGTCACGACGTCTCGCGGAGCGAGACGACTACAATCCGAGAGTCGCGGAGTTCTCCGACAAAACCAAGGACGAATCGGATTCCCAGCGGTGTGCCTGCTGTTGCTATTCTTGTGTGTGCCGGCGCGCGCTGCGGAGGCGGAAGACGGTCGGCCGCAGATCAGCGGCGTTCGCGTCGGCATCGGCGGCCGTTATCGCGTGGGGCTGTGGACACCGGTCGAGGTTCTGCTTCGCGGCGGCGAGAATGCGTGCTCCGGCACGCTGAGCCTGATTCTGCCCGACGGCGATGGCACCCCCAGCCGCCTACCCGGCGGCGAGGTCGAGATTCCCGGCGGCGGCGAGGCTTCCGCCGTGCTCTACGCTCGATTCGGCCGGATCGAGAGCGAACTGACGGTCGAGCTGTCCGTCGACGGCGAAGTCCACCGCAGAGTGTTCAGCGCGTCGGCCGCCGACGGCGCGAACAGGTTCCCGCCGGCCGTCGGTGCCACACGCCCTGTGATCGTTTGCCTGGCGGCCAAACTGGCCGCGGGCGACGCTCAGGCCGGAGTCAAGCCGTTGGCCGTGGACGTCGAGGCGGCCGTCGAAGCGATGCGGGTGGAAGCTCGCGATCGGCCGGTGGTCGCCAAGCTCGAGGATTGTAGCCAACTGCCGACGCGGTGGTACGGCTACGAAGGCGTCGACACGCTGGTCCTCTGCGGCAGCCGGCCGGAGATCTTCGCCGACCTCAAGGCCGGCGATCCGCGCGTCGCCGCACTGGTGAAGTGGATCCGGATGGGCGGCCGGTTGCTGTTCTGCGCCGGGGCGGAAGCAGAGATGATGCTCGGCGAGGAGGCGCCGTTTGGCGTGTTCGCCCCGGGGCCTGTGGCCGAGATGTTGCGGCTGCAACAGGCCAGTTCGCTGAGAACGTACTGCGACAGCACCCAGCCGATCCCCCGGCCGGCCGGTGCCGCGGGGCTGGAGTTGCTCGTGCCGCGGCTGGAGAGTCCCCGCGGTGTGGTCGAGCGCCGCGAGGCCGACCTGAGCCTGGTCGTCCGCACGCCGCACGGATTCGGCCAGGTCGTCTTCTTCGCCGGCGATCTCGACTGCGGCCCGTTGGCCCGCTGGGCGGATCGTCCGCTGCTGATCGGCAAACTGCTCGATCTTCCCAGCGGACGCAGCCGTGACGCCGTGGTCCGTTCGACGGTCATGCGTTACGGATTCGACGACGTCAGCGGACAACTCCGCAGCGGCCTCGATCAGTTTGGCGGCATGCGGCTGCAGCCGTTTTGGCTGTTCTGGCTGGTGGCCGGTTTGTTGCTGCTCTACGTGCTGTTGCTCTTCCCGCTGGAGTATCTCCTGCTGCGGAAGCTCGCCGGACGGATGCGATGGACCTGGGGCACCTTTCCGGTGATCGTGGTGGGCACGTGCGTGGGCGTTTGGCTCTTGGGCGGTTGGCTCAAGGGCGATCGGGTGCGCGTGAATCAGGTCGACCTGATCGACGTGGACGCGGAGTCGAGGGAGGTGCGCGGAACGAGTTGGATGAACGTCTACAGCCCGGCGATGGACTCGTTCGACCTTTCGTTCGAGCCCGCGCTGCCCGACGGTTCCTCACCGCCGCAGTCCGACGTGCTGTTGAGTTGGCTGGGGCTGCCCGGCGACGACCTGGGCGGGATGGACCCTCGCACGGCCGACCTGGTGCTCTGGAACGAGCCGTACGCGTTTTCGCCCGGGCTCGACCAATTGGCAGGCGTACCGATCCGCATCGCTTCGACCAAGAGCTTCACTGCCCGCTGGACCGCGCGAACGCCGCAATGCCCTACGGCCAATCTGTACTTCGACGGCGAGGTCCTCTCTGGCACGGTCCGCAACACGCTCGACTTTCCGCTCTCGGAGTGTTGGCTGGTCTACGACCGCTGGGTCTACGAACTCGGCACGCTCGCGCCGGGGCAATCGGCCCACGTAGGCCCCACCGTGGCGCGGCCCGAATTGCGAACCGTGTTGACCGGCCGCAGGATGCTTTCGGAGGATTCCGACGAAGAAGTGGCCACACCCTACGATCAATCGAGCACCGACCTGGCGTATATCCTCCGTACGATGATGTTCTTCGACGCCGCCGATGGCCGCCAGCACACGGGCCTTTCCCACGGCTACCAACACTTCGTCGACTGCACCGATTTGCTCCGTGCCGGCCGCGCCGTCCTGGTGGCCCGGGCCCCTGCAGACCGCCCTACCGCCGCGCTGCTGCGCGACGGGCTGCCGATGACCGACGAAGATAATCAGCACGTGACCTATTATCGATTTGTGTTTCCGATTGGAGAAGGAGAGTGAGGAGTTGGGGGTTCGGAATTGGGCGTTGGGCCTTCGCGTGAGAGAGAGGCAATTGGAGGCGGCACGCACATCGCGAACGAATTGCACGCGCTCCGCCAGCCCCGAGGGCCAATTACCCAGGAACCGCAATACGGTCAGCCTACCGACCTTCAGTCCGGTTTTCGACCCTTAACCCTCTACTTCTAACTCCCGCCCCCGACTCCGAACTCCCGACTCCGAACTCCCGACCCCAAACGCCGAATTCCCGCCATGATCACCACCAGCGACCTCACCAAGACCTACGGCGAACTGCACGCCATCAGCCATCTCACGCTGGAGTTGGACGAGGGCGATCTGTTTGGATTCATCGGCCCGAACGGGTCGGGCAAGACGACGACGATGCGGATCTTGGCGACGCTGCTGGAGCCGAGTTGGGGC
>CAYYNP010000065.1:0-36885 GCA_964472545.1 uncultured Planctomycetaceae bacterium | reverse complement strand
GAGTGGGGAGCGGGGAGTGGGGAGTGGGGAGTGAGTAGTGGTTAGTGAGGAGACGTGTTGTATCGGTGGGGCAATAGCCGGGGGCGGAAGCCCCCGGAAGGTCTGCGCCGCCAAGAAACACACATCGACACTCTATCCGCCCCCAGCTTCATCGAGGACGCCACTGACATGTTCAATCTAGACAGGTACTTGCGAATGCGTGCGTGTCGGCTTGCGTCTTGGCACAAGAGAAGCCACAGAAGCGATCGATGCTCTCTTTGCCAGGGGATCGCCGGTCTTCGTGGAGTGGTACTTATGGAGATGCGCCACGTCAACGGACTTCCATCTCTTTCAGGACAAGGAGGAGTTTGCAGAGGCCACGCAGTACTGCTCTCCAACGAATCCTTCACTGTACCTTACATCCGTTGACGACATCGCCAAGACCGCCAAGCCCGTTCTTTCCGGGGCAAGCGGCGACGAGGCGTTTCTGGGAAAGCTCAGAGAGGTTCTTGAGACGCGTGTCCTGTTGTTTTGTGTTCGTAGTCGCGACGGCAAGACATCATGGGCCCTGCCTTTCGAAGAGGATGAGGAAACGCGTTTCGTTGACAGCCTCCCCGAAGATTCCACAGTCACCGTCTACGACGTTGACGAAGCGAACGAGAACGCAACTCGGTTGTTCGTGATGGGGTCCAAGAAGAGGAAGTGAAAGCCGGGCGACATCCCCATCTCTCCCGTGAGCATGCCACCCGGCTTTGTCGTACGGCCTATTCGCCGTCCTTCTCTTCCGCCGTCTTCCGCCGCGGGCCGCCCTTCGGCGCCATGGCCTTCTTGACGGCTTCTCGCTGCTGGGGCGTGAGGATCGAGATGATGCCCTTGGTGACCTCGCGGCTTAGGGGCATAAACACCTCTTTGACCAGCGCGTCCATCTTCTTCTGCTGCTCGTCGGTGAGCTTCACGGCTGCCTGGACCGCGAGCATGATGTCGCGGCCTTCCTTGCCGGCCTCGTGGGCCTTCTTGGCGGCTTCTTTGGCGGCGTTCTGCTGCTCTTCGGTGAGGATCTCTTGGAGTTTGCCGAATGCTTCTCCCATCTTGGGGCCGGTCTCTTCGCGAAGCTGCTTGAGCTTCTCCTGCTGCTCGTCGCTGAGATCGAGTCCCTTGACGGTGTCGTTGAGCTTGCCCATCCGGATCATCACGCGGCCAATCGCGCTGAGTTGGCCCCGCTTGCCTTGGCCCTTCCGCTCCTGCGCCATCGCAGGGATCGCGATCGAGAGGGTAACGGCCATGGCCAGGGCGATTCGTACGGTCTTCATCAGTGTGTCTCCTCTAGAAACCGGTCAAAACGATCTCGCCACGGCCGCTCGTTCCGATGGAACGATTCCCACAGCGGGCGAGATATCGACGCGCGGCATTATACATGGACGATGAGTGGCTATGCACGCTTTCCCCCAGATCGAAGGGGTTCGTTCGTAGAACACGGGAACCTCTGGCAGACCGATCGGCCCGCTCACCGTTGCCGGCGGGCTTGTGCGGCCAGGGCGATGCCGGCCAGCGTCAAGTGGGGGACGTGCCGGGCGCTGCGGCCGATCAACTCCACCACGGCCGGGCCCGCGCCGCCGGTGATGAAGACGTTCGCCGCGGCGTGGCCGTCTTCCGACAGCCGAGAGATTAGTTCGCGGATCGCCCCGACCGCGCCCCAATAGAGGCCCGATCGCATGGCCGGCTCGGTCGACGTGCCCAGCGCCGGTGGCGGGGTGGCGAGTTCCGACATCTCGACCGGCGGCAACAGGTCGGTGAACTCGTGCATCGCCCGGGCCGACATACCGATGCCCGGCAGGATGGCGCCGCCGCGGAACTCGCCGGCGGCGGAGATCGCATCGACCGTGATCGCGGAGCCCAAGTCGGCCACGATCGCCGCACGCCCCGGTTCGCGCAGCCGGTTGGCGGCCATGGCGTCCAGCAAGCGATCAATGCCGACCATGTCCGCCCGCGGCAGGGTGACCTCAAGCGGCAAGTCGGCCGCCGAGAGCAGCGTGATCGGGTCGTCCGGGCGGTGCGTGTGGAGCCAATCGAGCAGGCGCGTTACGGCCGGGCGGTTCACGCTGCCGATCCACCACGCCAGCCGCCGGTCTACGAGGTCGGTCGCACCGTCGATTGCAGCGCCCTCGAGCCAGGTGGTGATCCGATCTGCGATCGGTTCGCGATTCGGGAATCGGAGCGTTCCGGCCGGCTCGGGCAAAGCCGTTTCGGTGCCCGGCGCGAACAGCCCCAGCTTAGTTCGGGCGTTGCCCACGTCGGCGGCGATAATCGGCAATGGCGGCATGATCGGCGGGAGTCACGGGTTTACCAGACGTCTTTGCGATTCTCCGCATCCAGCGCAGCCGCAATCGCGCCGACGAGCCGGTTGAGCCCTTGTCCGGTGACCGCCGAGATGAGCAGCACCTCGCCGCCCACCTCGCCGCCCAACTTCTCGGCCAACTCTGCTTGCACCATCTCGCCGCCGGGCAGGTCGGCCTTGGTCACGGCCACGATCTCCGGGCGTTCGCCGAGCGCGGCGTCGTGTTTGAGCAGTTCCTCGCGGATCGCGCGATAGTTGGCCACCGGGTCAGTTCCGTCGGACGGCTCGGGCTCGACAAGATGCACCAGGATGCCTGCCCGTTCGACGTGGCGGAGGAATTCGTGCCCCAGCCCGACGCCGGCGTGGGCCCCTTCGATCAGGCCCGGCACGTCGGCCATGATGAACGACCGGTCGCGATCGATCTGCACGCGGCCGAGGTTGGGGTGTTTGGTTGTAAACGGATAGGCGGCGATCTCCGGCCGGGCGCGCGAGAGGCGGCTCAGTAGCGTGCTCTTGCCGGCGTTGGGTTTGCCCAGCAGCCCCACGTCGGCGATCACCTTCAATTCCAGCCGCAGCATGCGGGACTCGCCCGGCTCGCCGCGGGTCGAGTCGCGCGGGGCCTGGTTGGTGGCCGATTTGAAGCGGGTGTTACCTTTGCCGCCTTTGCCGCCCCGGGCGGCCACCACCCGATCTTCGTCGGCGAGGTCCTTCAGGACATGCCCGTGTTCTGCATCAACGATCACGGTGCCCGGCGGCACGCGGATCACCAGCTCGTCTGCCGAGGCCCCGTGGCGGTTCGCCCCGCTGCCCGGCCGGCCGTTCTTGGCCCGCCAGTGTTTTCGATGGGCCAGCGCCGTGAGACTATCGACGCCCTGTTGGGCCACCACGACCACGCTGCCGCCATGTCCCCCGTCGCCGCCGTCCGGCCCGCCGCGCGGCACATATTTCTCCCGCCGGAAGCTGACGCACCCGTCACCCCCTTTGCCGGCCTCGACGTAGATTTCGACTTCGTCGATGAACATGGGGAGATTATACCTCAGGATGCCGTGATCTGCGCGCCCAGCCGTTCCTCGAGTGCCACAACGTCCTCCGGGCATCGCGAGCGAACTCGGCGGTAGTTACCGGCGGCCTCTTGGGCCAACGTCTTGCGGCCGCCGCCCGGCTCTTGGCTCAGCCCACGGTCGGCGGCAAAAGGCTCGAAGTACCGCTCCTTCGGATGGATCTCGCTGCGGACATCCTTCCACGACCAATCGTCGGGCAAGCGATGCCCGGCCAGTGCCCAGACCTCGATCTCTTGCCAGGCGTTCTCGGCGAGGAAGACGCGATCAGGCTTCAGCTTCGCCGCGGCCTTCCGTTCGATGTTGTCCAACGCCGCACGTCTTCCGGGCTTCCCGTCCCGGTCGACGATCAGCAGAAACACGTCGACCATCCCTTCGTAGCGCTCGATAATATCCGCAAGCCGGGCGAAGCCTGTCGCCTGATCGACGCCGCCCAGCAGCGGATCAAGGCAGATCCGGACGTTAGCCCGCGGCTTGTCGATGGCATCGAACATGGCCCTGACGATCGGCTTGAGTACGTATTGATCCTTGCGGAAGTCCTCGGGAATCACCAGCACGTTCATGACGACGCCTGCTCCGCCTCGGTGAAGGCCACCGCGTCTTCCAGCCAGCCGGAGGAGTGCAATTGGGCCAAGTCCTGCGTCTCCAGCACGCGCCGTGCCTCTGGAATATCCACAATCCGGCGAATCCGGGCGTCCGGCTGGCCCTCCAGGCGATAGATCAACGAGGCGCTCTCACGGGCCTTCTCGCTGAGGAAGCCGAGCAACTGCGGCGAATGTGTCGTGGCGACCACCTGGATGTCGCGCTCCTTCACACACTGCTCGATCAGTTGCAGCAGCAAGTGCAGCCGCGTGGGATGGATGCCGTTGTCTAACTCCTCAAAGAAGTAGAGCTTCGACGGGTTCGGGCCGAGAAGCGCAGCGATCATGGCCAGGAAGCGCAACGTGCCGTCGGATGCGCTGTACGCCGAAGTCTTGCTGCCGTTCGATTCCACCAGCGAAACGAGGATCTTCCCGGTTTGGTCGGGAACGAACTCGAAGTCGACGACGTCTTGCGGCGTCAGTTCCTTGATCCACTCGAGCACGGCTCGCTTGGAATCTTCGTTCGCACAGATCGCTTGCAGCACCGACGAGAGGTTCTCGCCGCCGCCGCCGAGGATGTCTTGTCCGGGGAGAGAGGGGCGACGCATTGCGTCTGGTAAGAGGTCGAGGAAGCGGATCGAAGCCAGCGATTCTATGATGGACGCTGCATATTTGCGCGCATCTGTTGGAACATCGCGCCGCGCCGCGACCTGCGGGAGTATCGGCTGGCCTTGAAGGAACTGCCCTCGTTCCGCCTTCCTTGCGTCAGCAGTCCGCTCGGCGAATCTGGCAGAAACTAACGGAGGGGCAGCACCGACGCGCTTGGGGTCATCCAGACTGACGTCAAATACCATTTGTCCTGCCCTGTGAAGCATCTCCTCAATGACGAACGGCGGCGCTTGCGGAGATGGTAGCGCCACGTCGATGCGGTAGTACATGCCCTCCAAAGAAACCTGCAGCTTGAACGAGGATTCTCCTAAGTATGCCACCTCGCTCGTACCGCCCCGAATGCCATTCCACTGTCGCCCCCCTTCGCCCCACTTCTCGCCAATAATCTCGGCTAGCGTGTACCCGCGCGAGATCCCGTGCAAGAAGCGGAACGCATCGCGCAGGTTGCTCTTTCCGGACGCGTTCGCACCGACCAGCAGGGTGAAATCCCCGGGCAGCAGATCAGCGCCACAGAAATTCTTGAAGTCGACCAGAGTCAGCTTCTCGATCACGGCAGGCTCTCTTTCCCGGCCGTCCTCGGTCGAACGTCAAAGAAGTGCCCCTGGAATTCGCCACGGCATCCGCGCACCGGCCACCATCGTACGGAACGCGACGATTGGCGTCCAGCGTGGACTTCCGGCCCGTCTAGGCCGCGTCGACCACGTGGATCCGCCGGCCGCCGCGGTCGAACTTGACGTAGCCGTCGATCAGGGCGTAGAGGGTGTAGTCGTTGCCTTGGCCAACCCCCTTGCCGGGGTGGAACTTGTTGCCAACCTGGCGGACCAGGATGTTGCCGGCTCGGACCTGTTCGCCGCCAAATCGCTTCACGCCACGCCGCTGGGCGTTGCTGTCGCGTCCGTTGCGGCTGGAGCCTTGTCCCTTTTTGTGTGCCATCGGGGTACCCTTCTACGCAGATTCTTCACCCCAAGCCAGGGGCCGAGCGAAAACGGAACATCCTGAAAAACAACAGGTTACGTCAAACCAGGCCGGCTACGCCGCATGGGCCACGACCGGCGAACCCGTTATTTTACTGGTAGACCCACTCGTAATCAAGCTCTCGGCGGTCCGGATCGGCGCTGAGCCGGGCCGGGATTCCGTAGCGGATCTCGCGCTCGTGTTGAAGGTATTCGTCCCCGGGACGCCAGAAGTTGAGTTTCAGCGTCTTGCGGGCCAATATCCGGCCCGTGCCGATCGGATCGCCCGCCTTGTAACCGTCCTTCTCGTCGCTCCAGCGGTAGGCGTTGGTCAGCCCCTCAATGTAGACGGTGAAACGGTCGGTCCGCGGATCGACGCCCTCGGCCTGGGGGTCGACGGCCTTCGATCGCAAAGCGCCCTTCCAGGTGACGATTCCCCAGACGGTTTCACCCTCGGCGATCTCTCGGCACATCTCGACGGTGTTCAGAAAGGTCCGATTCGGGTCTTCCCGCAGGCGGATGGGCCCCAGGGCGATGGGGATCAGTTCGTCCGGCCGCAGGGCGTTGACGATGCTGTCGTCTTCGACCGTCTCGCGCGTGTCGAGCCGGAAGGAGGGGATGAAGCGGATCGAGTCGTTCGTCGACTTGGCCTGATACGTGCCGTCAGGCTGCAATTCAGGCTCCATCCAGCCGTACGGGGGCGGCGACTCGCCGTCGTCGAATCGCACCTTCAGCATGCCGTCCTCGGTTTCCACGTTGAATTTGGCGTCGTAACTCCGTTCGGCCACTTTCTCGTTGGTCACGCTATAGACCATGTACCAAATCAGCGTCTTCTGCATGTAGCCGTTGGGCTGCGGAATGTCGACCCAGATCATCCGCATCGGCTTGAACTGGAACTTCAGCGCGTAGGTATGGTGCCGAAAGGTGACGAACTTGGCCCAATCGAAATCGGGCCGGGCGGCCAGCAACTCGACCACGTCGTGCCGGCTGAACAACTCCCTCCATTGCCGCGCATTGTCCACCGATTTCATCACACCGGGGGCCAATTCGCGGTATGCGGGGATGGGTGCCGCCAAAGCAGCAGGGCCCGGGGCAGCAGGGCCTGGGGCAGCAGGGTCCGGGGCAGCAGGGCCTGGGGCAGCAGGGCCCTGGCCCAACGCCGGCGGGCAAACCACCGCCACCAAGACGCCAAGCCAAAGCCACGTGCGCAGTGGGCAATTCATCGGGCGATTCTCTTCTCTCTAGCGGATCTTCCCGGCCGAGATAGGCTCTGGCCGAGCCTATTATGGCACAAGCTAGTGTCACCAGTATCCAGTATAGTTTCCCCACCTTACGCCCGTCAAGCAGCAGAAACCACTCGGCAGAGTGGGTTGCACCGGGTTTGAGGCGGCAGAAGACGGCATTTGCGGCATTTCCGGCCGGCGGCAGCTAGATGGGCCAGGAGATCGGCCCCGGAATCTGGCGGCGTCACCAACACCGGCCACATTCTCGCGACTTCGGCCCCGGGCCGGCTGCGGGCCTCGAGCCGTTCCAAGCAGCGCCCAAGTGTCGTCTCGCGGGTTTCTCAGGTGGGCGGCAGCAACGGCAGCCACCAGGCCGCCAGCAGTGTGAAGCCCATGACCAACACGCCGAGGATGGCCAGCAGAATGCTCCACGCCTTGAGGGTTTCGGTCTCAGTCAGGCCGCCCATACGGGAGAAGATCCAGAAGCCGCTGTCGTTCATCCACGAGCCGCAGAGCGAGCCGCCGCCGATGGCCGTGGCCAGGTAGACGACGTTGAAGCCGAGCATCTGGGAGGAAACGCCCATCGCGGCCAGCATCGAGGAGGTGACGATCATCGAGACAGTGCTCGAGCCTTGGGCTACCTTCAGCAACGCGGCCACGCCGAATCCCAGCAGCAACATCATCACGCCGGCGTTGGCCCCGTCGGTGGCGGCGAAGCCTTGAATCGTTTCCTTCACGCCGCAGACCTTCAGCATGCCGCCGAAGGCCCCGCCGGCGGCCGTGATCAGGATAATCACGCCACCGCTCATCAGGGCCGTTTCGGTGGTCTTGGCCAACTCCTTCAGCGAGAGCCCACGCTGGCGGACCAGCACGATCATGGCGATCGCCGCGGAGAGCAGCAAGGCCAGGTTGGCGTCGCCGAGCAGCGCACCGACGTTGGCCGCCCGGCGGCGGGGCGTTTCCCAGAAATGCGGTTCGATCTGATCGGGAAATGCCGCCTCGAGCAGCAGGCGGTTGAGACGCTCGTACTGCGCGTTCTGCATTCGCCCGGCGTCCTGGCCCAGGAGCTTCTTGGCCGGCGCCGAGAGTTTCACGCCCAGGAAGGCGTCCTCGTCGTAGAGCTTGCCGTCCTGTGTGCGGTCCTGTAGCAGGCCGTTGAGTGAAATCTGCATCTGTGCCCGGAAATCGTCGCTGTAATCGGCCGATTGATTGGCCTCGTCGAGTGCCACGCGAGTTTCCTCGGGCAACAACGTCCTGACCCGTTGGGCCACGCCTGCGTTGGGTGTGTAGGGCGCGTCGGGGTCGGCCGGCGTCAGCGTCCGGCAAAAAGCCGGGAAGTCGGAAATGTGGTCTTCCTGGAACAACGCCGCGTGCTCGAGGTTGGCGACCGTGTCGGTCACCGTCTTGACGGAAATCAGCACAACAGGCAGCAGCACGGGGGCCAACGAGATCCACAGCGACGGCAACTGGTCATCGTCCAGTATCTCCGGCTCCGGTTCGCCGGCGTAGGGCCGCATGGGTAGGTCCATCATGCGGTTGATCACGTGGCAGACCGCCAACCCCACGATTGCCGTGGGGATGCCGATCATCACGCCCACGAGAATCATCACCCCCAGATCGATGTTCAGGAAGCCGGCCATCAGCAGCGGGCCGGGCGTGGGCGGCACCAGCGTATGGGTAATTGCTGCACCGGTGCCGATGGCCGTGATGTACAGCACGTAATTCTTGCGGCTGCTTCGATAGAGCGAACGGGCCAGCGGCACGAGCAGATAGAAAACCGTATCGAAGAAGACGGGAATCGAAAGCACGAACCCGCTGCCGGTCAATGCCCAGCTTGCCCGTTTCTCGCCCAAAACCTTCAGGAACGATCGCACGATGCGGTCGGCCGCGCCGCTGTCCATCAGGCATTTTCCGATGATCGCCGCCAAGGCGATCACGATGCCGATTCCCGCTGCCGTGCCGCCGAAAGCCTGGGCCACTCGACCGATCTTCTCGGCGATCGCGCCGGGCGAGAGCAGGCTGACCACGATGGCCGCGGTAATCAACGCCATGAAAGCGTTGACCCGCAGTACGATGATCATCCCGATCACGGTGATCAGACCGATCGTCAGGATTACCAAGGGATTGGTCAGCGTCTGGATCAGTGTGTCCATGGTCTTCCACCGAGTGGGGCATCGCGGGCCGGGGAACCGATCGCACCAGTCTACGAAGCGGCGAGGCAGGGGGCAACCCGGGGGGGAAGGACTTCGCGCGGCCGAGTGATGTGAACGGCAGTGGTCGGGGCGAAAGGCCGATGGAACACAAGTGTGCCACGGCTTCGCAGAAGCCGTGACACACTTGGTGATTGCCGGGCGTTACGATCTGACGGGCGCGGCTTTATAGGGTCCACGGCGCGCGCATCTCGCGCGTACACAGCTTGGCGGCCTCGTCGTCCCCGACGATCACTTCCTTCTTCGGGTTCCAGGTGATCTTCCGCCCGGTTCGCACGGCGATGTTGCTGAGGTGACTGATGATGTCGCTGCGGACCGAATCGCCGATGGGGCTGATCGCCTCGGTGCGCGCCTTGACCGAGTCGACAAAGTTCTGCGTCTGCCGGGGGCTCTCCATCAGGTGGATTTCGTCCTCGCCGATCTTCGATTGCAGCAGCGACGTCGGTTCGGCCGCGATGCCGCCGCGGCGGATGTTGATCCAACCCTCCGGGCCGATGAACTTTGTCGAGTCGCCGCCCGGCTTGAACGTGAACTCCACGTCGCCCAGCTTGCCCTTCATGTCCCAGTGGATCACCGTGTCGTAAAGGCCCTCGGTTGGGATCACGCCGGTGCCTTCGATCTCGACCGGGCCGCTGATGTCGGCGTCGCTTCCCCAAACCATGATATCCAGCGGATGGGCCCCCCAACCGCCCAGATAACCGATCGAGTAGTCGTAGATCCAGTAGGTGCCCGGCGGATGGCAACGGGCGGCCGTGAACGGGACCTTTGGCGCCGGGCCCAGCCACATGTCGTAGTCGAGATCCGCCGGCACGGGAATCTCGTCGGTCGATCCGCCCGATCCGCCGTCGGGGGCGATCACTTCGATCCGCTCGACGGGCCCGATCCGTCCGTTGCGGATCAACTCGCAACCGTAGCGGCAGTGCTTCGAGCTGCGCTGCTGCGTGCCGTATTGGAAGATTCGCTTCTTCTCCTCGAAGACCTTTCGGCAGGCCAGGCATTGCTCGATGGTCACGCCCAGCGGCTTTTCGACGTAGGCGTCTTTCCCCGCCCGGGCGGCGGCGATGGCGATCGGCACGTGCCAATGGTCCTGGGTGGCGACGACCACCGCGTCGATGTCGTCGCGTGCCAGCAGCTCGCGGAAATCGGCGTAGGCCTTGCCGTTGCACATCTCGGCCCGGTTCTCGCGGCGGCTCTTGTAGGCGTCGGCCACGGCCACACTTTGGGCACCCTGGCACGAGAGAAACCGGCGAAACAGGCTGGTACCCTGGCCACCGACGCCGATATGCCCCAGCACGACCCGCTCGCTGGCCGCCGTGGTTTCGGCGTTGCCCAGGGCCGACGATGGGATCAACCACGGCGAGGCGGCGGCCCCCGCGGCAACGGTTTTCAGCAGACGACGTCTGGATAGCTTGGCGGTGCTCATGATAGACTCCCGTGTCGGTTGTGCGAAAAATCGGGCTCGCCGGCGGGTAGTGCCCGTTGGATTGGCAGTGCCGGCTACGTGGCGGTCCCGGCCGGATCGTCTGTATTGTGAGCAAAACACCACGGTCGTGTCAAATGTCGCAACGTCATCCGCTGGAAACGAGACTCGGTGAGGCTTGGCCGCCCGGCGATTGGCGCGACGTCACCGTACTGCTGGCCGTCTCCGGCGGGGCCGACAGCGTGGCCCTGCTGCGGGCAGTGGCGGCGTTGGCCGCCGGCGGACGGGCAGCCGGTAGCGCGGGCCGGCTATGCGTGGCCCATTTCAATCACGGCCTGCGCGGCGAGGAGTCGAGAGCCGACGAGGCGTTCGTCGTGGGGCTCTGCGGAGAGCTTGGGCTGACGTGTGAAGTAGGGCGGGCAGCGCCGGGGGCTCTTGACGGCGGCGACGGGCTCGAAGCGGCTGCTCGCGACGCCCGCTACCGCTTCCTCGCAGAAGCCGCCGCAAACCTCGGCGCCCGCTACGTGGCCACCGCCCACACGTCCGACGATCAGGCCGAGACGATCCTCCACCGTATCCTCCGCGGCACGGGCATCGGCGGCCTGGCGGGGATCGCCCGGGCAAGGCCGCTTTCGTTGCCGCTCAGTACGTCGGGTGGATTTCCAGAGGCCGATTCGCCGGCGGCCGCCACGCTGATCCGGCCCCTGCTGGGCTTCCGACGCCGGGAGTTGGTCGGCTATTTGGACGATCTGGGACAGACCTACCGTACCGATTCGAGCAACGCGCACCCCCATTTCACCCGCAACCGCATCCGCCGCGAGCTGCTGCCGACGCTTGCCGAGCAGTACAACTCCGGCGTGGTCGACGCGTTGCTGCGCCTGGGCACGTTGGCCGGCGAAGCCCAGGCGGTGATCGACGCGGTGGTCGACGCTCTCTTCGACCGCAGCGTGACGTTCGGTAACTCCGACGACGTCGAGATCGACGCCCGGTCGCTCCTCGGACAGCCGCCGTACGTCGTCCGCGAGCTGTTGCTTCGCGTCTGGCGCCGCGCCGGCTGGCCGATGCAATCGATGGGTTTTGCCCAGTGGGATCAACTGGCGGAGATGCTCGTAGCGGGTGGCCGGGCCGACGGCTCCTCGATCTCGGGCGCCACGTTTCCCGGCAGCGTGCAAGCGGAAGCCGTTGCCGGCGGACTGCGGCTGACAAGAACTACCCATTGAAACGCCGGCGAATCTGCTATACTGGTCGCATGAACAAACAGCAACATTACCTGACCCGACGTGAATTCTCTGGTGTCTTGGCGGGCGGTACATTGGCCGCCTTGGCCGGGCGGACCTGCCTTGCCCGGGCCGCCGAGCCGGAGGATTTCTTCTTCATCGTAATCGCCGACCCGCAGTTGTTCTGGGGATCGGCCGCCGACTGGCAGAAGGCGATCGATCACGTCAACCGGCTGAAGCCGGCCTTCGCGGTCGTCTGTGGCGACCTGATCAACCGCAACGGCAACGTCCAGGCGATCGACCTGGAGGCCGACGAGGAGATGGCCCAGGCGTACCTGAAGATCGCCAAGACTGTCGACGCCAGCATCCCACTATACAATCTGTCGGGCAACCACGACGTCTGCAACCAGCCCACCCCGGAAACGATGCGGTGGTATGAAGAACGGTTCGGCAAGCTCTGGTACACGTTCACCCACGGCGGCTGCCTGTTCGTCGTGTTGCAGTCCGACGTGTTGAAGAACCCCGGCGGCGCACCCGAGGCGGCCGAGCGGCAAATGGCCTGGCTGAAGCAGACGCTCGCAGAAACGCCCGACAAACCGTATCGGCAGAAGATCGTCTTCATGCACCACCCGATGTGTCTGAAGACGGTCGACGAGGGCGACGGGTATTTCACGATGCCCAAGCCCCGTCGCGAGGAGTTGCTCGGGCTGTTCCACAAACACGGCGTACGGGCGGTCTTCTCGGGCCACTATCATCGCAACGCCCTGGTGAAAGACGGTGAGTTGGAACTGGTCACCAGTTCATCCTCCGGCAAGGCCCTCGGCAAAGATCCGTTGGGCATGCGGATCGTGAAGGTCCGCGCCGACGGGATCGAGCACACCTACTACGGCTTCGATCAACTGCCGGATCGGGTCGAAATGTAAGCATAGTAGCCATCTCGCTCCGCGAGATGTGGCCGTCTCGCCGAGCGAGACACCTACTCTACGCTGGGCAAGCAGTGTCCATTTCCGCCTTGAGGAGAATAGCGCCATGACGAACCTGCCCCGCGTCGATCGAATCGCCGCTTTGACGCTGACACTACTCTTGGGCGTTGCGGCAGCAACCGCCCAGGCCCAATGGACGAGCTTCGAACGCGACAATTTCAACGTTGACGGCCGCCGGTGCTTCGTGGTCAAACCGCACGAGCCGGCCGAAGGCAAGCCGTGGGTATGGCGGGCCCGATTTCCGGGCTATCATCCGGAAGCCGACCTGATCCTGCTCGAACGCGGCTTCCACGTCGCCCACATCGACACCGGCGGGATGCTCGGCTGCGACAAGGCGCTGGACCATTGGGATGCGTTCTACGTCCACGTGACCGGCGACGCATACGGCCTGGCAAAGCGCGTGGCGCTCGAAGGCGTCAGCCGAGGCGGCTTGTTCGTCTATCGTTGGGCGGCGCGAAACCCGCAAAAGGTCGCCTGCATCTACGCCGACACGCCGGTCTGCGACTTCAAGAGTTGGCCGCTGGGACAAGGCGACGGTATCGGCCATGCGGGAACTTGGCAATCGCTGCTGAAGATGTACGGCCTGACCGAGGCCGAGGCGCTCGAATACACGCAGAACCCGATCGACGTGCTTTCGCCGCTTGCCCAGGCCGGCGTGCCGCTGCTGCACATCGTCAGCCAGAACGACACCGTGGTCCCGCCGGCCGAAAACACCGACGAACTGCAACGCCGCTACTGGAAGCTCGGCGGCACGATGCGCGTGATGCGTGTCGACGAAGGCACGGCCGCCTCGCATGGGCATCACTTCCCGCATCCCGACCCGCTCGCGCCGGCCGAGTTCATCGTCAACCACACGATCGGCCCGGCCGACTGGTTCACGCTCCGCGGCACGTTGGACAATTGCCGGCTGAAGTTCGAGCGGGAGAAGCGCGGGCGGGTGGTCTTCATGGGCGGGTCGATCACCAACATGCGCGGCTGGCGCGAGATGGTCTGTGCTGAGCTACAGCGGCGATTCCCGGAGACCGAGTTCGACTTCGTCAACGCCGGCATCCCCTCGACCGGCTCGACGCCCGGGGCGTTTCGGTTGCTGCGCGACGTCTTCGGCCGCGGCCCGGTCGATCTGCTCTTCGAGGAGGCGGCGGTCAACGATTCATCGAACTTCCGCAGCCCGAGGGAGATGCTCCGCGGCATGGAGGGCGTCGTGCGTCACGCCCGAGCGGTCAACCCGCGGCTCGACGTGGTGGTGATGCACTTCGTCGACCCGTCGAAGATCGACGCCTACAACCGCGGCAAACGGCCAGTGGTGATTGCCCAGCACGAGCAGGTCGCCCGGCATTACGGCACGGCGTCGATCAACCTGGCGCTCGAAGTGACGCAGCGGATCAACGCCGGGGAGTTTACCTGGAAGGACGACTTCAGGAACTTGCACCCCTCGCCGTTCGGGCAGAAGCTGTACTGCAGCACGATCGCGCGGCTGTTCGACTACGCGTGGTCGAAACCCTTGCCGGCCAACGCCGAGCCGACGCCGCATCCGATGCCCAAGCCGTTGGACCCGGCGAGCTACTTCCGCGGCAAATTGGTCGGCGTGGAGAAGGCCAGGCTTCAAGACGGCTGGCGGCTCGACCCGGCGTGGAAGCCGTCGCGTCCGGCGGCAACGCGGCCGGGATTCGTCAATGTGCCGATGGTGGTTGCCGAGACGCCCGGCGCCACGCTGACCTTCGAGTTCACCGGCACCGCCGCCGGCATCTTCGTCGCCGCCGGCCCCGACGCCGGCACCGTCGAATACCGCCTCGACGACGGCCCCTGGCAACAGCAGGACCTGTTCACCCCCTGGAGCCGTTCGCTACACATCCCCTGGGCTCATGTGTTGGCTGTCGGGCTAAACGACGGGCCGCACACGTTGACGTTGCGGGTGGGCGAGTCGAAGAACGAGAAGAGCATGGGGCACGCGGTGCGGATCGTGCATTTCTTGGTGAATGGGTGACGAGGAGTGTCATCTCAAAGTTGGCGGTTCACGTGCTTCCTCCCGACAGGATTCTGAAATGAGCATCGAATACCACGGGTGGGTCGCCCTGGCAACGTCCCAGGCTGATTGGAGTGACGGCGAACTCGAGAGCGGCTACCAGAGGGTGGCGCAAGTGATTGAGCGACTTTGTCCAGACGATGGGCATGAGGCGTTTCTGCCCGTCTGCCACGTTCTGCCCAGAGTGCTCTACCTCAAAGTGAGCTGTGTGGAGTCGCTCGGCCTTGTCTTTCGAACAATCGAAGAGGTTGTTGCGGTATTCGACGGAGCGTACGGCGAACTTGTTGCAGGTGATTCCGAAGGTCGCTGGGATTCGTCCGTTGTCACTCGTTACCGCCTCGCGGACGGGAAGCTGGCGCGTGGTGAGCAGTCGTGATGCCGTGCATCGCTCAACCGCGGTCCTACCGCGTCCGAGAGAAACGACGGCGGCTGGCTGGGGTTGGATCACGAGGAACGAGTGCTGCCTCCCCAGGGAGCGTGCGTCCAATGGACGCCCACCTGGGGGCTCGGTGCTCGCCCCTCGACCCCAGCCACCCGTTGGGCGATGCGCCCTAAACGTACTCCCACTCCTTCAACCACGGGAGTCAGTGCATCACCCATTCACCCCATTGGCTGTACTCCCGCCCCAGGAAGAAGAACGGACGGGCTGGATCCTCTCTGGTAGGCATCTGGATATCGGGGTCGTCAGGTCCGACTGCCTGCGAAGCACGCATCGTAATCCGTGATCCGGATGCTGACAGCTTCGTAAGACTCTCAGACGCAACGATGCTCAGCAGGCCTGCGTTGCCAACCGGCGTGTTGCGAACGTAGAGGTGTTCAAGGCTCGTCGAAGCAGCAAGGCTCTTCAGACCTGCGTCGCCAACTGCGGTATTGTCAAGCACCAGGACTTGCAGGTACTTGAGCCGGGCCAAGTGCATCATGCCTTTGTCCGTCACGGGAGTGCCGGCAAGGTGGAGTCGCTGCAGTTTCTTGAGTTCCAGGAGGCGGGCTAGCCCTTCATCGGTCACTTTGGTTTGGGAGAGATTCAGGGCCTTGAGGTCCTCCAGCTTGCACAAGTGCTCGAGTCCGGAGTCCGTAATGCCGGTTCCGCCCAAGTGGAGATCACGTAATAGGGGCAGGCTCGCTAGATGGACCAGCCCATCGTCCGTAATTGCCGCGTGGGAGAGATCAAGGCCGATTAGATCGTCGAGTGGAGTCAGGTGCGCTAGTCCGGCATCGGAAACTTGCGTCTCGGATAGCATGAGACCCTGGAGCATTGGCAGTTTCGCGAAATGTTCGAGTGCCATGTCGGTCATTGAGGTTCGGCTAACGTCAAGGAACCGTAAGTCCTGTAAACACTCTACATGCGCAACTCCGCGATCGGAAACCTCGGTCCCGGACAAGTCCAACCAACGGAGCCCACGCATTCCCCTTAGCAATTGAAGATGCGAGTCGGTTACGTCGGTGCGTCCTAAGCCAAGCCTCTGCAAGGAGCTGAACGACCTCACCGCAGCAAACGCTGAACCATCCACCTCGCGCACATCAAAGAAATCGACCGAGTAAACACGAGGGGGATCGTCGCGATTCCAGCTGACCAAGATCCCGGCTTCTTGGAGCTCACGGGCAGCCCGCTCCTCTTCAGTCTCGTCCCGGTTCAACGCGGCCCAAACGCTCAGCAGCACCGCACAGCCGGCCGTGAAGAGCAATAGCGTGCGAAGACTGAAACGCAATCTTCGCAAACGGATCTTCGGGATGCCGAACACCGCAGGATATGCGAGCAGCGTTGGTGCGATGGTGACAAACAGAAGTGAGAGGCGTTTGTCCGACGCGAAGCGATAGAATTCGCCTATGGACAGGTACTTTACCAGACGATAGGCCCATCGGAAGCCCTCGCCGATCAGCCCGTCCCAACTGGATGTGTTCGGTGATCTGAGCAGCGGCCCAAGAAGCAAGCCGATTCCGATTCCAAGCAGCACGGCTGCGAACACCGTCACGTGTCGCTTGCCGAGGACGCGCCGCAGGAGAAGCGCCAGCACAACGACAACGAAGTTATGCAGGAAAACGGGGGGCCACGGGTTGATTACCGTGCCGAGAGATGCAGCATCGTACGTCATTCGCCGCCCTCTTGTTCCAGCCTGTGCGTAACTTCAACCCAAGGCAGCCACCCACCAATTCAACCGCCGTCTGGCTGTTACTACACGTACTCCCACTCCTTCAACCACTGATACCGCGGCGGCAGATTCGCCCACGCCCGTTCCATCGCCTGATCCAACTCCGCCTTCTCGGCTACGTCCAACTCGCGGCGCTCCTTCAACGCCAGCGCCATGTTGTCGACCTGCTCGACGGTGATCAGTCCCGGGATCGGGGCGGTGATGGCCGGGTTGCAGAGGATGTAGCGGATGGCGAGCCGGGCGATGCGGTTGTCTTCTTCGGCGTGGGGGCTGTCGGGGCTGCTGTCGCCCTTGAAGACCGAGTTGCTGGCAAACGGCTTGATGCCGAACCAGCCCACGTCGTGCTTCTTCATCGCCGCCCAAAGGCCGCTCTCGTCGGTGACCACCTTGGTCTTGGCGGTGTAGGGCGTGCAGATCGCTTCGAGCTGGTCGGGGTACTTTTCGATCAGCTTTTTGATGTGCGGCCGGTCGTGCGACGAGATGCCGGTGTAGCGGGCGAGCCCGGCCTTCTTGGCCCAGTCGAGCGCCTTGATCAGTTCCTCGATGGTCTCGTCGTCGTGACGGCTGCTCTGCTCGTGGCAGGTGATCCGCCAGAGGTCGACGTATTCCTGGCCGGCGGTCTTCAGTCCGTTTTCAAAACCCTCGCGGAGTTTCTCGAACGTGCGCCATTTCTCGAAGCGGACCTCCGTATGGCCCCAGGAATAGCCCAGGAACATCTTGTCGCGGCGGCCGCGGAGCGCCCGGCTGTAGGCGATCACCTCGTTGCTCCAGCAGGCGTCGATGTAGTTGATCCCGCGGTCGATACAGCGGCTGACCACTTCGCGGCGGTTCTTGTCGAACTCCGGATCGCCGTCGCCCCAGGACAACCACCCACGGCCGCCGGGCTTGTCGGGCAACACCTTGTCGACCCGCTTCCAGTGGCCGCCGAGGCAGACCGCCGACGTCATCATCTCGGTCTTGCCACAGCGGCGATACTCCATCTCGGAGTTGTAGCTGGGGATCTTGCTGGTGTCTTCCTCGGTGGGGTTGCCGGCGAAGACCGTTTTGGTCGGCGTCAGCCCCAGGGCCAGCCCGGTGGCCGCGGCGGCACTGGTACGAACGAATTCTCGACGGGTGACTTTGTCGTTGGACATCCGCGGTTTCTCCTGATCGATATCGAATTTCGGCGTATATGTCCGGCCAGTTTGCCGGCGATGGTCACCCCTGGGGACGCATATCATTATCCCATAAGCCGGCGGCGATGCCAACCGGTATTCTCCGGATTGAAGAGGGTGTCCGGGCCGTCGCACGTGGCCGTGCCCTTTGCCGGCGAACTGGCCGCAGCAACACCGGCTTGCTATAGTGTCTGCGGACGGCCCGACTGTCGGCTGCAGTCGTCAGGCGTACAGCGGCCCACGGCGAAACTCGACACGTTGCCCACATTCGCGAGCATTCATCATGTTGCTTCTCTGCTACGATTTCGGTCGACTTGGCGCGGTTGGTCTGCTCTTGGCCGCTTTCGGCTGCGTCGACGCCGCACCGGCGCAAACGCCCCAGGGCGGCAAGAAGCCGAACATCGTCTTCATCCTCGCCGACGATATGAGCTACGACTCCGTCTCGGCGTTGAATCCCAAGATGGGCCCCCTGAAGACGCCCCAGATCGATCGCCTGATCGGCCAGGGCATGAACTTCACCGACGCCCATTCGGGTTCCGCCGTCTGCACGCCGACGCGTTACGGCATCCTCACCGGGCGGTATTGCTGGCGCACGCGATTGAAGAGCAGCGTGCTCTGGGAGTGGGGCGCTCCGCTGATCGATCGGCAACGGATGACCGTGGCGGAGGTATTGCAGCAACGGGGCTATCGCACGGCTTGCGTGGGCAAGTGGCACCTGGGCATGGTCTGGCCCGGCAAGGAGACGCCGGCCGCCAACGCCGATTTGCCCATCGGCGACAGCTTCTTCAAAGGGCAGGCTTCTATCGAGCGAATCGCGCGCGTCGAGCGGCAGATCGATTTCACGAAGCCGGTCTCCGGCCCGTGCGATCACGGTTTCGACTACTACTTCGGCGTCGCCGTGCCCAACTTCCCGCCGTACATCTGGATCGAAAACGATCGGCTGCGGGGGTTCCCCTCGGTGCCCAAGCCCGACGCGATGTTCGGCCATCCGGGGCCCATGTTGCCGGGCTGGAAGCTGGAAGAGATCCTACCCACGCTGGCCGAGAAGGCCGCGGCTTGGGTTGTGCAAGAGAGCCGGACGGAGGCCCCGTTCTTTCTCTACCTGCCGTTGACCTCGCCGCATACGCCGATCGCGCCCAGTAAGCCGTTTCAGGGCAAGAGCGAGATCAGCGCGTATGCCGACTTCCTGATGGAGACCGACGCAGTGGTCGGCCGCGTGATGCGGGCGCTGGACGAGGCCGGTGTGGCGGGCGAGACGTTGCTGATCTTCAGCACCGACAACGGGACCTCGCCGGCCTGCAACTTCAAGGAACTGGAGTCGCACGGCATCGATCTCCACAATCACTTCCGCGGCCACAAGGCCCAGATCTACGAAGGGGGCCATCGCGTGCCGCTGGTGGTGCGCTGGCCCGGCAAGGTCAAGGCCGACTCGTCGTGCGAGGAGACGGTCTGCCTGAACGACTTCATGGCGACGGTGGCCGACCTGCTCGACTACCGGCTGCCCGACGACGCGGCGGAAGACAGCACGAGCATCTTGCCGCTGCTGTTGGGCGAGCGGGCCCGTCTGCCGGATCATCCCTCGGTCGTGAATCACTCCATCGCCGGGCAATTCGCAATTCGCCGCGGCGCGTGGAAGCTCGTGTTGCCGCGATCGGCGCGGCAAGGCCGTGGCGAACTCTACGATCTCGACGCAGATCCCAAAGAGACCACGAACCTCGTCGAGAAACGGCCGGAAGTGGCTGCCGAGTTGACCGCGGTCCTCAAGAAATACGTCGAGCGGGGGCGTTCCACGCCCGGGACGCCGCAGAAGAACCACGATGCAAAGACACACTGGCCGGGGCTGCCTTGGTGACCGACGATGATGGAAAGCCGACCAAGCCGAACGGGGTGCTTGACGCGCGAGGGCTCGGATCGGTGAAGCTCGATGTCTTCTCACGAGAAGTGACGCTGCCCGTTGCTGCGGAAGAGGCCTTTGCCTGGCACGAGCGGCCCGGGGCGCTGCGGCGGCTGATCCCGCCGTGGGAGAACGTCCACGTCGTCGACCACGGCGACGGCATCCGGAACGGCAGCCGCGTGGTGCTGCGGTGCCGGCTGGGGCCGCTGCGGCTGCGTTGGGTGGCCGAGCATTGCGACTACCGGCCGGGCAGACTATTTCGCGACGTGCAGGTCCACGGCCCCCTTGCCCATTGGGACCATGCGCATCGTTTCATCGCCAAGGATACCGAGACGTCGGTGCTCGAAGATCGCATCGAGTATCGCATCCGCGGCCGCGTATTGGGCAGACTCATCGCCGGGCGCTTCGTTCGCAAGAGGCTCCGGCGGATGTTCGCCTATCGTCATCGAACGACGGCCGACGACCTGGCCGCACATCGCAAGTTCAAGCAACATGGCACGCTGCACGTCGCGGTGACCGGTTCGCACGGGCTGATCGGACGCGAGCTTGTTCCCTTCTTGACGACCGGCGGCCATCGCGTCACGGGACTGGTCCGCGGCGAAGCTGGGCCAGGGCAGGTCGCCTGGAATCCTCGCGCCGACTCGTTCGACGCATCGGCACTGGACGGCATCCACGCCGTGGTACATCTGGCCGGTGAGAACATCGCCGCAGCACGCTGGAGCGAAGCGCAGAAGCAACGCGTTCGCCAAAGCCGCGTGCATGCCACGCGGGTGCTCTGCGAAGGGCTGGCCAGAATGTCGTCGCCGCCGAAGGTGCTGGTGGCGGCGTCGGCCGTCGGCTTCTACGGCGACCGGGGCGACGAACTGCTCGACGAAGACTCACCGGCCGGCAGCGGCTTTCTGGCGGACGTCAGCCGCGAATGGGAAGCTGCCACGCAGCCGGCCGCGGCGGCGGGAATCCGCGTCGTGGTGCTGCGGTTTGGCGTGGTGCTCAGCCCCCGCGGCGGGGCGCTGGCCAGGATGCTCACGCCGTTTCGGCTCGGCGGCGGAGGGCCCATCGGCAGCGGTCGGCAGTTCTGGAGTTGGATCGCGCTGAACGATGCCGCCGGGGCGATCCACCACGCCCTGATGACCGACGACGTGCGGGGGCCGGTGAACGCCGTGGCCCCGGCTGCCGCAAGCAATCGGGATTTCACCAAGACCCTCGGCCGAGTCCTTTCGCGTCCCACGCTGGTTCCCATGCCCGCCTTTGCTGCGCGCCTTGCGTTGGGCGAGATGGCCGACGAACTGCTATTGGCCAGCACGCGGGTGCGCCCGAAAGGCTTGCTCGATTCGGGCTACGCATTCCGTCACACGTCGCTGGAGGACGCACTGCGTCACGTACTCGGGCGATCTCGTAGGATGCGCATCGACGCGCCGTAAAACTCGCCACGCAGTCTCGTAGGGTGCGTCTCGACGCACCGTGGAGTCAACGTGTGTGGTGCGTCAAGACGCACCCTGCTAGCGCAATCGGCCGACGACCGCGCTCAGCGCGTCGTCATCTCCAACGTTGCCGGGAAAGACGACCAACGGCATGCCGGGCGTTCGGCTTTCGCCGCCACATCGCCAGACCGGCACGCCGGCGAGAATCTGGCCCAGCACGGTCGCCCGTTCGACTTCACAGGCACCGGTGGCCAGATCGCTCGACGTAATTCCGCCCTTGCCGATCAGCGCGCGGGGCCGCGTCGGCACGGCGCGAACCAACGCGACCAGCGTCTGCGAGATCGTACTGCCGTGCGATAGGCTGGCGTCCGGATCGGCGCTTTGGACCTCGCGGCTGGTGTAAACGACAACCGTGCCGTCGCGGGCCAATGCCTCGTCGGCCTGCTTGGCAAGGTCGTCGACGATTGCCCGACGCTTTGCCTCCTCGGCGAGTTCTCGCACGTCCAACTCGACAGCTACCGGCCGGTGGTGTTCGAGCACGTGGTCGAGTTGGGCCGTCGTCTTGGGCACGTAGGACCCGACGATCACGAGCACGCCGCGGCCTAGCTCCAACGACAGTTCGTGCGGTTCGAGCAACGCGCGAGATCCGATGCCGGCTCGCGTGGCGACAAACGAAGCCGCCGTGCGACAAAGGAACCGGCGGCCGGCGCGTTCGGCCACGAGCAACGCCCGAACGGCGTGCGTCAGATCGCGCGGGTCGGCCGCATTGACAATCAGCACCGAGCCGGGGCGGAGTTCACGCAGCTTCTTCTCCATGCCCGCCACGTCGCCGCTGCGAAGTTCCTCGATCGACAGCGACACGATCCGATCGCGGACGATCGCGCCGCGGCTCTTCTCGACGATCCAGTCGCGAAGGTTTGAGTGGCGATAGCCGAAGGCGGCGTCGGCGGCAAACGGCGTGGCGGCGGCGGGAACCAACTGCTCGCCGTCGGCCACGTAGTGTACGTCGCCGATCGTCAGCCGGCCGCCCTCGCCGAAGTAAGGGCAGAGGACCCAGGCATCGAAGTCCGTTTGCAGCCCGGCCGCCAGCGCGTCGACTTCGGCCGGGAAGTGGCCTCGCAGGGTCGAGTCGCTACGGCTGACGAGGGTGAAGTCGCGCCCGGTGCGCACGGCGGCTTCGCGCACGTTGGCCCCGATCTCCCGGGCGAGCGACTCGGCCGCGGCGGTCGGCAGGCTCCGCGAGTTGGTCAATATGTATGAGGCCGGCGCCGCGTCCTCCAATTCCCGGGCGAGATGGTCGACCGACCAGCGCGTAACGACCGGGACGTCGTGGACCGTCTGCGTGCCGGTGGGATCGTCGTCGAGCACGATCAGCTTGCGGTTCACCTCCTTGCCCAGCGCACGGATTTCCGGCCACGGATCCGCCTCCGGCAGTGGTGGCAGGCCTGCGAGGAACGTCCGGCGATCGACGGGTGTCTCGTGCATCGGCTCGCCCACTAATCCAACTCGATCGCCACCACCCGCGCCGGCGCCCCGTCGCCGTCGAGGACCTTCAGCGGCAGCGCGATCAACTCGACCGTTTCGGCGGTGATCTGGTCGAGGTTCATCAACCCCTCGACGATCACCACGCCGCCTTTGAGCAGGGCATGGTGGACCGTGGTGAGCTGCTCGCGGTCGTTCACGTCGGCCACCGACGGCGGCTCGACCCCGATCAGCGCCACGCTGCGTTCGGCCAACCACTTCGCCAGCGAAAGGTCGATCGGCGGCAGGGCGTCGCGATACTCCGGCGTGCCGTGATGGCGGCCCCAATCGGTTCGCAGCAATAGGCGATCCCCTTGGCCAATGGCGTCCGCAGCCGCCCCCAGGCGTTCCACGGTGATCGGCTCGAGCGGCCCGATCGGCGTTAGGTCGATGATTCGCGCCGGCCCGATGCAGGCTGCCAGATCGACCGTGTCGATCGTGCTGCCCCCGGCGACGAAGTGCCGCGGAGCGTCCATGTGCGTGCCGCAGTGGGAGTTGAGTTCGATGCGTTTGGCGTTCCAGCCCTCGACTTCGACGGTCTTCGCCTGTTGGATCTCGACGCCCCGCATGTCGGAGTCGAGGGTGAGGGTGAGGTCGATGATTCGTTTCATGGGTGGCGGGGGATGGTGGGTGGTGAGTGATGGGTGGTGAGTGGCGAGTTGGGAGTTGGGAGGTGGGAGTGAAGACTCCCGGCGTGTTTCCTTACAGGCGTGCGATTACGGCTTTGCCGATTTCGACGGTGGTGGCGGTGCCGCCGAGGTCGGGGGTGTGGATGTTCTCGGCAAGTACGCCGGCCACGGCGGCGTGGATCCGCTCGGCGGCGGCCTGTTCGCCTAGATGTTCGAGCATCAGCGCGCCCGACTCGATCGCGCCGATCGGGTTGGCGATGCCGCGGCCGGCGATGTCGGGGGCGGAGCCGTGGATCGGCTCGAACATCGAGGGGCACTCCCGCTCCGGGTTGATGTTGCCGCTAGGGGCCAGCCCCAGGCTGCCGACCAGCGCCCCGCCGAGGTCGCTGAGGATATCGCCGATCATGTTGGTCGTCAGCAGCACGTCGAAGCGCTCCGGAGCCAGCACCATGTTGGCCGCCACCGCGTCGACGTACATCCGCTCGTATTCGACCTCGGGAAACTCCTCGCGAACCTCTTCGATCACGCGATCCCAATACTTCATGCTGTGGATCAGCGTGTTCGATTTGGTCACGTTGGTCAGCTTGCCGCGCCGCCGCCGGGCCAGGTCGAACGAATAGCGGGCCACCTGCGCGATCCCCTTGCGCGTAAAGACGCTCACCTGCGTGGCAAACCCCTCGGCGGCGTCGAGATGGTGCTCCGAGCCTGCCTGCACGAACTCGCCTTCATTGTTTTCGCGGACGATCACGAAGTCGAAATCGGCCTGGCTGCGAAGCGGCCCGGGCGGCGCCGCGTAGCGCTTGCAGGGCCGATAGTTGACGTATTGTCGAAGACCGCAACGGACCTTGAACGTGTAGTCCTTCGCCGGCAGCGTGTCGTCGACTTCCGGCAGGCCGACCGCCCCGAAGAGGATCGCGTCGAAGGGCCGCAGGATTTCCAGCCCGTCCGGCGGCATGAAACAACCGTGGCGGCGGTAGTGCCCGGCCCCGTAAGGGAACTCGGTGGTTTCGATCGTCGATCCTGACGACTCCAAGGCCGCACGAACGACGTCGACCGCGATCGGCGTAATCTCCGGTCCGATCCCGTCGCCGGGGACGACCGCAACCTTATAGCTTTTCGACATGACAGCGTTTGCTCTCGGGGAATTCTCTTGCTAGCCAAGTTCTGCTAATCCACGGGACCGATCGGTCGGACCACCTGCCGCGACTCGGCCGACCGATAGACGGCCTCTTGCACGGCCAGCGTACAGAGATAGTCGTCGCCGTCGGTCTCGAACGGGCGGTCGTCGAGCATGCAGTCGACGAAGTGGCGTTGCGTGGCGTAAACGCAGTCGCCGGCGAAGGCCCGGCGGGGATGGGCGTATTCGTGTTCGATCTCCTCTTCGCCCAAGCGCTGCACGGTGATCCGCCCGTCGAGGTAGAGCCGGATCGAGCCGCCGTTGCCTTCGACCAGGAACTCGCCGAACGTGAAACGCGGATCGGGGTCGTTGCACTCGTTGTAGCGATTCGCGTCCCAGACGCCGACGGCGCCGGTGGCGAACTCGAAGACGATCAGCCCGGTGTCTTCGCCGGCGATCACCGGATTGAGCTTCCGCAGGTTGCCGTACACGCCCTCAACCTCGCCGCCGAGATAGCGGAACGTATCGATGAAATGTACGCCGGTCTCGAAGACCAGCAGCTTGGGCATCGCGCGGAAATAGGGCTGCCGGGCCAGGTAGGCGTCTTCACCCCAGCCGTCGCCCTGCCGCATGCGAAAGTAGAGCGAATGGAGTTTCTCGCCGATCGTGCCGGCGGTGAGCAAGTTCTTGATCTCGCGATGCCAAGGCTGGAAGCGGAAGTTCTCGTGTACCATGAAGCGGATGCCGGCGGCTTCGGCGTTGGCCACGATCTGCTTGGCGTCGTCGAAGGTCGGCGCCAGCGGCTTCTGGCAGATCACGTGGACGCCCAACTCGCCGGCGGCTTGGCACATCTCCAGGTGCGAGTCGGGCGGCGTGATCACGTCGACAAAATCGGGGCGCTCCTTCGCCAGCATCTCGCGATAGTCCGTGTAATGACGCTCGACGTCGTACTCGTCACGGATCGCCCGGGCGCGCCCGGCGTCGCGATTGCACATCGCCGTGATCTCGACCTCGCCGATCCGATTCCAGGCCTCGTACTGAAACCTGCTGAAATAGCCGGCGCCGATGCAAACGCCTTTGAGCTGCGCCATCAGTAGTCCTCCAGCGGCCGCTCGGGACGCATCATGATCCAGGCAGCCACCGCGAGCAGGTTCAGCACGGCCGCCGTCATGAAGTAGGGCGTCGTCGATCCGGTCCACTTCTGCAAGTAGGGGAAAGCCAACGTCGTGGCGAACGCGGCAATGTTGCCCGCCATGTTCATGGTGCCGGAGACCGCCCCCGCGTTTCGGCGGCCGATGTCCATGCAAAACGCCCAGGAGGGACTGAGCGTCATGTCGGCGCCAAAGATGGCGATCGAAAGGAACACGGCATAGCCCACGGCCGAATCGACGTATTGGGTGCCGATCAGCCCGGCCGCGGCGAGCAGGAAGCCGGCGATCGCCGGCAACTGCCGCGAAAGCCGCCAGCGTCCGCTGCGAAAGACCCGATCGACCGTGGCCCCGGCGACCCAGTTGCCCGCCGCCCCGCAGATCAGCGGCACCGCGGAGTAGAAGCCGGCCTGCACGTCGGTCAGGTCGTAGGTCCGCTTAAGATAGGGAAACGACCAGGAGATGGCGAAGAAGAACGTGAAGTTTGAGCAGACGTACTGCCCCATCGCCAGCCACATGTTGCGCGAACCGGTCAGCGTGGCCACGGTCAGCTTGGGCTGCGGGCCGTCGTCCCCATCGGAAGCCTGGCGGCCGGCGAGGATCAACTCGCGTTCGGCGTCGGACACGCCGGCGTGGTCCGCAGGTTCGTCGCGAAACCAGGCGTACCAGAGCACCGCCCAGAGGAAGCCGATGCCGCCGAGAATCAGAAACGTCGGCCGCCACCCCATCTGTCCGATCATCCAGGCGACCAGCGGCATAGCCAGCGCGGCGCCCAACCGCGACCCCGAGAAGTTGATCCCCTGGGCCAAGCCTCGCTCGGACAAAGGCAGCCAGGAGTAGTACGCCCTGGCCGAGCCGGGAAAGGCCCCCGCCTCGCCCGCCCCGAAGAGAAATCGCGCCACCAGCATCGACACGAAGTTCCACGCGGCGCCGGTTAAGCAAGTGAAGATCGACCAAAAGGCCACAACCGAGGTCAGCAGACGCCGCGGTCCGTAGCGATCGGCGAACAGCCCGGCCGGCGTCTGGCAGATCGCATAGCCCAGCGAAAAGGCCCCCAGGATCCAGCCCCATTGCGTGTCGTCGAACCCCAGATCCTCCCAGATCGGATCCTTGGCCGACGAAATGCAGGCCCGATCCACGTACAACAACATGGAAAGTAGGAACGTGCCGAGAATCAGCAGGTATCGCCTTGGCATCTGCGTCGTCCTCAATTCGGAACGGCCGAACCCGAAATCTATCAGATCGGCTGGCTGAGTCCAACCGGAACCGCCCGACGCTGTAACCGGAGACCGGCCACGGGTCGTCGGCTGCTACGGCCCCGGAAATCCGCATCAGGTGGTCGCCTTCGCCGGTGACGGGTACGACCCAGAACGAGCCGTTCCAAGTGCGGGAGTTGATCCAGCCGTCGTAGCCCTCCGGCGCGAAGAGGCGGCCTCCTCATGGGGACGGCTTGCCGTGGGGAATGAACTCGAGGAAATCGAGCCGGGCCCGTTCGTTCCGATCGGCCTGGCCGACCAGGGTGATCTTGTCGCCGTGGTTCAGCCGGACGTTCTTGAAGAGGCGCCAGCGCCAGCAGTCGACGTCTTCGTCCAGGTTGAAGGCCGCCCGCTGCTTTCCCGCCACCAGCAGCGTGACGCGGCTTTGGCCGTCTTCCTCGTCGAAATACGTGAGCCGGACGTCGTAGGTGCCGGAGGGTTGATCGAAGCGACAGGTGGCCGTGCCCGTTGCGGTGGTTTCGACGCCCCATTCTTCCACGAGCTCTTCCTCAAACGGCACATAGTTGTCGAGTTTCATTTCCTCGACCTCTTTGCCGAGGGTCGGAGGAAGCCCCCGAACGCCTGCATCGATCATCCCTTGTTTGAAGGCCCGCATGAGTGAGAAGGACGCGCCGTCGTAGTGTTTCAGCGCCAGTCCGTTGACCTTGGCGGGATGCGTCACGGCGACGCGGATGCCCGCCTTGACGAGGTCGTCCGACGCATGCATGCGGGGCGCAATGCCGCACACGTAGTGCATCTCCGGGCCGATGAGCGCCCGGTTTTCCGCCAGCCAGTGTCTTCGCTTGTCGAAGGTCTCGTCGCTACGGCCCAGTTGTTCCTGATGATCCTGGTTGACCAGAGACCCCAAATACGGTGCCAGGGCCTTGATGTCCATCCCGTAATCGGCGGCCGGTTTGCTTCCCCATCGAAAGACCTCGTTCAGGCGGAGGTGGCAGTCGGGATTCTCCGCCGCGATCTTCTCGGAGATCTCGCGGTAGAGCTTCGTGGTGGAGTAACGTCTGAAGGCGAGCCATCGGGCCCGTTGAGGTTGGGCGTTCTTGTCTTGCCGCAGAACCGGTATGGCCGCCTGCAGATCGACCCCGGTCCGTTTTGCTTCCGCAATGCAGTGTTTGCAGAAGCAGGTGCCGCCCTGATCGATATCCGATGCATTGAAGAGGTATTGGCAGGTCTGGATGTAGTCGAGATCGTAGTTGGCCGCCAGGTCCCCAAACAGGGCGATGACATACTTGCGGGCAACCGGATTATTGGCGCAGAATCGGGTCTCGCTCCAGCAGCGGCCGTCGATGGTCTTCATCTGCCAGTCGGGATTCGCTCGGATGAGGGCCTTGGGGATGGGGAAATGCGAGACCTCGGCTCCGACGCGCAAGCCGCGCGTGCGGGCGGCGTCCACCATCAGGCGGAGCCAGTCCGTCCGGCGGATCCACTCGTGATCAGACAACAGCGGCTTGATCTTGCCGTAGCGTTTCATCTCCGGGAAGAACGTGACGTGGGAATCCTCGGCCTGCCAGGTGTCGCGGGCCGGATTGTGCGGAAACTCGGGAGCCTGAAAAGGGCGGTGCTCCTGGTGCATGACGACAACCATGTAGAGATTGTTGACGCCGCACATCGACTGCATGTTGTCGAGGATATAGTCCATCCCCTCGTCTTTGATGGTCCACGCTCGGATCTGAGTGCCGACTTCGAATGCCGACGTGGAATCGGGTTTCCAGACCGGCCGCCATTCTTGCGCACGGGCTGCGGTTCCGCCGAGCGCGGCAGCGACGACCGTAAACCGGACTAACTGGCCGATCGCGGATTCTGCCGCCGTGAGGTTGCCCTGAACGAACGGTCGTCTGGAGATCATGCGTTCTACTTTCCGACCAACGGCAGCGCTCGAAAGTCTGGGTGGTCTTTGTCTTGGAGGTTTCTCTCGCCCCGGTAGGTGCCGTAGTACGGAACGTTGGCGTCGATCCAGGTGACGATCCTGACGAATTCCCCGCGGCTGAGATTCGCCCCACACGGCGTTCGGCGAATCTGCGCGGCCAGCTTGCTGCGGTGTGAACCGTTGGTCAACGGCGGCACGGCCCGGAAGTTGGAGCGGCCGTAGCGGCAGTCGGCGTAGGCGACCAACCCTCGTTTGATGAAGTTCTCGTAAGAACGGCTATACGTGTCGGTCGGATGGCCGGTCAGATCCAGCCGCGCCTCGGGGTTCTCGGCGCCGTGGCAACCGACGCAGTGGGTGTCGAGGATCGGCTGGACGTCGGCCGCGTAGTCGATCATCCGCGGCCCCGTTTCGCCCGGCTGAGGCACGAGCACTTCCGGCGGATGGTCCATGGCGATCGGCCGGCCGCTGTCCAGGCCTGGCGCCTGGCGGCGCAACTCGTGACAGCCGATGCAAGAGCGCCGCTCGCCGGGCATCAGGTTGATAAACGTCGGCATCTGCTGCAACGTCATGAAGTTCTCGTCGAGCGCGTGGAAGAAGACATTCTCGTTGGCCGGCACGGTGAAATGGGCCGAGCCGTCTTCGTGAACCTTGACAATGCCATAGACCTTCTTGCGATGGCTGTCGGCGTAGAGCCCGACGAGCTTCATGCCCCGCTGTCCCCAGGGCCACGGCAGGGCCCCCATCACCCGTATGTACTTGACCCGGCCCCGCTCGATGCCCGTCATGCCCTGGTAGATGTCTTGAATGAAGAGCGTGCCGGTTTGCTCCTCGTGCGTCGTGTCGGCTACGGTGACGGTCATGTCGTTGTCCGTGGGGGCTGGCGCGTTGTCGTCGGCGACGACCGGGGCGATCACCGGGGCAACCACCGGGGGCTTGCGCCGCGGCCGCAGCGGGATCGGCTCGAAGCAACAGGTCTCCGGGTCGCGATACAGCTCCGCCCGATTGCCCCATGCGTCGAGCACATAGATTCCCCAGCCCTTGGCAATGTTCGGGTGCGTATTCGGCGTATGCGAGACGAGGAAGAGCTTCTCGGAAAACGGGAAGGGGTCCATGAAGAAACCGAACTTGACCGTGGCGTGCCACATGCACGGATAGCCGAGTTCGGGCGTCAGCGAGGTCATCGCGTCGGTGCCGCGGCGGCTGCGGCGGGCGTCGACCAGCACCACCGGGCCGACGGCCGAGTTGTGGTGTGTTCCCCCCGCGGCCACGATCTTCCGGCTGCCGGGTATACTCCGCGCAGCACTCATCCCGGCCGGCCGCACCGTGTTGTTCTTGAAGACGTGGTCGGAACCGCTGCCGTCGGGCCGAATCGCCCAAAGACTTTCGCCGTTGCCCAGCCCCTTGTCGACGTATTCCCAGCGCGTGTAGATCACCCGGCCGTCGTCGAGCACGGCAGGGGCCAGTTCGTTGATCGGGCCGGCCGAGATACAACGCACGTTGCCGCCGTCGGCGTCCATGATATACAGCGTGGTGACCGACGAATTGCCGCAGAAGCTGTTCCGCATCGAACGGGTGGAAACAAAGATGATCCGGCCGTCCGGCAGATAGCAGGGGTCCATGTCGTCGAAACCGCGCTGGGCCCCGCGTCCCTGCCACGCGTGACACCGAATGGCCTCGGCCTCTGCCTCACAGCTAAAGGTAAGCTGCCGCAAGCTGCCCGGCACGGCCCGGCCGGCCACCGGGTCGATCTCGATCTCGTAGATGCGGAAGCCCCCGCTCTGCTCCTTCTTGTAGCCGAAGACGACGCGCTTGCCGTCGAACGACAGATCGAACCGGTCGAACAGCCCCCCGTCGAGTTCCGGCACCAGCGGAGTTACCTTGCCGTCCGGGGCCACCGGCGAGAGGACGCACAGATTGCCGCCGGCCGAGAAGGCGTGCTGATCCGTGTAGGTGTGGCTGTAGCCGCCGATCGACCGCTTGAGAAACAGGAGCTTGTCAAATCTCAGCGCCGGATGGTCCAGCATGACCGTGCGCCGCAACGCCTTCAGGGCGTCGTCGACCTCCTGCTGCTGTTCCTCCGTGCCTTCCTCGGCCGCGTGCTGTTTCTCCTCCAGTGCGGCCAACTGCTTGAGGTATTGCTCGGCGTCGGGATACTGCGAACCGTAGGCCGTCCGCATATCCTGGATGGCCAACCGCAAGGCCGCCACGTTCACGGCGTCCAGCGGGATAAATGCGGTCCGTTGCGCAGCCGGCACGCGGTCGATGTGCGGGACTCCTCGCTGCGGTTGCGTCCAGCCTTCCGGAAAGGCAGCCGGCGAATCGAGCCGCAGGGCCATCAGGTGCGGTAGCGGCCCGCGGCGAGAGAATCTTAGCGTGTGCTTTCCCTTGGTGGCCGATATCGCCAGCGGCTTGCCGTTGCGGCGGAGCGCTTCCCACCGCTTCAGCGCGCCGCTGCTGTTGAACGTCAATCGAACCGGATGCTCGAACGGCGCCGACCCGAAGCTGACCGCCGTGCAGAACTTGCCCAGGTTCTCACCGTCGAAAAAGACGTCGACCGGCCGTGCCTCGGCAGCCGCGTATCGGGCGTGCAGCGTATACTCGCCGTCGGCCGGGAAGTCGATGTCGTACTCGACCACGCCCTCCCCGGGCGCCTCCGGCCCGCCGCCGATTAACACGCCGGCGTTGGCGTACCGGTCGGGGCTGGCGAAGATCTCCACGTTGCCGCGGTCGAAGGTCCAGACGGGAATCTCCAACGAGCCGGCCGGGCGGGTCTCGGTGATGTGTTCGATGGGTAGCCGTCGCACTGCATCGCTCACGCCGCCCGACTGAAACGCCGCCCGATGTGCAACCGGGACGGCGTCGAGATCCCGCACCGCGTACTTTGGCGGCTTCCAATCCGCCGGGAATTCCTCGTCCGTGTCCAAACGCAAGGCCACCAGGTGCGGCAGCGGGCCGCGACGCGTGAACATCACCGTGTTCGTGCCCTTCTCAAGC
The DNA here is from genome assembly GCA_964472545.1 of uncultured Planctomycetaceae bacterium. Classification (GTDB taxonomy): domain Bacteria; phylum Planctomycetota; class Planctomycetia; order Pirellulales; family Thermoguttaceae; genus CAYYNP01. The sequence goes on along the minus strand of CAYYNP010000065.1, from coordinate 5,065 downwards.
GGCAGACTGACAGGCTGGTTAGAATCCTTGCGGACACATTCCCACTTCGCCCCGCTGCTATTGCCGGTAAGCTCGCCGGCCCGTTTCGACGACACCGCAGCGAAGGTGACGCCGATACAGCCCTTGGCCACTCGGTCGCCGCCGAAGAAGACCTCCACCGGCCGCGCTTCGGCCGCCGCGTAACAAATCTGCAAGGTGTACGTGCCGTCGACGGGAACGTCGACGTCGTATTCAACGCTCCAGCCCCAAGGCTCCTCCGGTCCGCCGACCACGACCGGTCCGGCATCGGCAAGTCCGCCCGGGTCGGCATTGATGCGAACGTTGCCGCGGACAAACGACCAGGCAGGAATTTCCAGCGACCCGGCCTCGGCCCCGGCCGGCAAGAGCACGACGCTGCAAACCGCCAGCCACGCAACCGCCACAACCAACCGGCAACAGCGGCGCCGCTGCCCCGAGCGGGAATCCTCAAATCGCATCACAACACCTCCTGCGAAAGCGGAACACGCGAGCCTCACACGCCGGATCCTCCCGACGCCAACCATTCTAGCGGAAACCGCCGGCTCAGCCAACAAACGTCCGGTAGCGGGTGGCCACGGTCGATTGCCGTTCGAACGCGTGGGTAGCACCGGTTCTTGAACCGGTGGGACGAAGTCCCGGGAGGTCGGTCAAGTTGAACGGCCCTTATGACACCCCCAACCTCCGGTGGCTGCGCCACACCGGTTCGAGAACCGGTGCTACCCGCTGCTCTCACCTTCCTCACCCCTTCCGCCCCAGCATCCGATCCAGCGCATCCGACGTCTGATAGATCAACGACTCCGGCCAGTTCGGGAAGGGGTTGAAGTACTCGAACGTGAGATACCCGCGATAGCCCACCTGATCGAACGCCTCGATCACCGCGGGCCAATCGGTCGTGCCGTCCAGCAGCGGGCGGAAGGTGTCGATGTTGAATTCGTGGACGCGTTTCGACGACTCCTTCAGGTGCACGTTGCGGATTCGCTTGCCCAGCAGCGGGATCCAGTGTTCGGGGAAGTGGTACTGCATGATGTTGCCGGTGTCGAAGTGGACGCAGACCCGGTCGCTGTCGAAGCCGTCGACGAAGCGGTTCATCTCCTCGGGGCTGTGCAGGAAGCCGTTGATGAAGATGTTCTCGATGTTCAGATAGACGCCCGCCTTCTGGGCCTCGGGGATCAGCCGGGCGACGGCCTCGCGGGCCCGCCGGGCACAGACCTCGTGCGGCACGGGCGGCTCTTCAGGCAGCCAGGGGATATAGACGGCCCCAGGCACGACGAGCAAGTTGGGCGTCTCCAATAGCCACGACGCCCGGACCATCTTCACGGCCAACTCCATCGCCTGCTTCCGCCGGGCCGGGTCGTTGTGCGTCAACGGATATGGCCAGAACAGAAACGAGCAGAGCCCGCTGACTTCGAGCCCGATCTTGCGGGCCATCTCGCCGATCGCCCGAATGTCGGCCTCGGACGATTCGGCCGAGAGTTCGCCTTCTAAGACAAAGTTGAGTTCCACGGCATCGAAGCCGGCGTCTTTGCAGAGTTCGAGGCACTCGCGCAGCGACATCTTGTCGGGATACGGCAGGGCCCAGAGGTTGATCGACTTTTTCATGTCGTAGCGTTTGCGCGGCGAGGTGGCGGGAATCGGCTTCTCGTCGGGCGGCGGATCGTCCGGTGTGTCGGCCGCGAGTCCTTGGGCGGCCATGAACGAGCTGCCAAATGCGGCCGTGTAGGCGAGGAGTTCTCGGCGGCTGAGGGGCGGTGCGGGTGATTGGTTTGGCTGCGACATGACGGGCTCCGTGAGAGGGAGGATCGCTTGTAGGGTGCGTGCAACGCACCGGGATGTCCAGTGATGACTAACCGGCCAACTGTTCAACTTGAAGTCGGATCAACGACAGCAACTCCGACAATTGCACGAGACCTTCGGCCTCGTGACGCTCATCGTCCGAAAGTGATGCGCCTTGGTTCTCTCGGTCAAGCAGGTGCTGCAGCCGGGCCTGAACGCCGGGCGGCAGACGTAGCCGGGCCAGATCATCGGGAAGCTGCAGTTCTATCCGCAATTTGTGAGACATGAATCCTGACCTGGAAAGGCCGATCCGCTTCAACTCGGTCGAGCCCATTCAGTTGTAGGGTGCGTGCAACGCACCGCATCACCGGTGAATTATGCCACCTGACGGTTCGAAAGGAAAGCCTGCCGGAAGGCGCGGCGTCGTCTCGAGGCGGCTGAATTCTCGCGAATCCAGCTACCATGGCAACTTGACAGACCGCCCGCCAACGCGTATCCGTAAGCAGACGATGCTCACACTGATCAACACCAACTGCATGCGCCCGCCGATCGCGCCGGTGGGGCTGGACTACGTGGCGGCGGCGGCACGCCGGGCGGAAATCGACGTGGAAATGCTCGATCTGGCCACGGTCGACGATCCGGCGACGGCCATCCCGGGCTACTTTGCCGATCGGCAGCCGGAACTGATCGGCCTTTCGCTGCGAAACGTCGACGACTGTTTCTGGCCCAGCGGCGAGTCGTTCCTGCCGAGGCTCTGCGAGACGGTCGACGAGATCCGCCGGGTCTGCGACGCCCCGATCGTGCTCGGCGGCGTCGGCTTCTCGATCTTCGCCCGAGAGATCGTCGAGCTGACCGGCGCCGATTTCGGCATCCGCGGTGATGGCGAACGGGCGGTGGTCGAACTGGTCGAGGAACTTCGCCGACGGCGGCGCTTCGAGCAGATCGACGGGCTGATCTTCCGCCACGGCGGCGAGCTTCTCGTCAACCGCCCGGCCTGGCCGCGGCCATTGGTGATCCCAAGCGAGCGCGACGCCGTCGACAACGCCACCTACTTCCGCCTCGGCGGACAGATCGGCGTGGAGACCAAGCGGGGCTGCAATCGGCAGTGTATCTACTGTGCCGATCCGCTGGCCAAGGGCCCCAGGCTTCGCGGTCGCGATCCGGTGGAGGTGGCCGACGAGTTCGAGTCGCTGTTGGCCCAGGGGGTCGACGTGTTGCACCTCTGCGACGCTGAGTTCAATCTGCCGCCGGAGCACGCCGCGGCCGTCTGCGACGAGTTGATCCGCCGCCGTCTCGACCGCCGGGTGCGCTGGTACGCCTATCTGGCGGTCACGCCGTTCGACGCCGACCTGGCCGCGCGGATGGCCCGGGCGGGATGCGTGGGCATCAACTTCACCAGCGATGCGGCCTCCGAGGCGATGTTGGTAACCTACCGCCATCTGCACCGCCGCGACGATCTGGCCCGGGCGGTGCGGCTGTGTCGCGAGAACCGCATCGCCGTAATGCTCGACATGCTACTGGGCGGCCCCGGCGAGACGCCCGAGTCGGTGGCCGAAACGATCGCCTTCTTCAAGCAGATCGACCCCGACTGCGCCGGTGCGGCGTTGGGTGTGCGCGTTTATCCAGAGACGGCCATGGCGTCGATCGTCGCTGCGGAAGGCCCCCCCGAGACCAACCCGAACCTCCGCCGCCGTTACGACGGCTCGATCGATCTGCTGCGTCCGACGTTCTACATCGCGTCGACGTTGGGCAAGAATCCCGCCCGATTGGTTCGCGAGTTGATCGACGGCGACCCACGTTTCTTTGAGCCGGAAGAGGAAGTCCCGGGCGAACGCGTCGACGCGTCCGGCGATCATAACTACAACCGGAATGACGCGCTGTCGGCCGCGATTGCCGCCGGGGCACGGGGGGCGTATTGGGATATCCTGCGCGGAATGCGGGGTGGTTAGGGGCGGCCGGTTGTCGATCGCCCCCCCCTCGGGCAGATCGAGCGACGGCACACGGTTCTTCAGTGCGAGTTGGACATCAAGAAGTCTTCACGGCCCAGCACGGTTTCCGGGCCGAACTGAAGCGAGTTGCGCCCGCCTGCGAGGTAACAGTTCCGCACGGCGATGTTTTCGTTCGGCCGGGCCTTGTCGAGAGAGCGATCGCTGTGGAGCTTGATCGCTTCGCCGCCGCCGGCCGGGTATCCGTCTTCGTAGCGAACGGCGTCGATGTGGCAGTTGGCGACTTCGACGTCTTTGCATTGCGACAGGTTGAGCCCACTGCCGTCGGTCTTGATGGTCACGTTATCGACGAGCAACACTTCGCAGCCCGTGGCCAGGATCGCGTCATGGCCGCCCCAGCGAATGTTCAGATTGCGAATCTCGACGTTCTTGCACAGCTTCAGGGCGATACCGTTGTCGCTGGTGTCTTTCTTCACTTTGCGGCTTCCGGAAAGCGCCGCCCCGTCGAGTGTGCCCGGCCCGTATATCTTCACGTTCCGGAGATTCTCACCCCAGATCAACGAGAGTTCCTGCGGATCCATGATACCGGGCACGGCTTTCAGCACGGCGCCCTTGTCCAGCGCAAGGGTGACGTTGCTCTTCAGATGGACCGAACCTGTTGTATAGAAGCCAGACGGCACGAACACGGTCCCGCCGCCGGCTTTGTTGCACGCATCAATGGCCTTGTTGATAGCCGGCGCATCATTGGCCGTCCCATCGCCGATTGCACCGAAATGGCGTACGTTGTACGTGCCAACCGCCGCCAGGCAGGGCGCCGTCAGCCGGGAGAGGACGTCATCGCGCTTTCTGCCTGTATGTTCCTCGAAAGCCGCCGCCATTTCGTCCCGGCTATTCCGTGCATCCTCAACAAAAGCGACGAGATTGTCCAGCGTGTACTCGAACCGGCGCTCGTCGATCCTGCCGTCAAGCGTTTTCCATAGTTCGGCCATCTGCCTGGCCATTTGCACTGCTTCTTCCATACCGCCGTATACGTCCTCTATCAAAGTGCGTCCGATGGAAAGGCGGTAGTCATGGCCCTTGAAATGAAACGAACAGAGGAACTCCTCACCCCGGAGCGGGTCGCCATATATTTCACGCAGCCCCGGCGCGTACTGAGCGAGAATCCTCTTCCGCAACTTTGGCGAGGCCGGACCGATTCCATCACGGTTGATGGCATAAGGCGTCTTATTCTCGACCATATGTTCGTCGCCCTTGTCGATCCAGACGCCTCGATACCCGCGATACATATAGAGCTTACGAGCCACGTCATCAGACATCAGTAGAATCCG
>CAYYNP010000064.1:137-36985 GCA_964472545.1 uncultured Planctomycetaceae bacterium | reverse complement strand
GCGGTTCTTCTCGATGAACTTCAGCGCCGCGTCGAAGAAGACGTCCGTGCAATAGCCCGTGTATGGCTTGGGCGTACCGTTGTGCCAATAGGTGTCGTCGAAGTAGTCGTTGCCCCAATAGTCGGGCGTTTGGCCGATGCCTCCGCCGCCGTGACAGAGGACCTCCTGGAAACCGCGATCCTGCGGACGCAGAGGGTAGTTGTCGCCCAAATGCCACTTGCCGACCATCGACGTGCGGTAGCCGTTCTTGGCAAACAGGTCGCCCAGGGTGACTTCGTCGCGTCGCAAGAGCGACCGGCCCATGATCGTGTGCCAGACGCCCGTGCGGCTGGAATATCGGCCGGTCATCAACGCCGACCGGGTGGGTGAGCAGGTCGGATCGACGTGGAAATCCGTCAGCCGCACGCTCTGGCCGTGCAGCCGGTCGAGGTTCGGCGTGCGGATCATCGTGTTGCCGTGGGCTGCCACGTCGCCGTAGCCCTGGTCGTCGGTCATCACCAACACGACGTTTGGCCGCGGGGTTTGGTCCTCAGATCGGCAGGGCCGGCTCGACAACAGGATCGAGAACAGTGGGCCAACCATCAAGATAGTCAGCAACAGAGGGGGCAAACGTCTGGCCATCGGTCCGTTCATCGGCGCGTCTCCAGTGATGGAAAGGAGATCGTCACTCGCCGCCCGTGCCGCGGTGTGCGCGGCCGGTCGACGATGCAAACGCTGAGTATAGGCAACGCGCCCACCGTCTGTCACGCACGCAGGTAGACGTGTCCGCGGCGTCACTCGCCAAGCTTCCTGTCTTACCCAGTCGTCGGATTCACCATAACTCTCAAGAATTGCACAACCCGGACCGATAACCCCCATGATTGGAGTGTTTCTGTAAGCCTGTGCGCGCCGCAACCGGTGGCCAAGACATGCGAGGAGGGAATCTGGGCATGAGCACACACAATACAACCGACGGCTGGACGGCCGACGACGCCACCCGGCAGGTGGCCGTAGGGCCGGCCGAGACGACCTGCCGCCCGACCGAGCCCCCCCAAGAGGACAGGGTCTTGGCCCGAGTGCCTGACGTGGATGCCGTCGATTCGACGCGGGACGGCGGATCCGGCCGTTTTGGTGGCCGAATCATGGGCCCCTGGGCAACCGCGACCGTCGTGTTGGGAATCCTCCTGGTGCTGGCGATCGGAGTGATCATCCACACGCTGAACAAGAAACCGGAACAGGAAGGCGGCAAGTCTCCCGCGCCCTGGGCCGAGAAAGCCCCACTGTTTAACCCGAACGATCAGGATTCGCCCGGCCAGCCGGCGGCAGAGGCGGTCGATTTCAAGCCTCCCGACGGGCTAAACCCAGAGCTTCCGTCCATTCCCGACCACCTCAAACAGCCCGGCGGAGACGCAACCGCGACGCCCGACAACAACGGCTACCAGCCGACGACGGCACCCAAGCCTTGGGAAACCCAGCCGTTGCAGCCGATGCCGAACTTGTTTCAGCCTGGTCAGCCTCCCAGCCAGCCTCCCAGCCAGCCTCCCAGCCAGATTCCCGGCACACCGATTCCACCGACGCCCCTACCGGTCCACGGAGTCTCCGATCCGCCGACGACGCCCCCGAACCTCTCCGGCGGCCCTCACTTGCCGCCGTTGGGTGCTTCCATGCAGGGCCTGACGCCGCTGCCTCAGCCAACTCCCACGCTGCCGCCGGTCCCCGGCGGATTCGAGGCACGGCGGCCTGGACCGGGATACATGCAGCCGTATCCGCAACCCGGCGACCAGGTACTGCCACAGCTCCCCGCGACTCAGCCCGACCCGTCACGGCCGGTCGCTCCCCTAGAGCAAGGAGCCCAGTGGCCGCCGACGGGCGTTGTCCACCCCAATGCGATGTATCCGCCGGCAGTGCCCGGCGTGGCACGCCTGCAGGGGACCATTCGCGACTCGCAACCCAGGTAGGTCATCGAATGACAGCCTTCGATCGTGCTTTTATTCGGGCGTATGGGCACAGCGCCGCGCCACTGACGGCAGCGTCGCCGGACGATGACCGCGCGCCGCCGGCGCAAAGGCAACCGCAAAGTTCGGCCGACGTGGCGAACGGCGGGTCGGCATTGCACCCACCCGCGCGGCAGGCACCGGAAATCGAAGCCGTCTTGCCGCGAGATGAGCCGATCGGCTCGCTTCCCGAAACTTCTCCCGAACCGCCCGGCGACAACACCATCGATACCTCACCCGTTCCGCCCGCCGAAGAACCACGGATCGCTGAGATCACCTCCGAGGCCTTTACCGAGACGGCACACACCGAGACCGTCTCGACCGGGGCGACATCGCAGGACCAGTCTGCGCCGCCGCGTTCCACACCGCAAAACGACCGTCCGGCGGAAGTCCTGCCGCCGGTGAGGCGTCCCGAAGCCGAAGACTCCCAGCGCGCCGGATTCGTACATCGCATCGATCCGGCCGCCGCGGCAGCTCTAGAAGCAGGTTCCGCCGCGCAAACGGTTCCGCCGCCGCACATCGCGGCCAGGGGGCAGCGCCCGAACGGAGCCAAGGGGCAGCGCCCGAACGGAGCCAGCGGGCAGCACTCGAACGCTTCCGGTGGATCCCCTATCCCAGGGCACCATTCCGTCGGCGATTGGGGCCGGTCGATTTCGGACGAGATGACCGGCGACGACGCATCGGCCGACGTCGCCAGCGAGCCGTTCAGCCCGATGCTGCAGGTCGATCGCTTCAATTGGCCGAAGGTCTGCCGCCGCTTGAACGAAACGGTCTCGCAGGAATTGGATCGTCTGGCCGATGGGCTGGTGGCCGAGATGACGCGGGGCCGCAAGGTGCTCGGCATCGGCGGCTGCCGAAGTGGTGAAGGGGCCACCACGCTGCTGATCTGTGCCGGGCGCCGGCTCGCCGAACGCGGCTTCCGCGTGGCGCTGGTCGACGCCCATCCGGCAAATCCCAAGCTGGCCCGGCGCCTGGGGCTGTTGGCAAGCTACGGCTTCGAAGACGTGCTCAGCGGACAGATGCCGTTGGAGGAAGTCTTGATCGAATCGGCCGAGGACGGGCTGACCGTGCTGCCGATGTGCAACCCGGCCGCCGACGCCGGACGCTCGGCCGAGCAGCAGCGCTGCTTCGTTCAGGCAATCCGCACGCTGGCCGCGAACTACGATCTGGTGCTGGTCGATCCGGGCCCCCTCGAGGCAGACGATCCCGACACCGACGCGCCCGACACCGACTGGTCCGTGCGTGCCATCGCTGCCCGGCTCGACGCGGTGGCCTTGGTCCATAATGCCCATACGACCGACGAACGACAGTTGGCTCAACTGAAACACTCCCTTGCGGCCGGCGGCATCGCCCAGGCGGGGATCATCCAAAACTTCGTTGCGGACTAGCCGATCATGTACGAGTCTTACTGGCAATTGAAGCAGCGGCCGTTCGACAACCAGGCCGATCCGCGGTTCTACTACCCCAGCGAGTCGCATCAGGCGGCCTTGCTGAAGCTCCGCTATGCCATCGAGAACCGCCGCGGCGGGGCCCTGCTGGCCGGCGAAAGCGGCGCCGGCAAGACGCTGGTGGCCAACATGCTCCGCGAGATGCTCTCCGAGGAGTTCTCGCCGCTGGTCCACGTCGTCTTTCCGCAGATGTCGTGTCCCGAGTTGATGGGCTACCTGGCCGACGAACTCGAGGGCTGCGACACCACGGCCACCCACACCGGCGTGCCGCAGAGCGTGCGGCGGATCAAGCGATTCCTGGCCGACAACACGGCCGCCGGCCGCCACGCCGTGCTGATCGTCGACGAAGCCCATCTGTTGGACGGGGCCGACACGTTCGAGTCGCTGCGGATGCTGTTGAACTTCGAGTCGACCGGCCAGCCCGGCCTCACGCTGGTGCTCACCGGCCAGACCGGCATCCTGCCCACGCTCGAGCGAATGCCGCAGTTCGAGGAACGGTTGGGCGTAAAATGCCTGATCCGTTCGTTCACCGAGCGGGAAACCGCCGCCTACGTGGCCCACCGCCTTCAAGTCGCCGGCGCCACCCGCCAGATCATTGAACCCGACGCCTACCCCACGCTCCACGCGCTCACCCACGGCATCGCCCGGCGTATTAACCGCCTCTGCGACCTCACGCTGCTGATCGGCTTTGCCGAAGAGCGCAGGATCATCACCGCCACCCAGTTCGAGGCGGTCTGCCAGGAGTTGGTGGCGGTGGTGCCGGAATGAGTGGGGAGTTCGGAGTCGGGAGTTGGGAGCGACGGGATCTGAAAAGATGCCGGCGTATTGAGGGGCGCACTTTTGACGGGGCTTCCGAAGTCGTGTCGCAAACTCTTGGGGGAGCTCGACTTCTGTCGATTCACTGCGGGCCGGCTGCCCGACTCGGTCGCGAGCTGCGCACAACAATGGGCGAGGCGGTTTCTTAAGTCCTTTCTGACAAATAGGTTGCGTCCCATGGCTCGCCGCGGGCCGTGGGCAACTTCTTGGGCGAAAACTTACGTCAACGGACGCTCGCCGGTCTACGGCGCATCCTTCTTAATGGCAAAGGGATACGGCGCGGCTCGTCGTCAGCCGATCGTCGTAACTCAATACGCCTTGGGATTGACGGGTGCGTGATACTCTGGTAATTGCGCTCGAGAGCGGACCATGTCGAGTCGGTCCGGCGTGCCGACTGGCCCTCGCGGCCGACGCGCCGGAAGGGCCGGACGTTCGTTCGCTTCCACAGGTCCCAAGAGCTTCCTACAATGAACGCGCTGCGACGCCCTCGCCAGCCTTTGGCGAACGGCAACGGACAGTGGGCGTTGCGATCACGGGCCGTCTGAAAGGAGACCATGCGATGTGTTCGCGCCGGGGTACACTGGCGTTTCTTGCGATCGTCTGCCTTGCCAATGCGTCGCGTGCCGCAGACGCGGTCGGCGATCCTGCAGGAAACGTCATCAAAGACTGGGTTGCCACGATCAACCAGAACGACCCTAAGAAGCTTTTGGCGTTCTACGACGAATCGGAGGAGACCGAGATCGTCGTCTCCGCGGGGTTGGTCTACCGAGGTTTCGAGGCGATCGCGGCGATCTACGAGGACTCGGCTAAGCACGTACACCTCTACGACTCTTCGGCAAGGAAGATCCGCACGCGACTTCTCGGCGCGACGGCGATTGTCACCTTCGAGCACGTGTTCAAGTTCCGCGAGATTGCCGACGACGCCCGTTGGCAGGTACACATTCGCAGCACGTCCGTTCTGCATCGGTTTGGAGACCGCTGGAAGATCGTCCACGAACACTCGTCGCCGATCCGCGGCGTGGAGCCCGTGGTGCGGATTGAGGATGCGCCGCCGAACGACTCAGACTGACGCGCCGGGGGTATCCGGTGCAATGGACCTACCAAGGACCGCCCGATCAACGCGAGCCAACCCGAGGTACTCCCATGTGTGGACTGCAACTGTTGGGATCGTTGGCCTTGGTAGCTGCATCGCTCTGTTCGCCCGGCGAACCGCCAGACGTTGCTCAACTGATCGCGGACCTCGATGCCGACAACCCGCGACGTTGTGCCCGTGTGGCGCAATCCTTGGGATCGCTCGGAAAGGCAGCCGAGCCGGCTATCCCGAAGCTGGTCGACGCGCTGGGCGACGACCGAATTGCCGAGACATGGAGGGCTGTAGGCGTAAGGCGTCGCGTAGTCGCAACGTTTGCTTCGGAGGCCCTGGTGTCGATCGGCGACCCGGCAGTTCCCTACTTGGCTGAACGCTTGAAAGGCGATGAACAAGAATCCGCGGCGTTTCGCCGCGCGATCGAAGCGCTCGGGCGGATTGGAAAGCCTGCCCGAGACGCGCTGCCGCGGCTTCGAGAGATCGTCGAGAATGGCCGAACGCCGATACTGCGAGGCCACGCACTCGTAGCGTACGTGCAAATCCACTCGCACGACAAGGCGTGTGTCCCGGTGCTGGTGAAGGCTCTGGAAGACCCGTCACCGATCGTCCGCGGCCTGGCGGCGGAAGGGCTTGGCGGCGTCGGCTCATCGGCGTCGTCGGCCGTGCCGGCGCTGGTCCGTCGGCTCAGCGACGATGCGCATCGCCCCTACTCCTACGGGTCGGACTTCGCGTGGGAACGCGCCGTCCGCCTCGACGCCGCCGAAGCGCTCGGGCGAATCGGCCCCGCCGCCAAGGACGCGACCGACTCGCTGTCGAAGCTGATGAGCGACGATACGGATCCGGAAGTTCGCGTCAGCGCGACCCTCGCCCTGTTTCGCATCGACAACGATAACGCCGCCGTGATGCCGGCATTGATCGCGGAACTGAAGGACGATACGCGTGGCACGGCGGGGCCGAATGCGGCCGCATCGGCCCTTGAGACACTGGGCCGCAAGGTTGCGCCGGCATTTCATACTCTGACCGAATCGCTCAGGCGCCATCAGGACGACTACATCCATTGCTGTAATTGCATGGAGGCGATCCGTGCGATCGGCGGCAAGGAGGCCGTCTCCGTTCTGTTGCCAGTGTTGGAAAACGACGATTCGCTCATCCGGGCGGCGGCCGCTGAGAATCTCGGTGAATTGGGGCCGCTATCGGCTCAGGCCGTGCCACGGCTGATTGCCATGCTGTGCGACGAGGACGACGACTGGACCTACGACGACGGGCTCGGTGCGGCCGAAGCCTTGGGGAAGATCGGTGCGGCGGCACGTGCCGCGCTGCCGGATCTGCGGCGGCTGGCCGAGACAGATTCGTATAAAGAAATGGGGGAAACCGCCGCCGAGGCCGTCAAGCGGATCGACCGTAGAGAGTAGCCTCGCAGCTTGTTAGTCGTTGCTCCACCAGACACTCCACGGATCATACCCATGTCGATGCCCGGCTTCGTATTCTACTTCTGTTGCGATTCTTGCGGTGCCGCGAGCGAAGACTACTCGCTCTACGCCTTTCCCGACCTGTTCGAGCCGGGCATCATGCTGCCTACATGGAGCGTGACCCATCGATGCTGGGGCAGCCTTCATGCAGGGCTTAGCGCAGAGGATCGTCGTGCCATGGAGGCCGATCGCGGCGTCCTTTTGGCTTTCGCCGCGTCCGTATCGTCGGACAACCTGACCGTCGGCGTTCCGGAAATGGTCCCGGGAGCGGGGCACTCGCTGGGCGTCAAGGTAGCACCAGACCCCCAATGCCCTCATTGCGGCGCCGCGTGCCGATCGCCGTTTGGATATCCACCGACTCGAGATAAGCCTCACATCGCACCGAGATCGGCTGCGGAGTTCCGCGCCGCTCCGATCTCGTTGATTGACCTCTCAGTCAGCGCGCAATTGATCTGCGAAGACCTGGATCTGCACACTCTCGGGCAAATCGAGGACGGACGATCGCAGTTTGCCGCCCATCCGAGGGCGTCTGAGAGATGCGTGCGGGAGATCGATGATTGCCTGGCGATGAAGCCGATGGATGGACGGTGAATGCCGGCATGTCGTCGAGAGTTGCAGCCGAATGGGTGCCAAGCTACGAAGTACCTCCACCCGCCGCCAGATACGTTGAGGTAGACGATGGCCGACCTTTCTGCCGAACTGCTTGCTGAACTCAACGACACGATCGCCGCGTGGCACCTCGAAAGCGTCGGGGACGCAATTCGCGACAACGCCGCCGCATGCCATGCGTTGATCGCTGCCGGGGAGGACGACTATTCGTCGGTTGGCAATACGCGATTCGGAGGTGCCCCGGACTTTCCGGCAGGTGTTTCGTGGCCGGTCGAACCCGATGTGAGTGATCCGCGGTACTGCAACTTCATCGCTCAGATCAACTTCTCCGAAATCCCGCGATTGCCAGACGATGACGTGTTGCCAACGTGCGGTCTGCTCTGGCTATTTGTACGTTCGATGGAATGTGCAGCGGAGCCCGTTGTCCTCGACGCCGTGTTCTACGATGGCGACCTGTCAACTCTGCAGCGGCAGCACTCGCCACCGGAAGAGTTGCTATGCAATGGGTACCTTGTCGACTTGGTTCCTCAGAGAATCGGGGCGGTCCCTTCGGTGTCGATCGCGGAGTACCGCAAGTCTCTACGTCGTCACGTGGACGAGAACACGGTGGAGGTGGACGGTGAGTCCGGCGACCTGCGGCGCATCTACTTGGGTTCAGATCTTTGCTGGGAAGACCAAATCGGCCAGCTTCTCGGGTTTGCCAATGCGGCCGATGAACGGGAGAACCTGTACCGGCAGGTGGTGCTCGCCCGACTCGATAAACGCCGATTGGTCTACAGCGATTACTGGGGCTCGATGGCCGAATACGAAGCCTACATCGAACAGTGGCGCGACCACAAGCAACTGGTCGAGATGTACCAAGGCATGCGGGATGACGTCGTGTGGCTCACTTCAAACCGCGACATGATCTCCGGTTTTGTCGATGAATGGCGGCTGCTGTTGCGTCTGGACTCCAATTCCTCAATGGACTTGAACATCAACGACGCGGACCCGTTGTACGTCTTCATTCGGCACGAAGACCTCGCCAACAGAAACTTTGCAAATCTCGCGGGTGAGGTTACCCAAGGCTGAAGAGGGTGCGGCGGCGGTACACAGTCCGGGCCCCTTCACTTACCGCGTAACCCACTCCGGCCCGCACAACGCCGACATTTCGCGCATGGCGGCGGGCGGGTCGACTTGCAGGGCGATCGTTTTGGTGAAGGAGGCGGCGAGCCAGCGCTTGGTGGGCGTGGGGTCTCCCAGTAGGGCGAGGGTCTCACGATCGACGTCTGCGCTCTTCGCGGCGGGGTCGCAGAAGTGGCGCAGGGTGCTGCAGATCGACCCCATACGGCCGTGCAGCGGCGTGAGGGCGATATTGCGGCCGCAGGCGGCGTAGGGTTCCTCGGGGTGGAGTTGGCCGCCGATGGCGGCGAGCACGATTTCGAGGTTCTTGGGGAAGCGCCAGTGGCAGGGGAAGAGCATGTCGATGGCCAACGCGAGCGAGATCCGGCGCGGGACGCCGTCGGCCGTGTCGTGGATGATCGTCCGCGCGGTGGTTTTCCAGAAGGTCTTGTGCCCCCGGTAGGGCTCGGGGCAACGATCCCGGTAGGCCACCTCGTACGCTCCGCAGTCCAGCAAGAGCCAAACGTACTCCGCCGCGGGCGGCCAGGGGACGTGGCTGCGGATCTTATCGATCACGCGTTCGACTTGCCACTCCTTCAAGGGCGAGCGCTCGCCGAGGCACGCCAGTAGGTCGGCGGCCTTCAGATCGCCGATCGACGTATCGACCGACGCGGCCGGCGTGTCCGCACACCAGGCCGAGAGTGCGTCGCAGGCGTTCTGCCAGACCTGCTCCGCCGGGTGCAGCGAGCCGGCGGCGCGCGTGCCGAGCCCCTTCTGCGTGTGGCCGGAGCCGATGGCCTCGAGGATATTGACGGCCCATCGCTCGGCCTTGTGGTGGCAGAGTTCGAAGGTGGAGATCAGCTCGCGGGTCTTCACGACCTCTGGTTCGAGCGGGGCGACGTCGTCCTCCATCCGGTCGATCGCGCGGATTTCGTCGTCCGCTTCGGCGGCACAGTTGCGCCACCACGATCTGCAAGGCGCGGCCATTCGTTTCCCTCCCTCGCGTAACCGGCTGCGGCTAATCGATCGCCGCGGCCAGGTGCTTGATCTGCTCGTACTTGGTCACTTCGACCCAGACCGACGTGCGGCCGTCCGGGCAGGCGAACTCGGCCCAGCCGTCGGCGTTGGTGGTGACGGTGTGGGAATGGCCGTCGAGTAGGTCGCGATACCTTGCGCCGCGCTTGCCGGTAGGGAGCCATTTGGTGCCGGCGGTGCCGTTGGTCATTACGACGGCCATGCTGTTGTCGTAGCCGCCGCTGCCGCAGAACGACCAGCCGATCGTGTTGGGGTGATCGAAGCCGTCGTGGCGCCAGCCGTAAGTGCAGTGGGCACGGGCTAACGTGAGGCGTTTGATGAGCGCCGCATTGCGGCGAAGATCGACGTCGAAGACCATCGGATAGCCTTCGTCGCGCAGCAGGATGAAGGCGTACGCCTGCGAGAGGAACCAGTCGCCGATGTACTCGCCCCGATGTTCCTTCCCGTGAACGGGCGGTTGGTCGTCGTGGCTGTGGACGAACGTCACGGAGAAATACGGCAGTTCGGCGGTGAGCGTGCCGTAGGCGAGCGATCGCATGTCGAAATGGGCCCCTTCGCGCGAGGCTTCGACCAGTTTTCGTTGCAGGGGGAAGTCGAAAAGCGAGATCTGGCCGGCGGTCTGATGGATGTACTCTTTCAGCTCGTCGAGATTCGGCGAGAAGAATTCGCCCACCGCAAACAGGTTTCGGGCGTCCGAGCGCCGCATGTCGGTGAGGAAGTTGAGTGTGCCCTGGGGGCGGATGTGTTTGACGGCGTCGAAGCGATAGCCGTCGACCGGGATGCGACGCTTGAAGTCGAGCCCGAATTGGCGGAGTTTCGCCACCAGTTCGACGCTGTCGAAGTCGAGGTCGCAGCCCATCAAGGGGTCCATTTTGGCCTGGCGATCGAACGTCTTGCGGCTCAGCGCCCAGCAGTCGTGGTCGTTGGGATGGTAGGCGTCGAAGTGATGGTGATTCAGCCCCAGCCAAGGGTAGCCGGTCCAAACATCGGCCTGAAACCACTGCTTGCTCGAGTCAAGAGGTTCGTTCTTGTTGTCCTTCCGCACGTGCAAACACCACACGTCGTGCTCGACGTCGCCGCCCATCAGATGGTTGTGGACCTGGTCGTGATAGACTTGGATTCCCTGCGAGTTCAGCGCGCGGCACGCCCGGGCGAGTTGATCGGCGTCGCCGTACTTGGTGCCGTCGAGCTCGTGCCAATGCTTGATGCCGTAGCCCACGTCGCCCTCGCCACCGACCCCTTTACTGGCCGGCGGCAGCCAGAGGGCGGTGAATCGCATGTCGGCGTAGCGCTGCGCGTCGCGTTCGAGGCGCTGCCAGAGGTTCTTGTCCGAGCCGTCCAGCCGCGGCGAAAAGTAATTCCACGGCTGCAATAGAGTGCCACGAAGTTGCATGGGGGTCCCCGTCTTGGTTTGGGTTCCGCGAATGTGGTTCGTTCGAGGGAGGGCGGAACGGTCTATCCAGGAACTCGTCCCATCCCTTCCTGCTCCTTGTCGAGATCCCACCGCAGGCCGTCGCGCCGGCCACAAATCTCGTGCTGAGCCGGCTGGAATCCGTGCTCTTTCTTCTTCCCCCTTCTTCTCACTCGGTCGGCTGGAAACACCAGTGTACCTTGCCGTTTTCGTCGAGAGAGAAGTTGAGGATGAACCCGTCCACGATACTGAGAAACGTATTGACCTTACTAAACCACTCCTTCCCGCTGAAGGGCTCTGGATGGTTTACCCAAGGGTACGGTCCCTGGGAAGTCGCAATGATCGTGCTCAACGAGCAGAGGAACCTGCCCGGGCAGTCGACCCCCGGCCGGACGAGGTGAGGTCGGTTCCAGTGCGGTGCACCGCCGATCTTCATGCCGATCAGCTTGGCCACGGCTCCGGTGACCTGCCAGAGCGGATCCCAGGAATACGCTTCACTGAAGTCCATATCTGCGGCCTCCGGCGGGAGGCTCTTCAGGATCGCCTCCAGCGCGCATCGCTCGACGTAGTCGACAGTCCGGCACCGATGGCCGTAGCATGGTGAGAACTTCCACAGCGGTTCAGGGATCTCCTTCCTGCGAATGAGCTGTTTCAGGCCCAGCGGGTACCATTCGAAGGCGGGCCGGTTCGGGGCATCGTCCCAGAACGAGTCCTCGTCTGCCGCGAATACTAGCAGAATATCGCCCGGGGTCTCGCCGATAATGTCGCGCGACTCGACAAAGCGGTATTGGGCGAGAAACGTCATCGGCACACCGTCGGCGGTGGTCGGCCACGGCTTCTCCCGTGGCCGATACGGCAGCCCTCCGACCTTGGTCACGTCGCGCCGCCGCGGTGATCCGCCGGCGAACACGAGGACGTCGGTCGGAACGGTTTCCCCCAGATCTCCATAGCGTGCTGCCTTGGTTCGTGCCTGCTCGACCTCCGCCAGGTGGCCGGGCCCAACGATACCCCATCCAAGAACGTGTTCTGACGGCACGTCCCCCAGCGGAAACAGCGAGATCCAGCGGTCCAGTTCGCCGAATTCATAGTCTTCCATCGTCTGTCCCTTTCTGTCCACTTTTCAGAAGTGCTGCCCGTCTATTCTGGCGGATCTATCGAGCAACCCCAGATTCACGGGCGAGGCCCTCTGGCTCCCGAAAATGGCCACCTAATCAACAGTCGACAACAATTGATCCACCGCGTCGGCGATCGGATCCGACTCCTCCGACGAATCGCCGTCATCCACGGTAAACTCCACCAGCCAATCGGCCTCCGCCGGCGAGACGCTGGCGGCCGAGGCTTCGCCGGAGAGATCCAGCAGGCTTAGCGCCGAGAGGAACGTCGTCTGGTTGTTCCTCGCCAACAGCACGTCGGTGGTGTTGACGCGGCCGTCGCGGTTGAAGTCGTAGGGCAGATCGATCGCGGCGGGGTCGAGGAAGCTGTGGGGGTTGTTCCGCGCCAGCAGCATGTCGGTGGTGGTCACCTTGGTGTCGCCGTTGACGTTGCCCGTCTCGGCCACGGCGTTGCCGAAGTAGAAGACGTCGTCTTCGAGCAGGCCCGTGTCGGCGTTGGCCAACATGGTGACTTCGAGCCACTGGTTGAGGATCGCGCCGCCGGGCCAGGTGAGCGTCACACGGTCGGCCCCCTCGCTGCCGGCGCCTTCACGGACGTTGACCAACGGGGCGGTGGTCAACTCGGTGAAGCTCTCTAGGTCGCCGTTGCCGGTACGGAAGATGAAGTCGGTGGCGTCGAGCGTGCCGTCGGCCGGCAGGGCGACCACGTCGACCATCAGGCCGTTGATGCCGCGGCTGTAGTTGGTGTAGTTGGCGAAGTCGGCCGTTTGGCCGGGCAGCAGGGCGGCCTTGTCGGTGGCGATGGCCGCGTCGTCCGTCTGGCCGGCGTCGGGTTGGTTGCCGTCGAAGGCCGAGTTGTTGTAGAAGACGTGGCGATCGACCACCGCGGGCGAAGCGACCAGCGAGAGCGTCACGTCGGCCGAGCCGGAACTGCCGGACAGGTCGCCGTTGGCGTCGCGCGTGCCGCGGACGGCCACGTAGTAGTTCTCTCCATGAAGCACTTCACGCTGCACCGCTTGGCCGGCCGAACGTTCCAGCAGCCCGCCGGTGGGGCCGTAGAGTTCGAGTTCCACGTCGTCGGCCCCGTCCGGCTGGACGAGCAGGTTGCCGGTGTGTTTCGGGCGGAACTGGAACCAGTGTTCTCCGGTCGAAAGGTCCAATGGGGGCAACGTGGCGTGGTCGATCTCGCCCAGCGGCACGGCCCCGAAAATTGCCCGGGCGATCTCGTCGGCCGGATCGAGATAGAGGTCGTGTACCGTGACCGTATCTTCGGAGACCGAGTAGAGCAGTTCCTCGATTCTCACGCTACGGCGGACCGACGTATCGTGGGCCACGCGTCCGAGCAACTCCACGCTGCCGGTGCGGGCTTCGCCGGGCTTAGCAACCGTGTCGATCTTGAACACCCAGAGGTCGTTCTGGTAGCGGCGGTATCGCCAGACGTCGTCGTATCGATAGCCGGGCACGGAAACGGCCAGCACGCCCTGATCCGGGAAGTAGGCGATGGCGTGGTGGTCGGCGAACGCGTTGATGCCGCCGGCGCGGCCGGTCTCGATGGTGAACCGGTCGAGCAGTTCGGGGCCCGCCTCGCCGGCAACGTCGAACAGCGAGACTTGTGGGTCTTGGTAGAGGCCCGTGTTCTCGTCGGCGTCGCGGCCGATGCCGATGAGGAACCCGCCCTCGACCGGGTGCAGGTAGTTCGAGAAGCCGGTGACCTTTAGGCCGTCGCCGATGAGTTGCGGATCGGTCGGTATGCTCAAATCGATTGCGAACAGCGGGTCGACCTTGCGATAGGTGACCACGTAGGCCTGGTCCCCGAGGAACCGGGCGGAGTAGATGGTCTCGCCGGGCGCGAGGCCTTCGAGGCGTCCGATGATGTCGAGCGACTCGTACGCGTGTTCGAGCACGTAGACGTTGTTCTGCGAGGTGCCCCCACCCCACTGTCCGGCCCAACCGACGGTCGTGGCCAACCGCAGGTAGCCGCCGTACTCGTCGGCGGAGAACTGGTCGTTGAGATGCCCCGGCACGCTGCCGGTGGCCGCCAGATCGACGTTGGCTTCGTCGAACGTGAACTTCAGCAGCGAGGTGGTGTCGCCCGTGCCCCACCAGCCGTTTTGCATCAGGTAGAGGCTGTCGTGGGACATGTGGATTTCGGCGGCGTAGTCGGTGGGCACGCCGGTCGAACCGACCGGCCCGGGCTCGTCGACGCCCATATCGAAGACGGTCACCGACATCAGGCTCATGTGGTCCTTGGTCAGCGGCTGATAGACGTCGGTCGCCTCGCCCACGCGGCCGGAGGCGATCAGTTCGCCGGCCGTGTCGTAGCTGTAGTAGTTCGGCAGCGCCAGGTCGAGTACCTTCCCGGCGATTCGGCCGAGGTATTGCTCTTTGGTCTCGTAGACGTACCGCTCGTCCGGCGGCCACCAGATGTCCGGCGGCATGATCCGCAGATCGCCGACAAACGTGGGGTCGTCGGGCTTGATGACTACGTTGGGATCGTTCGGGTCTTCTTCACCGCCATCGGCCACGGGCAGAAGCTGCGGCGCCGGCAGGTTGAAATCGTCGCGAATCACGAGATAGACCAGGTCGCCGATCGCGCGGGAATCGACCAGATCGCCGTCAACGTCGGTCTCTTGCACTAACCTGGGGTCGGCCGCGTCGGAGACGTCGAACACCGAAACCGTCAGCGCAGCGCTGAACGGCAGGCAGTCCGGGCCGCGGATCGCGGCGAAGGTGACCGGTCCCACCAAGGGCATCGGTTCGATCGGCGGACAGCCGAACTGGCCGTACTTGTGCGAGAGCACGGTCAGGCGATCGCCGTTGAGATACTCGCCGACCAACTGGCCTTCCATCGCAATCCGCGACTCGACGTGGATCTCCTCGGCCGGCCAGGCGTCGATGATTACCAGCTCCTGGCCCGAGAGGACGTAGAGATAGTCGCCGTCGGTCTCGACGATGTCGCCTTCGTCGACGCCGTCGACCTGGGTATTCGTGTCGGAGTGGTCCAGAGTGTTGGCGTCGGATATGGGAGTGACACCGCCGAGCGCGAAAATCTCCGGACCGCCTCGGACGTAGTCCCAGTACGGCGGATAGTACCAGTTGTGTCCCGGCTGGCCGAACAGATGGGCGTAACGCTCCAGCGCGTCGTCGACCAGGTACTGCACCAACTGGGCGTCCGACTCGAACCGCACCAGCGCGGCCACGTCATTGGTGGGATCGTCGGCCGGATCGTCCGCAGTGGGGTCGTCCGGCGAGCCGCCGCTGAGCATCAGCCGCGGCTCCAGCGGTTCGCACCGCAACCATCCGCTGTGCCGCCGAGAACTGCCGTAACGCGTCCGCCGCCCGCCTCGATTTGTGGAAGCCATCGCTTACCCTTCCTCTTCTCTAGGGAGTGGGCAAGAAGCCAACCGGTGCGCGCCTAGGGAACCACCCCTTAGGATACCAGAGTCGGCCGAAATGGCAATGCAGATGACCCCACTTTTCCGAACGTCGGTAGGCCGCCGGCGTCCTGCCTCATCCCTGCGGGATCTCGCTGCCCTTCCGCTTTTCCAGAAAGACCTGATTCCCCGACTCGTTGTACCTCACCTGCGACATGAAGGCCTTGATCAACATAACCCCCCTTCCTCCGGGGTTCTCCCTCCGCTCTGGAGTTGTGGGGTCGGGGACCACCGAGGGGTCGAATCCGTCGCCTTCGTCGGCAATCTCGATCTGGATTGTTTCGCGCGAAATCCGGCTACGGAGTTGCACGTACTTGTCTGCGGCCAGCCGGTTGCCGTGTTCGATGGCGTTGACCAGCGCCTCTTCCACGGCCAAATGGACGGCAAACACGTCCTTCTGGCTCCATTGACGAGATCGGAGTTGACCGAGCAACTCCTCCAGAGCTTCTCTACCCGCAGCCGGGTCGCTGGGGATCACACGCTCAAACTGCCAAATCCACTGCTCTTCAGACATCGGCTTCGGCCAACGAGGGAGGGTGGCAACCTACGGGGCGGGCTTCAGAAAGCCGCCAAAGCGTCGGCTTCGTCGTCCTTGATGTCGAACAGGCGGTTGAGCTTGGTGATGGCAAACACCTCGTAAATCTCGGGGCGGATGTTCGTCAACTTCAGCACGCCGCCGTGGGCCTTCATCTTCTTGTCCAAGGTGATCAACTTACCCAGAGCAGCGCTCGAAAGGAAATCGACCGAAGAGAAATTCAGCAACAGCTTTCGCCGGTTTTCCACCTCAACCAGGCTGAACAACTCACGTCCGAGTTCTTGGATGTTGATGTCCTCAATGATCTTCTGGTCGCGAAACCGGATCACGGTCACTTCGCCGACCTCGTTGAGATCCACGCGTCGGTACTCGGCCATCTACAGGACTCCTCTGGAAGAAGTAGAATGCCTAGCCTTACAGGGCTATCGCGGAGCCCCCATACGGAGTTTGCCGGGGGCCACCGGTAAGCAGGGCCGTCAACCATCGGGCGGCAAACGGCCCCCTTATTCGACAACTTGTTCTCATCCTATGCGGATTTGAGTCGGTGTCAATACCGCCGGCCCCGAGACACGCGGGAACTCAGAAGATTCTGCCTGCCGAGGGCGCCTGGTTCTTCAGAATGGCGCGCTGCAAGAGCAGGTAATTCGACCCCTGAAACTCGGTGGCGGTGCCGCTGACGTTCCATTTCAGCGACTCCGAGCTTTCGGTGATCGTTCGAACGACCCGTTGAAGACTCAGGCTCTCCAGCACCACAAATCGGCCGCTACCGTCTTGACTGACAAATGTCACCCGCTCGCCCGTGAGTTGGAAGTGCCCCAGCCGGTCGACGATCTGGGCCCCCTCGCGAATCCGATCGGTCTGTTCGGCACTTTCCGGGCGCGACACACCGGACGGCCCGGCAGCAGGCGGCGCTGCTGCCAAGAGGCCGGCAAACATGCCGCCGAGCAGGATGCCGGCCGCCAAATGGCGGAGGTTCAAACGGGCCAAGTCTAGCGGGCAATGATACGTCATGGTCTTTCTCGGTTCGGCCGGCTCAGTGTATCTCGAAAACAGTGTATCTCGAAAACAGTGTATCTCGGAAACAGCGCAACTCGTAAACAGCGCGTCTCGGAAAACAGCCCCCCTGTTTGATCTTCGGAGTTGGCGGCGGGGTGCGTGATCCAATCCGCGTCGGCCCGTACCACCCGAATTCTGGCCGGCTCGCGATACGTCTGGCGCGTGGCGTTGCGTCAACATGATGCCCAAACGCAACCCACCGGGTTGACGAATGTCGGCGCCTCGACGGGTTGCGATCGCGTGCAAGTAGTTGGCCGGCAATCGGTTGCTGCAACGGGGGCACTGGCGGCCGTACGGTCGGGCATGCGGTTTGCGATTTGAGCAAGTGCGCACGTCCCCCTCTCACCCGTCGATGGAGCACGTCGAAGCGATGAAACTGAATCTGCCGAAAGCTCTGGTATGCGGACTACTCATGATACCGGCCAACCTTGCCTGCGTTGCGAGTGTACGCGGTGCGGAGGGCGACGCACGGGCGCCCGTCCGTGTTGAGGTGGCCGGCGGCCGCATCTTCACCGCGCAAATCGACGACCGAACCGACGCCGAGCTTCTGTGGCTGCGATCTCGGTGGGGATCGGTCGGCGTCTTGAGGCCGATCCGATGGGATCTGGTCGTCGGAGCGCAACGGGCGGGACGGGATCTCTCGGCCGAGGAACTGCGCCGGGAAGCACTGGCCGCGCGTCGCGAGAATCCATTCCAACAGGAAGGCGGCCAGGGGGTCAGGCGGATCGTGGTCCCCGGTGCACGTCAGCCGGCGAGAAACACGCGAAGCGGGGAAATCCCTGCCCCGCCGCTCTAAGCCTCGCTACTCGAAGAGCGGAAGGCCCTCGCGCAAACTCTCGTACGGCCCCACGAGGCTTTGCTCGCCGTCGATCTCGACGATGATTTTGCGGTCACCGATCCAGACCAGGGTACCTTCCACCTCGCCGATCTTGAACGTCTCGCCTTTGGCCAACACCAACTCCTCGCCGGTCGGCCGGACCTTCAGACACGCCTCGACCTTGCCGCGAACGTCTTGCGTGATGGCCGCCACGTAGGTGTGTTTGGTGGCGTCGAACTTCGGCGGCTCCGGCGGTGGAGGCGCAGGGGGGCGTGGCGGTGGCGTGGGCGGGCGTGGCGGCGGGGGAGGTGTAACGTAGGAAGCGAACAGGCCGCCGTCGGGCACGTAGCGGTCGCCCTCCATCTGCCGGCGGAGGATCACCTCTCGATAGGCGTCCAAGTCGGCCAGGGCAAGCCGCTCGGAACGTTCCGAGGATAGCTCACGCGTGCTCGCGGCCCCTTGCACCGCAAGGGCCTCGATCATGATCGTGAGGCTGAATTCGTCGGCCGATTCCCGTACCGGGTTGACCGTAAACAGGCGGATCTTGTGCAGGTGGTCGGCGGAGTAGAACTCGTAGAGGAACTCTATCAACTCATCGAGCGTACCGCGGCCTTGCACGGTAAAGGGGTATTTCGTGTAGACGCCGTGCGAACTGACGGCGCCGGGATCGACGCTGTGCAGCCGGAATCCTACGTCTTCGACGAGTTGCGAGAGCCAGTTCTGGTAGAGCGAGCCGGCAAGTTCTCGATGCTCCGGCAACGAACGGGCCTGCCACACGGCCAGCATGTCGTTGGCGGCAAGGAGTGAATTGGCTTCTTTCTGCTTGACGTCGACCTCGTCGACCAACTTCTCGTTCAGCTTGCGCAGCCCGTCTAGCGACTGGCCGCTGCCGGAGAAAAAGAGATACATCACGCCCACGCCCACCAGCAGACCGCCGGTAACCCAAGCGAGGACCTTTTCGCGTTTCTTCATCGCCATTATTGCCCCTCCTTGTTCTCGGGGGCAGGGTTATCGGGTGCAGGGGTGTTTTCGGCCGTTGGCTTGCTGGCCGCCGTGGGCGGCTCGACCTTCACCGACGAGGCGAACTGGAGCTTGTAGAAAGGATTCGAGCCGTCCACGCCGCTGCCCTCTCCAACTACCTTATGGGTTGCGTCGTGAAGCGACGTCGCGACGCGGCCAACGGCCGAGGCGTTGGCGGCCAGCCCCACGAGTTTCATTTTGCCGCCCAGGCGGGCTTCGGCGCGGGCGGTCAGTTGCTGCAGCATCGCGTCCTTGGCAGCGGGGAAGTCCTCGGACAACTCCCGCAGTTCGTCCAGCCAAACCACGTCGGTGGCCTCCCATTGTTGCAGCGAATCGACCGAGGCCAATGCCACGGCGGCCGCCTTCACGTCTTCGTCGAGCTCCTTGGATTCTATGACCAGCCTGTCGTTCTCGGCCTTCAGCGAATAGCGGAGGTACCATCCCCGGCCGAAATAGCCCACCACCAACACGGCGAGTGCCACGGCGATGCCAGTGTACATTCTCCGCTTGCTCGGCGGCGCCGGCCGGCGGCGAGGGTGCAGAAAGTCGATCACGTGGCCGGTCGATTCCAACTCCGCCAAGGCCATGCCCAATAGCGGGGCAAATCGGCCCGGACGCTCCGGCGGCGCGCCGGAAAGCTCGCGGCCGAGCTGCAGGCCGGCGAACGGATCGAACAGCTCGGTTGGCAGCTTCAGGGCCTCGCCCATCTGTTTGGCAAGTGCCGCGTGTGCGTCGTCGCCGCCCAGCAACACGATCGACTCGACGCGCTGCCCGCTAAGTTGGTTTTGCACTGCCGCGATCGTCCGCCGCATTTCCGCCAATAATGCCGCCGATTGCCCCTCGCCGGCCAGCGGGTCGCCGCCGAGCCTTGCGGTTCGCAAGAAGACCGCCTGGCCGCCGACGGTCGCCGTCAGGTCGGCCTCCTCGGCCAGCAGATTGACCAGCAGCGTCAGTCTTCCGGTCGCCTCCGGCCGGGAACGAGCCAGCAACGACGCCGCGGCACACGGACGCAGCACCAGCCGTTGCAATCGGGCGTGGGCCGTGTCGCACGTCTTCCGAATTTGGGCGACCAGCTTCGGATCGATCGCCGCGGCCAATACGTTCAGCGAGTCCGGCTCGGTCTGCTCTAGCGGCACAAAATCCAACAGCCAATCTTCGGTCAACTCGTTGAATTCCCGCATCGCCTGAAACCGCACGATCTCGGGCAGTTCGTCGTCGGGGGACGGCGGGAGCGAGAGCTGACGCAGCTCGATGCTCGACCGGTCGACCGCCACCAGGGCGTCGATCCGCCCGACGCCGCGGGCGGCCAAAGCGGCGGCAATCCGCCCGCCAACATCGACCGATTCCTCCGAATCACCGGGCCCTTCCGGCGCCAGCGACACCGAAAACGCCTGCTCGATCACCACCCGATCGCCACGCGGGTTGGCCACGACCATGCGGGCTTCCGTGTCGTTGTATTCCAGTGAGAGCAGTTGGGGCATGGTTCCGTAAAGTTTGGGGGTCTAGGGGCAGGGCGGGATCGCAGAAGCCAGCTTACCATTATAACTAAACCCCGCCGCAGATGCTTGGTTACGTTATCGAGCACTTTTGGGGCTGAGGCTACGACGCCACTTCGGCGGTTCCCCGCCCAAAAGGGGTAGCTTGTGGGCGGTTGTTCCCCCCAGTAGACTGCCGCAGGTCAACATTCCTGTTTCGGAGGCCGTTTCAATGCCCCAGTTCGTGCTCGCTCTGGATCAGGGAACCACGTCTAGCCGGGCGATCGTCTTCGCCCGCGACGGACACATCGTGGCTTCGGCCCAGGTGGAGTTCGAGCAGATCCTTCCGGCGCCGGGATTGGTCGAACACGACCCGGAGGCCATTTGGGGCACGCAACTGAAGGTGGCCCGGGCGGCCCTCGAGCGGGCGTCGATCAGCGCCGCCGACGTGGCGGCCATCGGCGTGACCAATCAGCGCGAAACGACCATCCTCTGGGACCGGAACACCGGACGCCCCGTGGCCAACGCGATCGTCTGGCAGAGCCGGGCCAGCGCCGCCATCTGCGACCGGCTCAAGGCCGACGGGCTCGAGGAGACCTTCCGCCGCAAGACCGGGCTGGTCGTCGACGCGTACTTCTCCGGCACGAAGATCAAGCATCTGTTAGATACCCACGACGGCCTGCGTGCCCGGGCCGAGCAGGGCGAAATCCTCTTCGGTACCGTCGACACGTGGCTCATTTGGCGGCTCACCGGCGGCAAGTGCCACGTCACCGACTACAGCAACGCCAGCCGCACGCTGATCTACGACATCCACACGCTCGATTGGGACGACGAGTTGCTCGAGATTCTCGATGTCCCCCGGGCCATGCTGCCGGAGGTTCGCCCATCGAGCGAGGTCTATGGGCAGACCGATCCGCAGTGGTTCGGCGCGCCGATCCCGATTGCCGGTGCCGTCGGCGATCAGCAGGCGGCCACGTTCGGCCAGGCGTGTTTCGAGCCCGGCACGGCCAAGAACACCTACGGCACCGGCTGCTTCATGTTGATGAACACCGGCGAAGCCCCGGTCCGCTCGGAGAACAACCTGTTGACCACGATCGGCTGGGGACTCGACGGCCGGATCACGTATTGCTTGGAGGGCTCGGTGTTCATTGCCGGGGCCGTGGTGCAGTGGCTCCGCGACGGGCTGGGGCTGATCGAAACCTCGGCCGACGTCGAGCGCCTGGCGGCCACCGTGTCGGACTCCGGCGGCGTTTATCTCGTGCCGGCGTTCGTGGGCCTCGGCGCGCCACACTGGAACGCTTACGCCCGGGGCACGATCCTCGGCATCACCCGCGGCACCACGGCCGGCCACGTCGCCCGGGCGGCCGTCGAATCGATGGCCTATCAAACCCGCGACGTGCTCGACGCGATGCAGAAGGACGCCGGTGTCGAATTGGCCGAACTGAAGGTCGACGGCGGCGCCTCGCTGAACGATCCGCTGCTGCAATTCCAGTCGGACCTGCTGGGCGTCCGCGTCCGCCGGCCGGTGGTGGCGGAGACCACCGCGTTGGGCGCCGCCTATTTGGCCGGCCTGGCCGTCGGCTATTGGGCCGACACGGCCGACGTTGCCGAGAATTGGGCCCTGGACCGCGAGTTCGCACCCGAGTTGGCCCAGCCACAACGCCAAATTCTCTACGCCCGTTGGCAAGCCGCGGTCGCCCGATCGCTGGATTGGGAAGAGAGCGACCGGTCCTGATCTCTAAGAGATGGAGCCCCGGATGAAACCCCGCCATCGTCGTGCCGTTGCCCGTCTGGACACTTCCGTAAGACACGTCATCGTGGCAGGGTGGCTGGGGCGAAACGCAGCGGTGCCCCAGAATCTCGAGGGATCTGGGGCTACGCAGCGCTCAGCCGCCAGCCACCGGGCAGCCGTTTCCCTACAGACCCTGATTGGCCTCGTTCTGCTCGCGTGGCTGCCGTCGGCCGGCGCGGCGGAAGCGGCGCGGCCGAACGTGGTCTTCATCCTCGCCGACGATCTCGGCTACGGCGACGTGAACTGTTTCGGCGGCCAACGCTGCCGGATCGACACGCCGCACTTCGACCGACTGGCCCGCGAGGGGATGCGATTTACCAACGCGCTGTCGATCGGTTCCGTCTGCGTCCCCTCGCGGATCGGCATCATGACCGGACGCTACGCGTGGCGGTTCGGCCATGCCGGTCCCGGCGGGCCCTGGGGCTTTCTGGGGACGCGATTGCCGCCCGGCCAGCATACGGTGGCCACCATGCTCAAGACGGCCGGCTACCACACCGGCTACGTCGGCAAGTGGCATCTGGGCACGTTGATGCAAACTACCGACGGAAAGCCCCAGGGAATCGACAACGTCGATTACGCGAAGCCCCTGAAGATCGGCCCGCCGCAATACGGTTTCGACGACAGCTTCATCCTGCCGGGCTCGCTGGATATGTACCCGTATGCCTACGTGCGGAGTAATCGCTGGGTCGGCAAGGTGACGGCCAAGAAGGGCTGGAGCGCTTTCAACCGCATCGGCCCGGCGGCCGAGGATTTCCAGGACTTCGAGGTGCTCGATACCTTTTGCGGCGAGGCGGAGCGGTTCATTGCCCGGCGTGCCGTCGAGGCGCGGCGCGGCCGCCCGTTCTTCTTGTATCTGGCCCTGACCGCACCGCACACGCCGCTGAGCCCGAGTGCCGCCTTCGAGGGCAAGAGCCGCCTCGGCGTCTATGGCGATTTCGTCATGGAAACGGATCATTGCGTGGGCCGCATGTTGGCGGCGCTGGAGGCACACGGCCTTCAAGGCAATACGCTGGTGATCGCCACGTCGGATCACGGTGCGGCACCGTACGCCGGCCGCAATCGCAAGGCAACCGACGGACAACTCAAGGAGTTGGAGAAAGAGGGGCACTACGCCAGCGGGCCGTTTCGCGGCTACAAGTTCTCGGTCTACGAGGGCGGTTTTCGCGTGCCGTTCGTGGTTCGCTGGCCGGGCGTCGTCGAAACCGATGCGACGTGCGACCGACTCATCGGGCTACACGACCTGACGGCAACGCTGGCCGACGTGGCGGGCGTCGACCTGACCGAGAAGCAGGGGCCGGATTCGATCAGCATGCTGCCGCTGCTTCGCGACGCCGCCGCGGCGCCGCCACGCACGTCGATCATCGTCCAATCGACCCGCGGCAGGGCCATCCGCTCGGGCGACTGGAAGCTGACGTTCTGCCCGGGCAGCGGCTGCGAAGACCGCTGGCTGATCGCGCCCGGCTGCCGGCAAGCATGGAAACAGGCCGTGGAAACCTACGGCAAGCGGCCGCGCAGCCGCGAGGAACTGCTTCGCCCGGCGTTCGTGCAACTCTTCAACCTGGCCACGGATCCCGCCGAGACGACCGACCTTTCCGAACAACACCCCGAGAAGATCCGCGAACTGGGAGCCTTGTTTCACGCCCAAGTGGAGTCCGGCCGCAGCACGCCGGGCAGGCCGCTGGCCAACGATCGCAGCGCGATCCCGGCGTTTTCTGCCGTGCCGGCATTCGTTTGGCAGAAGTAGGCCGCCACGCGCCAAGGCTCCAACCCGAGCGGACTGATGAACCCACGATTCTCGTGGCGAGTTTGCGTACCGAAGTGAGGGACGAGTGATTCCGGTAGACTGTATATGCGAACATCGGGCGTGGTCGTTGTCCGGTATTGCCGCCATGGGCCCTCTCGCCGTCACTCGTGGCAGGCGGAAACCGCTCTTTTGCCGATTTGACGAACGGAATTGCCCCGCTATCCGTAGAGCAGGCTGGGCTCTCAATGACGGTTGGTGCTGCGCTGTTTAGGGGTTAGGACGAGATGGCCCGGATCCGCAGCAGACTCGGTCTCGCGAGCGCGTGTGAGAGGGAGGGTATTTCGATGCCACGATGTCGATTCGCCTGGGCGGGCTGTGGCAGTCTCTTGCTCCTGATTCTGATGCCGGGGCTGGTGCTTGGGTACCAGGCGGCGGGCGGCAAGGCACCGCCGCCGGCGACGCTGGAGCCCGTCAGGCTGGTCGTGGTCGAATCGGGTACGGAGCGGCCGGTCACGAAGTTCCGCTTTCGTTACGGAGTGACGGCGGCCCATGGCGAGGGGCCGCGGAGGCGGGCCGTGCATCACGCGGTGTGGCGGAAGGTGGCGGCCGAGGACGGTACGGTGGAAATCCCCGATGTCCCCGCAACGGCGCGGGTGTCGGTCTCGATTATCGCACCCGGCTATCTCGGAATCCGGACTGCGGAAACGGAGCGGTGTTTTCAACTTGACGCCGACACGGCCGATCGCGGCTTGCGGATGGAGTTGATGCGGGCCGTGCGCGTTCGAGGCGTTGTGCGCAACGCCAAGACAAAGCAGCCGATTGCGGGGGCAACGGCTCATCGCTTCGTGCAAGCGCCGCTGCCCGTCGTGGGGTCGTTGACCATGATGCCACTAGGGTCGCCACTCTCTCCTTTTCGGGCCCGCGGCGAGCCGGTAGGGAAGACCGACGCCCGGGGCCGCTTCGAGTTCGACATCTTGTCCGGTGGTGAGTTCGTCTTGCGGCACGCAGGTTACCTCGAGTTGCGTTGGCAGACCTCGAACCCTGATGAGTACGACGGCTCCGACGTCTGGGAGTTGATTCCGAAGTCGCGAGAAACGGTCAGCGGCGTGGTGGTCGGGGCCGACGACAAACGTCCGCTGGCCGACGTGCGCGTGGTCGACCCTTCGGGCATGGAAGCCAAGACCGACGGGCAAGGCCGATTCAGCATTGAGGCGATCCACGACCGCCACCTGGCGTTTGTCCGCTCCGGACGAGTGAGCACGATCCGGCGGGCCGAGACGTGGAAGGTCGATCCGCTCCGCGTCGAGATGTGGCCCAGTTGCCGGTTTGTGGTTAGCGTGCGTGATGCCTCGGGTCGCCCTGCGCCACATTACGATCTGAGCGTCGGGCCGGGGCGTACGCCGGAAGGCTTCATGTGTAACGATTACCAGGTTCGCTCTCCAGACGGGCGGTACCCGATTGCGTTGGGTGAGAAGGCGCATGAGGAATGCGAGTTCGCCGACACTTGGTTTGCCGACGAGCGCGACGAGTACACGGAACTCTGGATCGGCGTCCGCACTCCGGACCACGCGACGGCCGAGACGTGGATCGCTCCGGACGATCCGCCGGGCATCGTGCAGTTGCGGCTGCGCTCCGGCCAAGACGTTATGGGACGAATCGAGGCTGGCAATGAGCCTCTGGAAGATGTGTCGGTCACGCTGAAGCCTATGTTGCCACAACACGTTGTGAAGATGTGGGATTGGGGTTCTGAGTCGTACCGGCAGGAGTTCTTCACGCACAAGACCGTGCCCGATCGAAACGGTGCGTTCCGCTTTGCCAACGTCGTTGCCGGGCGGGTCTACGTCGCGACGATAGACGTCGGGCCGCTGCGGTTCTGCCGCCTCGTACCGGTGGTCGAAGGTGCCGAGCCGACCGTGCTTGCCCCAATTCGTCTGCCGGAATGCGGGACGATCACCGGGAGGATCTACCGCGCCAAGGGTGATCGGCGAGAGCCGTGGCCGTTCAAGACCGGGAGCGTGTCGGTGAGCAAGAACAGCGGCCCGTTTCACGCGTTCGGGCCGCTCTCTTTCATCACCGACCGTAGCGGGCGTTTCACGATCAGACACGTTCCGGCCGGTTGGGCCACGGTGTGGGTGCAGGACACCCCCAACTTCCTCAAGGTTCACGCGCGCCGTGCCCGCGTGCTGCCGGGGCAGGTCACCGAGATCCGCATGTTCGATCCGTCGGGCGACTGGGACGTTCCGGTGGTGACGCAGGTCGGCGATGGCTCACCACAGGCCCGTCTCGCTGGAGTGGGATACGTCGATCGCGGCGAAGGGCTAGCGCCGCACGTGCGACATTTGGAGAGTGTGTCGTCGGGCGTGTACTTCCGCCTCACGCCGCCGGATGACGGCCCCTGCTCGCCGGGCGATGGCCTGCGCGACGTGACTCCGGGGCACTGGCGGATTGCCGCCCATCTTAGGCACGACGCGCCGAACCACCCGCTGTTGCACCAAGACGTCGACACGCGGCCGGGCATGCCGCCGGTGCAGGTGCCGTTGTCGGCCTGTTCGCTGGTTGCGGTGACGGATGGTCTGCCCGAAGCGGACGGCCCGATTTCGCTCTTCACGATCGATTCGCAGCGGCAGACGTTGGCACGCGTGAGTCGCTTCCTCCGGGCCACCTATCATCCGCCCGGCGTTTTCGGCGTGACGATCCACCGCGACGCCCACTGGTGCCGGCGGGCCAACGTACGCGTGAGAGAGAAACAAGTGACCACGGTGAAGATGCCCGCCTGGCAGCCGGGCGGGACGATTCGAGTGCGGTATACACTGCGGCGTCCGCTGCCCGTCGACGCCGCAGAGCGGGACGTGCAACTCGAATTGCTCGCCGTCGATTCGCTCGGCCGCCGGCTCGAGTTTCCCGATGCAGCCGTGGTGGCGTTCGACGGCCTCACCAGCCGCCCGTACACGCTCGGCGGACTCTGGCCGGGCAAGTGGCGGGTTGAACTCCGCTGCGGCGGCAAGGTGGCCGCAAGTGCCGACGTTGCTCTCACCGGGACTGAAACCGTAGAATGCCGACTCGACAGATAGACAGCGGCCGAAGACATCGAATCTGACGTCACACTTCAGGGCTTGCTTCCGCCGAGTTTGCCAACGTGTCCGGCGTTGAAACGCGAAAACGCGACAAAGCACGCGACGAACTTCCGACGGCCCGGACTACCGCTTCCCGATCGGAATCGTCTGCTCGACGGGCACGGCCGTTCGCACCAACGGCTCAATGCCGCGGCCGAATTGGTAGGCGACGACTTTGACTTCGATGGGGAAGCGGGCCCGGGCGGGTAGTTCGGCGATTTGCAGCTTGCCGCCGGCGATCGTCGCCGGGCCGTAGGCTACGTAATACTCGACCGGCAGATTGGCGTCGCTGATGGCTTTCAGTGGCACGGGGCGGCTGCCGGGCGTCAGGTTGCCGATCGATGGAAAGGTGATCGTCTGCTCTTGGCCCCTGGTAAGGCCCTTGAAGCCGCGGGGCATCATGCCGACTTGTTCCGTGTAGCGATACGCGCGATTTCCGGCGCTGTAGGCCATGAAGGTCACGCGCAAGCCTTCGGTGGCCGGGGCCAAGTTGTCGTACTTGATCCGCAGCGTGTTGGGGCCCGTGGCGACGACCGGTCCGCTGACGTGGCGAAGATGGATCGGCGCATCGGATCGGCCTACTGGCTTGCCGGCGTCGAGCCAGCGCGGCCCTCGGCCATTGTGTTGCGAAGGGTAGACGTCGGCGTAGACCGGATGGACTTCGATCGTCTGCCCGTCGCCGACCCATGCAAGCTTGGTGAAGAAGAACCGCGTGCCGGCGTCGACCCAAAAGGGATCGTTCCATTGGATGAACTGGTCTCGCTTGCCGAAGCCGCCGGCGTGATAGGCCACGGTGGCCTCGGCCGTCTGGCGATCGAAATGCCATGCCGCCTTCGCCCTGTCGCCCCGGTACTCGCCGTAAGGGGCCGGCTGCGATGGGCCGGGCTTCTCGATGGCGAGATCGGTGAGCCAGCCGGCCGTGCGGTCGATCTCCCGTAACGCGGTCGGGCGTGTGGTGTCGGACGAGGCATCTATGGGGATTCGTGCCGCGGCAGCCTTGCGGATGAACAGCGCCAGGTACTCCGCGTTGCGGTTCGACCAGGCGAAGTGTCCGGCCCCCGGTTCGACGACGATGCTGCCGAGGTTGCCCGGATCGGCTGCCCGAAAGGCCGCCATGGCGTCGCGGCCGCCTTGCCACGTCTCGCGGCCGTCGGCGTCGCGCATGGTGCCGCCGAACTCGTCGAATTGCCCGATCATCATCAGCGCCGGCACGCCGGGCGGAACCGGTTCGTCGCCACCCGCAGCGCCGCCGCGGTACTGCACGACGCCGAAGCAACGTGTCGCCGTCTTCGTGGCCAATGCCTTCGCCGGAGGGCCGCCGGCCGAATGGCCGACGAAGAACAGCGGCGCCGCGGAGAGTTCACCGTAGCCGGAAACCCGGGCCAAGTCGTCGAGCACGTCTTGCGGGACGACCGATCCTAAGCCGCATTTCAGGAAAACGATGGCCAACTGCTGCTCGACACACGCCCGGCGGATAATCGGGTCTTTGGCGAACTCGCGCTCCATCAACGTCATGCCGCCGATGACCACGCCCCGTACGCGCTGTGCCTGCGGCGGAATCCACAAGAACGCGTCGCGTGCGCCCCGGTCGGTGATCACGGACGTCTTGTACTGAAACACGGCCGCCGAGGCAGACGCGTTGCAGAGGGCGAGAATCAAAGGCGTCACGACGGCAAGGCGGACAAATCGCATGGAGCATCTCCTGTGGCGCGAGAAAAGAGGCCGTGCGTGCCTTCCGATCTTACGATCCGTGGGGCGGCTCGCCAACTACCACCGGCGGCGCGAGCTAACTGTGGGGCTTATGTTGCGTCTGCGAGGGGGTCAGTATTTCCGCCGAGTTTTGAGAGTGCTCTTGCGTGCTGGGCTAGTTTGACTTCACAACGGCCACGGCTACAATCAGACGTCGTCTCTGCGCGTGCATATGTCTGGCAGCCCGCGCCGCCGGCCGCCGCACGCTTCGTGCCTCTGCCGTTTGGGTCCCTTGCCTTAAGGAGCGAATGATGTTCACCCGGAGTCTGTTGTTGTGTGGATTGGTGTTGGGGCTTTCGTTGGTCACCAATGCCGCCGTGGCGGGAACGGGAGGTCGTTGTGATTCGCCGTGCGTGTCGTGCGGAAAGCCGTGCGAGTACGTGCAGAAGACGATCTGCGTGCCCACGATGGTGACGGAGACGCGCACGATCGACGTGGTCAAGTGTACGCCGGAAACGCGCGAGCGGACCTATACGGTCTATCATCGCGTGCCGGAAACAAAGACCGTCGAGTGCGAACGCACCGTGATGGTGCCGGAGACTCGCACGCGGACCGAAACCTACACGGTCTACAAGCCGGTTCGCCGCACGGAGCAGCAGGAGTACACGGTGATGGTGCCGCATCAGGAGACCCGCCAAGGAACGCGGACGGTCTGCAAGATGGAGCAGGTCACCGAGACGCGGACCGTATGTGAAGATCAAGGGCACTGGGAGCAACGTGCGGTCACGTGCGGTCCCGTTCAGCGTGCCCCGGTTTGCGGCCCGGTTCAACGCCCGATGAAACGTTCGCACCGCGTCGGCCGGGCGCGCTGCCTCTCGTGCGATTGCTGCAAGACCGGATGCGGCGGCTGCATCCGGTGCTGCCAGGTGCAGACTACCTGCAAAGTGTGGGTGCCGAATATCGTCGAGAAGCAGATTGAGGTTTCCTGCATGAAGCCTGTGACCGTGGAGGAGACGTGCGAGTACACGGTCGCCGTCTGCAAGCCGGAGACGCGCACCCGCACGGTCGAGATCTGCGAGACGGTGCCCGAGCAGCAGACCCGTGAGATCCCGTACACGGTTTGCGTGCCGCAGAAGAAGATCGAGACCCGTCAGGTCACGACCTATAAGTGCGTGCCGGAAGAGAAGACCGAGACGTACACGGTGCTGGTTCCCCACACCGAGCAGCAGCAGGTGCAAGTGCAGGTCTGCAAGATGATCCCGCAGACGGTCACGGTGCCGGCCTGCACGAAAGGCTGCCGTCGGCTCGGCCTGCGCAGCGTGCAGAAGCCTTGCTGTCCGTAGCGAGCTTATTGATGAGTGGCCGGGCTGGGGGCAAGCATCAATCGAAACAGAAGCAGACGGTCTTGCGGCATTGGTGCATCGTGCAGACGTCGGCATCGTCGTCGTGGCGGTGGAAGATCGGCCGCCGTGCGCCGGCGGGCTGTGGTAACTCGGCGGCTTGGGCTTCGCTCGACGGCCAGGGGGCCGGAAAGGCGTGGCCGTTTGCGCTGAGGTGTTCCAGCAGATACTGACAGCCGTCGACGCGCCGCCGGCGTACGAAGTCGTGCAGCGCCGCGGGGCCTTCGGTGCGCACGAACTCGCCGGGACCGACGGCGCGGAACCAGTCGACCCGAGGCACCACGTACACCGTGGGCGCCGGCTCGGCGCGAAGTGCGTTCTCCAAGGCAATCAACACGTCGCGCAGCCCGTCGCGGCTATGGGGCCATGCCAAGGTCGCCCGCCGCACACCCAACTCGTGTGCTCTTTGCCACTGCCCAACGGAGATCCTCTCCCCGCCCTTGCCGGTGGCCACGACGTTGTGGAAGCCTCGGCAGCGAAGCAGCAGGGCGTCGAGCAGATCGCGCACGATCAGCAGGTTCCCGCTGCCGGTGAGCACGTCGGCCGGCAGCACGTCGAGGCCGTAGAACACCGCGTGGCGCTGCCAATGGGCGTTGAGGTAGAGATAGTGCGGCCGATGGCCTTCCGGGTGGCGCGCCCAGAAGCTCACGATACGGCCCTGTGCGTCGCGGATCGGCCCCACCAAACGCCCCACCAGACGCCGATCGGAAGCGAGTTTCGAGGCCTTCAACGCCTCCATGCGAAATCCGTTGCGAAGGATGCCACGGGCGATTTCCGCCGGACGCGTGAAGAGGCCGACGGGCAATCCGGCCAGGTCGCCGGGCGTGAATCCGTGCGCGAAGAGGCAATTCCGGGCGGCAGCCCCGTTCGCTCCGGCTGCCGCCTCATCTTGAAGCAACTCGTGTAGCCGGGAACAGAACGCTTCTCGGATGCTGCCCGTAGTTCTTTCGGGCACTGCGGGACCTGGCAGCATGGGGATCGGCTTTCCGATGCGAGGCAGACAGATCGGCGGAGTGGAAAAAGCGAACCAACAACCCCAGTAGACTTTACGCGATCTGCCCCGATTGCCACAAGAGCAGTTGGCCGGCGGTAGCGGCGGGCCGGCGCCGAGACTTGACCGACGAGGGAGTTCGTGGTGCAATGCCGGGCAAGAAGACCCCCTGGAGGCCGATCATGTGTCGAACTCTCGTTGTGCTCTCGCTACTCGTCACAGGGGCTCCCGTTCTAGCCGGCCAATCGGCAGACGCGCGGAATCTCATCGAGCGTGCCGGAATCTCGCGTGGTCTGTGTGCCGTGCCGCAATGTGGCCGCGGAGAGACGGCCATAGGGATCGCCCGTGCGAGCGATCTGCTCGTCCACGCCTTCGACGCCGACAGGGCGAAGATCGACGAAGCGATCGTCTCGGCGCAGAAAGCGGAGATTCCCGGCGGCCGGGTCGTCTTCGAGAGCCTTGCCGGCGACCCTCTGCCGTATGCCGATAATCTGGTCGACGTGGTGGTGCTCGAAAGGCCGCAAGGCATATCCGCCGCGGAGGTGTTTCGTGTGGTTCGGCCCCGGGGCGCCGCGTTGGTTCGATGTGGGGCGGAATTTGCCGCTTCGCTGGGCCGCGCCGGATTCGACGTCGAGAGCACGGCCGAGGGCTGGACGCTCGCCCGCAAGCCGCCGCCGACGGGAATGGACGACTGGTCGCACTGGTGCCATGGCCCGGACAACAACCCCGTGTCGAACGATACCGTGATCCAAGCCCCGTACCTGACGCAATGGTTTGGCGGGCCCTACTACCACGCGATGCCGCTGATCAGCACGGCCGCCGCCGGACGGGTCTTCATCGCCTCGGGCCACATCGCCCACCACGATCGGGAGATTCCCACGCTCAACACGCTGACCGCGCGCAACGGCTATAACGGCCGTGTGCTCTGGCAGCGGCGTCTTCCGGCCGGTTACCTGGTGCATCGCTCGGCCTTCATCGCCACCGAAAGCGCCTTCTACATGGTCGACGGCGACGCCGTGCTTACGCTCGATCCCGAGACGGGAGCCCAACTCGAGCGTTTCCGAGTTCCGCAAACCACCGGATCGCTGATGTGGATGGCCAAGCTCGGCGACGTGCTCTACGTACTCTGCGGCGAAGGCGAGCCGCCGGCGGAGATCATGCAGGTACACGCCACGTTTCGCGGCTGGGGGTGGGGCCACGTCGATCGCAACTACTCGCCCAAAGGAAGACATCAAATCCGTTGGGGATTCGGCCACACGCTGGCCGCGTACGATCTTGCCCGGCGGAAGACGCTCTGGACGCACGAACGAGAAGACATCGACTCGCGAGGATTGGGAATCCTCGGCGAGAGGCTCTTCTACTACCAGCCCGGCACGCGATTGGCCTGTCTCGACCGCCGCTCGGGCGAGCTACAGTGGGTCAACGAAGAACGCCAGACGCTCGAACTCATCGAGACCGAAGCCCAAGGACTCCCCGGCACCCCCGGCTTTCGTACCACGGCCATGCTGCTGGCCACGCCGGTGGGACTCTTCGTCCAAGGACAGAAGCGGGCGAACGTGGCCGGGTTTTCGATCGACGACGGACGGCTGCTCTGGTCGAAGAAGAAACACCACAACAATCCCAATTTGCTCTACGTAAAGGGCAAACTGCTGATCAGCGGCATCGAGCGCAACGGGGCCGTGCAAGTCATCGATCCGAAGAGCGGAGACGCCATCGAAAACCTCCAATTCCACAAAGGCTCGTGTACGCGGCTTACCGGCAGCCCCGAGGCGCTCTATTGCCGCGGTGAAGGCCTGGGCCGATACGACTTTCAGCAGAAGCTCTATTGGTCGGAGCGATCGGCACGCCCCGGATGCAACGACGGGGCCATTCCGGCCAACGGCCTGCTCTACGTGGGCCCCTGGCTCTGCGACTGCAACCTGTCGATCCTGGGCCAGATGGTACTCGGCCCGGGCGGCGATTTCGACGCGCACGGGCAGGTCCTTTCGAATGCCAACCTCCAGACGGCCGCACCGCATTCCGTCGAAGGCACTCCGGCCGTGGATGCCCGCGATTGGCCGGTCTATCGGGGGAACAGCCGGCGAAGTGCGTCGTCGGCTGCCGCGGTGCCGTCGGCCGTGCGCGTGCTTTGGCAGAGTGGGCCGCGCACTCGATCGGCACTGCAGACTCAATCGGTCGTCGCAGGAGGTTCCGTATTCGCTGCGGGCGAAGACGGGATCGTGCGTTGCTTGGACGCCGCCGATGGCGACGAAAAGTGGGGGTTCGCCACCGGCGGCCCCGTGTTGGCGTCGCCCACCGTTTGGGAAGGACGCGTGCTGGTCGGTTCCGGCGACGGGTACGTCTACTGCCTTGATGCCGCCCGCGGCAAACTGCTTTGGCGGTTTCGCGTGGCGCCGATCGAGCGGAGGATCATGGTCTACGGCCGTATCGCGTCGACCTGGCCGGTCAACAGCGGGGTGACGGTACGCGACGGCGTGGCGTACGCTGCGGCGGGAATCGTCTTTCGCGACGGCACGCACGTCGTCGCCCTCGACGCACGCTCCGGAGAACTTCGTTGGCACAACGGCACGGCCGGCCGGCCGATCAACGACCGCTACGAATTGCGAGCCGCCTCGGCTTTGGGGGCGATGGCGATCGGCAAGGGCCGTTTGTGGCTCGCCTCGGGCAACGTCGTGGCCCCGGCGTCTTTCGACCTGGCCACCGGCGAGGCACACGTCGTCGAGGCAAAGCGGATTCCCACCTGGAACACGGTCATGGCCCAAAAGCCCGAG
The DNA here is from genome assembly GCA_964472545.1 of uncultured Planctomycetaceae bacterium. Taxonomy (GTDB): domain Bacteria; phylum Planctomycetota; class Planctomycetia; order Pirellulales; family Thermoguttaceae; genus CAYYNP01. The sequence continues at coordinate 3,087 of CAYYNP010000064.1, read as the reverse complement.
CCGGCCGGACGCGACGTGATGGTCTTTGAAGATCGCTTCCTGCTGCACGGCGGCCGCCTCCTCTATAGCGGAACGGGACAGGTCGTCTCCTCGGCGCAGGTCAACTTCAGGGCGATCGACGCCCAAGGCCGCTTGCAGGGGCCCGCCTTTACGCCGGTCCGCCACTGCGCCGTCGCGCCGGCATGGGACGATGAACTCTTCGTCACCCCGACCTCACGATACGGCGACGTCGTCGGTTGGAGCGTCGCCCAGATGGACGCAAAGCTGGCCGCTGCGCTGGGGCGAATGACGGCGCTCGACCGTGAGATCCCCGGCGATTCGCCACAGAAGTGGGGACAATACAACCTCATCGGCCAGGCGTTTGCCACGGTAGAACGCGAACTGCGCTCGTCCAGCGTCTGGCCCACGCTTCGCGAGCAGGTCTATGCGTTGTCAGTCGCGCGAAACGCCGTGTTGATAACGGCCAAGGGACACGGCACCGAGCCGTGCTTCGTTGCGGCGTATGCAAAATCCGACGGCAAACGCCTCTGGAAGGTCGATCTGCCGGCGCCGCCGCGACTGGGCGCACTGGCCGTCGACCGCGACGGCCGCGTGCTGGTCTCGCTCGTCGACGGCTCGATCCTCTGCGTCGGCGGCTGAACGGCGCGATCTACTGCCCGTGCTTCCGCTTCCAGTCGGGCGAGCCCGTAGGGTGCGTGGAGCAAGCCAAATACAACACATGGTGCGTTACGCACGGCAATTGCTCGGAAGACAACAGCACCGCGTGCACACGAGGGAATCGGCTTGCGAAACGCACCAATCTTCGTGGCCGTGCTGCACGCACCCTACGAAGACGGCATCGGTGGCTGAGGGCAATCTACTGCCCGTGCTCTCGCTTCCAGTCCGCCCAGCGAGCCAAAACGTCGGCACCCGAACTGCCGTACCAGGAGTAGCCGTTGCGGCGCTCGTGTTCGATCTGGCGCAGCTCGTACTTGATCACGCCGTCGCGGCCACTGAAGATGGGGCGATTGGTACCGATTTCATAGAATCGGGCCCAAAGCGGCGGGGCGCCGGCGTCGGGTACGATCAGCGTGTCGCCGTCGCGCCGGACCTGCCGGATGCCGGTCAGCTTGGCCGACTCGAACCACGCACAGGCCGCGTTGACCGCCCGAATCACCTCGGGACTCGGATCGTCGAGGCTCATCAACAGGCGGACCACGCCCACGCTCTCCCCGCCGCTGATCGAGGCGTGCTCGTAGCTGCGTCCTTTGCGCGGTTCGAGGGTCTTCTCGTCGTGTTGAGCACACCACGCCGTGGGCCGGCCGTCGACAACGATCTGGCACCTGACGATGCACGCCACGCCCCGGTCGAACGCCGCTTCGGCCTTCTGCCGCCGTGCCTCGTCGACGAAGGCGAACGCGTCGGAGTGGGCCACCTCGCGCAACAACTCCATCAGCCCGACCATCGCGCCGTCGTTGAAGGTGATGTGCCGGTGGTATCCGCCGCCGGGAGGATACGACTGCGGCCAGCCCCCGGTCGGGTATTGGGCCGCGAGGATGTGGTCGATCGCTTTGAGCACGGCGTCGCGGCAACGCGGTTGCTTCGTGGCACGATACGCCCGGGCGAGGAAACGCATCTCGCCGCGCGTGGCCCCGTTGTCGAAAGTCCCTTGCAGCCGCGCCGTGTCGCCTTGGTAGGGGGCCGACGACACGTCGGTGTTTTTGGGCCAACTGCCGCGCGGCGATTGAAACGAGAGCACGTTGGCGACGATGCGTTCCCCAGCGGCGCTGCGATACCAATCGTCCGGCCGCTGCGCATACTCGCTCCACGAATCGGCCGCCGCCGGCCGCACGCCCGCGGTAGCCATAATCACCAGCAGCAAGAGACTCAAGTCGACAATTCGCATGGTACGCACCTCGGCCAAGGGTTATGTGGGAGGATGGGCCAGCCGCAATTCCAACGCCTCTCGGCCGGCCTCGATCTCGCGGAGGATGGTCTCGGCCAGCTCGTTGCGCTCCTTGAGGAAGCCGGCGCAGTTGTGCCGGGCACAGGGCAGCGGCACGAGTTTTAGTTCTTCGTGGTCGCCGAACAACGACGCCTGCCGCGCATCGGGCCGGCAACGGGCGCCGTAGAAGACGGTCGCCCTGGGACGCGGCGACGCCTCGGCGTACGCCTCGAGCACCGGCCACATCCCTCGGCGGCCCACGGTGCGGCATAGCCGGCCGTAGCAGATCCAGGCGCCCAGCGTGATGATCGCCATCTCTTTGTAGACGGCGGGCGACCGGATCAGCGAGGCCAGGTTGAAGTAGGTTCGCAACTGGCTCAGCGCGCCGCAATAGACGGTCAGCGGATGGGCAGGGCTGAAGGCGATCACCTGGTCCATGCCACAGCGCGAGCCGAAGTAGACGGCCGCCCCGCCGCCGATCGACGTTCCCAAGGCCACGTTGTAACGGGCGCCCAAGCGTCCCATCGCCTCGCGCACCTGCCGTTCGTAGAACGCCAAGCCGGTCGGCTCGCCGTCGGGCGTCACGTGATAGCTCAACCGGCGGACGTCGCGAACGAAGACCAGATTTGCGCCTTGGCAACAGCGATTGAGGATTCCGCGAAACTCGAAGATCGGCAAGCCGGCATACTGCGCCGCCAGTCCCGCAAAGGCGAAAACGGTGACGTCGGAGCCCCGGTCGTCGATTTCGATGAATTGTTCCGGCCCATCGGCCGCAGAGCCGTCGGACGGGGAATCGGCGCCCGAGGGATAGATCCGGGATCGTCCCCAGTCGAAAAGTCGCTCGAAAAACGACCCGGCCATGCTTTCCTCTCGCCGCGTGTGTAGGCCTGATAGGAACCTGCCAAAGTAGTCATCTTGCTCCGCAAGATGTCACGTCGTCTCGCGAGTCATCTTGCTCCGCAAGATGTCATGTCGTCTCGCGAGTCATCTTGCTCCGCAAGATGTCATGTCGTCTCGCGAGTCATC
>CAYYNP010000063.1:0-37067 GCA_964472545.1 uncultured Planctomycetaceae bacterium | reverse complement strand
TCGAACGGGAGTCCTCACGGGGTGTCTCCCTCGTGATCGGTCTGGCGGACGCGCCCTTGTTGCCCATGCCGCCAAAATTGGTGATGCGGCCGGCCACGCCGTTCGCGGCGGATGGGTACCGGTCCAGCATGCTGCTTTCGAGTCCAACGGCCACGGCAGGTCTCCTTTTCGCGTGCTGCGGCTGCTTGGGCCGCGTTTTCTCAGCCGGCCTTTCGGCTGACAGGAAACTAGACGACGATTGCCACGGCGGCGCACGCGGCCAACTGGAAGATTCTCTCCGGCGGTGCCATTTCGCGGCCAAGAACGACCGCTGCATTGCCGACGTACGCCAGAAGAAGTACGATGCAAGCAGTCTGGGATGACCCACCGCCCTGAAATCTGGGGGGGACAGAACGCATGCCCGAGCGGAAAAACGTCGAAGAGTTGACCGCCAAGGCCGTTTCCGGCGACCGGCCGGCATTGCAGGAGTTACTACTAGCATACACCCCCCGCATCTCTCGCCACATTGCCTACCGGCTGCCAGCTTCTTTGCAGGGGATCCTCGACGTGGAAGACGTACTCAACGCCACGTTCATTCGGGCGTTTCGCAACATCGGGCAATTGAAGGAGACCTCCGAAGCGGCATTTGTCGCCTGGCTGAAGGCGATCGCCGTGAACCAACTTAAAGACGCGCTGAAATCCCTGACTCGCAAGAAACGCGGCGGCGACTTCAAGCGCGTCCGAGGGGCGGCGGCCGACCAGTCCGGCTCGATGTTCGATCTGGTCGAAGCCCTTTCGGACCACGGCGACAGCCCCAGCCGGGTGGTCGCACGAGACGAGGCGGTCGGCGCGATTCGCGTCGGCATCGCAAGTCTACCGGACGATCAACGGCAAGCGATCCGGCTGCACGTCCTCGAAGGCCGTAGTCTGGCGGAGACGGCGGCCGCGATGCAGCGCACGCCCGGGGCCGTTCGGGCGTTGATCCACCGCGGAAAGCAACAACTCCGCGACGGACTCGGCCGGGCTTCGGTCTGGCTCAGTGGGAGATAACCTCTATCCGGTGACGCCTTCCGAGCCGATCTCGCCGGCAAGTGTGTGGATGGTCAGTCCGTCGACGGGTTTGCGGTTAGGCAGGACCGCGCTGAGCCCCAGCCCCAGAATCAGGCACGAAACGATACCGCTGACCGGCAGCACGGAGGGGTGCACCGGATACGACTGCTTGATCACGAACTGCAACGCAGAACTACCCAACAGCGCTGCCAGAGCGGCGGCGCCACTGGTGCGGCGCGTAAAGATCGCCAACAGAAACAGCCCGGCCAGACCGCCGCCGAAGAGGCCCAGCACCGTGACCATCTGGTCCCAAAGACTCTTGATGTTCCACTGGGCCATGACCAGCGCCAAGGCCGTGCCCGCCACGCCGATCAGCACGGTGATCCAACGGGCCAGCTTCAGGCAGGTGCGATCTTCGGCATGCGAACGAAATCGCCGGTAGAAGTCCGTCGTCACCGCTGTGGCCACACTGTTCATGCTGCTGTCGAGACTGCTCATCGAGGCCGCGAACAGCCCGGCGATCAACAGCCCGGCCACGCCGGCGGGAAGCTGCGTGACGATGTACCAAGGGAAGATGGCGTCTTGTTGGCCCACGGCAGGGCTCAGCGCCGCCGGCTGCGTCTGATAGAAGGCGTACAGCATGCTGCCGAGCCCGAAGAACAGCAGCGTGGCCGGCATGGCGATGATCGCGTTGAGCCAGATCCCGCGGCGCGCCGCGGCCTCGTCCTTGGTGGTCAGGTAACGCTGAATCACCGACTGGTCGGTGCCGTAGGAGATCATCTTGTCGGCGAAGCCGCCGAACAGCAACACGAAGAACGTGGCGGTGGTCAGATCGAAGCGGAAATCGAACGTGCGGAACTTGCCGGCACCTTCGGCGATTTCACAGGCCCCGTTCCAGCCGCCGGGGACGTGAAACGACATCAACACCAAACAGAACAACGCCCCGCCCATCAACACGATCACCTGGATCACGTCGGTCCAGATCACCGCCTCGATGCCGCCTAGCGTGGTGTAGAAGATACACAACACGCCCATCAACAGGATGCAGACGTTCACGTCGATGCTGGTGACCACCGACAGCGCCAGCGCCGGCAAGTAGAGCACGATCCCGATCCGCCCGAACTGCATCAACACGAACAACACGCTGGCCAACAGCCGCACGGCCAAATTGAAACGTTGCTCCAAGTACTCATAGGCCGTGGTCACGTTCAGCCGGCGAAAGAACGGCAGGAACAGATAGACCACAAACGGGGCCACGACCACGATTGCCACGTTGAGCATCATGTATCGCCAGTCGGTGGCGAAGGTCTTGCCGGGAAGCGACATGTACGTGATAGCGCTGAGCGTGGTGCCGAAGATGCTGATGCCCGCCGCCCACCAGGGGATGCGTCCGCCGGCCTTGAAGAAGTCCTCGGTGCTGGTGCCGCGGCGGGCGAAGTAGAAACCCATGCCGATCAGCGCCGCCAGGTAGACGCCGAGCACCGCGTAGTTGAGCGTGCCGAAACGCGTCTTGTCGACCAGCGTGACCCGCATCACGTCGGGCGTGCGCACGCCGGGACGGATCTCGCCGCTGGGGATGATCACCGCGTCGCCCCAACGCACGGCGGTCGTCACGGCCTGGCTCGCGCCTTGCGGACACTGGCCAACCTTCGTCCATGTGTTGGTGACGGTGTGATACGCCAGCACGTCGCGGGTGAAGCCGGGGTGAGTGGTGAAGTTCGCCCGCAGCGCCGTCGCGAACCGGGACTTCATGTCGGGGTGACCGGTCCTGTCGTGTTGAAGTGTGATCTTCTCGCGCGCCATAAACAGCCTGCCGTCGTCGCCGCCGAAGACCAGGATGTGGTTGGCCCCCCAGGCAATCGCCGGCGCCCCCATCACGCACTTGGCCGTCTCGTCTTTGACGGCCACGTCGGCCAAGCGCGTCCAGCGCTGCGGCAGCGGTTCGTACTTGTAGCCGTCGACGAGCAACTCGGTGGGCTTGCCCGCTGCGGCGTTTCGGCCGCTGAACAGAAACAGGCAATCCGATGCCCCGTCGCTCTGCGCGGCGACCACCGGCAATACGCGCGGTGGCCCGGGCCATGAGGGTAACATACGCCACTTAAACTCGTCCGCCTGGCCTTCCTTCGACAAGTCGAGCGCAAAGAAACACGTCGTGGCCGCCGCGTCGGCCACCGTCTGGCGGCCCCCGGCAACGTAGATCGTCCGGCCGATCAACACGCCGCCCATGTCGGCCAAGGGCACCGGCAGCGAGGGTAGCGTGTCGATCTCGATGCCCGCTTCCTCGGAGATCCACCTCAACCGAAACACGTCGGCGAAGCACCGCCTCTTGTCGCACCCGCCGATACAGACCAGCCCGTCGTTGGTGCTGACCGACGCGCCGTACGCCGCCGGCCAATCCAGCTTGAACGTCTCGTCGTGCCAGCGGAATCCGCCCTTTCCGTCGCGCACCAGCACGTAGACGTCGTCCCACCAGACCTTCGTGCCGCCGTCCCAGCATGCTACGCCCGGGAAGTTGGCCCCGCCGGCCACGATCAGCGCGTCGGCATGCACTCCGGCAAAAGGCCCGGCCAGCCCAGCCTGCTCGTCTTGACCCGGCGCGGGCGGAATTGCCGGCATGCTCTCCCACGCGAGCAGATCCTCCTCGTCGTCGTCGGCGCGGAGATCCGCCGTCGACGTTGCGATCAGCCACGTCACCAGCCACGCCATCAGGCAGACGAGCATCCGGCTGCGTGCCGGCCGATCCTTCGACTCGACGTACGTCAGCGTTCCCTTCGACATGTGAACAACCACTCCTTTCCGTAGCACGGCTGACCGGCACATCACGACTTCCCGTCGCGATTCCGGCGTCAGTGTATCAGAGCCGGCGGGCACGCTGCAAGACACTCGCGGGGAACCGTCGACTTGCTGCTTGCAGCGGCCGATAGCGTCGCGTAGAGTATACTGGCGACGGTTGAAACAACTTCGGTCCGACTTTTCTATGAGGTGCCCTGATGCGTGGATTCGGATTGCAGACGGTCTGCTTCGTGTTGACGGCGGTGACGTTGTGCGGCGTCGGCCGCGGGCAAGACACGGCGTGGCCCCACTTTCGCGGCCCCAACTACGACGGTGTGCCGTTAGATAAGACCTTGGCCGGAGATTCCGTGCGGGAAGTTTGGAAGGCCGACGTCCATACGGGCTTCTCGTCGATGAGCATCGTCGGCGACCGCCTCTATGCGATGGGCAACCAGAACGGAGAAGACGTCGTCACCTGTCTTGACGCGACCGACGGACGCGAGGTCTGGAACTTTCGCTACCCCTGCAAGCTCGATCCGAACCTCTACCAAGGCGGTCCGAGCGCCACGCCGACGATCGACGGCAGGCGCGTCTACACGATCAGCAAGTTCGGCCACATCTTCTGTCTCGACGCCGCCACCGGCGAAAAGGTCTGGGAGGCGTCGGCCGCCGAGTTTCGCCCCAAGACGGGACGCTGGTGGGGCTTCGCCGGGTCGCCCACGGTCATCGGCGACGTGGTCCTCTTTAACGCCGGCAGCCGGGGCCTCGCGCTGGACAAGCAGACGGGCAAAGTCGTCTGGTCGAGCGAGGCCGGCACCATCGCCTATTGCACGATCGTGCCCTTGCCGGAGACGATGCTCGGCCGCCCTGCGATCGTGGTGCTAACGAACAACACGCTCTCGGTCGTGGACCCCGCCACCGGCAAGCCGGCGGCCGAGGTGCAGTCGCCGTTCGCGCGGCCCGCCGATTGCAGCGCGGTCACGCCGGTCGTCTTCGGCGGCGCGCTGTACGTCACCCACGCCAAGGAAGGGATGAGCCGCCTGGCGCTGGCCGACAAGACCTTTTCGTCGAAATGGCTGCAGCGCAAGCCGGCGATGAGTTGGTTCACGTTCAACAATCGCGTATTGCACGACGGCCGGATCTACTTCCTGGGGCGCAAAGGGGGCCTGAACTGCCTCGACGCCGACACGGGCGACGTCCTCTGGGTGGATGAGAAGTACGCCTTCGGCAATCTGCTGCTGGTTGGCGATACGCTGCTGATGCTTGCCGAAGACGGCCAGGTGATCTGGGGGCCGTTGGCCGGCGGCCGCTTCCAGGAGGCCGCCCGAGCGAAGGTCCTTGACGACCGCTGCTGGGCGTATCCCGTGCTGCACGGCGGACGGCTGTACGCCCGCAGCGCACGGGGAACGGTGGTGTGTCTGGAGTTCGAGTGATAGGAAGGTGAACTACTCCGACGCGTTCCCGTTCACTCCGGGCGGGAGCCTGGCCTTTCCATAACCAACGGCATCGGCCGGAAGTCGGGGCGGTCCTTGTCGCGAAGGTTTCGCTCGCCTCGCAACGTGCCGTAGTAGGGAACGTTGGCGTCGATCCAGGTGACGATTCTGATGAACTCTTCGCGGGTGAGATTCGCTTTGCAGGGATCGCGGCGGATCTGCTCGGCCAGCTTGCTGCGATGCGAACCGTGCGTCAGCGGCGGCACGGCCATGAAACCCGACTGGCCGTAGCGACAGTCCCGGTAACTGACCAATCCGCCGAAGACGAGGCGATCGTAGGAACTACTGTAGTTGTGCGTCAGTTCGCAGCGCAGGTCCAGATTCCCCGCGGCTTCTTCGCCGCCGTGGCAGCCGACGCAATGTTTGTCCAGCGCCGGCTGAACGTCCGCCTCGAAGTGGACCATACGCGGGCCGGTATCGCCCGGCTGTGGCACGAGCTTCTGCACGGGACGGGCCAGGGCTAGCGGCCGGGCGCTCGCCAGATTGGGCGTCTTGCGGCGATGCTCGTGGCAGCCGATGCAGGCGCGGCTTTCGCCGGGCATCAGATTGATGAACGTTGCCATGTGCTGCAGCGACATGTAGTTCTCGTCGAGCACCTGGAAGAAGAGATTCTCGTCGGCCGGCGCGGCGAATTGAGTCGACCCGTCTTCGTGGACTTCTGCCACGCCATAGACCCGCTTGCGATGCACGTCCGGGCCCACGCCCCCGTTCTTGTCGCTCCAGGGCCACGACAGGGCCCCCATTACCCGCACGTACTTGACTCGGCCGCGCTGGATGCCCGGCAGCCCCTCGTACACGTCCTGAATCAACAACGTGCCCGTCTGCTTCTGGCTCGCGTCGGCAATCGCGGCCGAGGCAAGCTCCGGGGGCCTGCTGCGGGGCAGCAGCGGCAGCGGTTGGAAGCAGTCGATTTCCGGGTCCCGGCAAAGCTCCGTCCGATTGCCCCACGAGTCGAGCGCGTAGATTCCGTACTTCGGCTTGTCGTTGTTGTTGTCCTTGGGGCCGGGCCGATGCGCGACGAGGAAGAACTTCTCCGAAAACGGATAGGGGTCCATGAACACACCGAACGTGTCGCGGGGATATCCCATGGAATGTGGATAGCCGACCGCAGGCGTAATGCAGTTCATCGCCTCGGTGGTCCGCCGGTTGCGGCGCGCGTCGACCAGCACCACGGTGCCGACGGCGTTGTAATGGTGCCCACCGCCGATGGTCACGATCTGCCGGCTGCCGGGAATCACCCGCGCGCTGGCCATACCGGCCGGCCAGGTGGTGTTGTTCTTGTAGATGTGTTCCACGCCGGTGCCGTCCGGGCGCGCGGCCCAAAGGCCCGCCCCGTTTCCGAGGCCTTTGTCGACGTACTCCCAGCGCGTGTAGAGGATGCGGCCGTCGTCCATCATCGACGGGGCCGTTTCGTTGACCGGGCTTTGCGAAAGGCGGCGCATGTTCGTGCCGTCGGCGTCGATCACGTAGAGCGTCGAGACGCCCGAAGCCGCCGCACAGAAGACGTTCTGCATGGCGCGGGTGGAAGTGAACATGATCTGGCCGTTGGGCAGATAGCAGGGGTCCATGTCGTTGAAGACTCGGTCTCCCCGGATCGCGTCGCACTGCGTTGCCTCGGCCTCGTCCGGACCGCCAAAGGTGAGCTGCCGTAGCGACCCGGGGATCATCTTCCCGGCCGCCGGGTCGAGGTCGATTTCGTACATCCGGAAGGCGTCCTCGGGCGTCTTCTTGTAGCTGAAGACGACCCTCTTGGCATCGAACGACAGGTCGAAGCGGTCGAACAGCCCGCCGTCGAGTTCCGGGACGAGTTTGGTCACCTTGCCGTCCGGCGTCACCGGCGAGAGGATGCAGAGATTGCCGCCCATCGTCCTGCCTTGCTGGTCGTTGTAGGTGTGGCCGTAGTGGGCGCCGCCGGGCCGCTTGAGAAACAGGAGTTTGTCGAACTTCATGGCCGGATGGGCCGTCATGGCCTGGCTTCGCAACGCCGCCAGCGTGTCTTCGATCTCCTGCCGGCCCTCGGGCGTGCCGTTCTCGGCCGCGTTCTGCTTGGTTTCCAACCCGGCCAGTTCCTTCAACCACCTTTGGCCGTCGGGATATTCCGGGCCGAATTCGCCGATCGCGTCCTGGACGGCCAGTCGGAGCGTGGCGACGTTCACGGCGCCCGGCGGTAGGAACACGTTGCGATAGCGGGGCGGGACGCGACTGAGGTCGACCTTGCGCTCGGGCGGCTGCCAGTCCTCTGGGAAGGCCGTCGACGAATCGAGACGCAGGGCCGTCACGTGAGGCAGCGGTCCGCCGCGCGCAAGCCGCAGCGTATGTTTCCCTGCGGTGATCGACGTCTTCAGCGGCACGCCCCACTCGTAGAGCGTCTCCCACCTCGCGTACCGGCTGCTCCATGTGGTTCTGACCGGAATCTCAAAAGGCGCGGAACTGAAGGTGATGCCCGTGCAGCATGCGCCCAACTTCCGGCCGTCGAGGAAGACGTCGACCGGCCGCGCCGCGCCCGCGGCGTAGCGGAGGTAGAGTATGTATTCGGCGGTGACGGGGAAGTCGACGTCGTATTCAACGAACCCGTTCTCCGCCGGCTCCGCCAAACCACCGGTGATCGGCCCGAAATCGGCATAATGGTCGGGGTTGGCATAGATTTCGGCATTGCCGCGATCGAACGAACAGGCGGAAAACTCCAGCGATCCGGCGGCCCGTAGCGGCTCCGGATGTGGCGGGTCGATCCAAAGAGCCATCGCTTCGCGCCGCAGCGCCATCAACTCCTCGTCGATCCTGGCCCGCGCCGTCGGGTCGTTCGCTGCCGCACTTTGCCGCTTTTCCAGCTCGGCCAGTTGTTCGAGCGCCTTCGGACCCTCGGGATACCGCGGGCCGAACGTCTTGATCGTATCCTCGACGGCCGATCGCAACCGAGCGATGTGGATACCGTCGCCGGGCAAGAAGGCCGCCCGATGCTGTTCCGGGATGCTCTCGATATCACGCACCGTGTACTGTGGCGGCCGCCAATCCTCGGGGAACTCTTCGGCCGTATCCAGCCGCAGGGCGACAAGATGCGGCAGCGGGCCGCGTCGGGTGAGCTTCAGCGTACGCTTACCCTGGCTGGCCGACAGCTTGACAAACGACCACTTCCCGTAGCTCGGATGCTGGAGGCCTTCCCACTTCGCACCGCTGCTGTTGAAGGTGCTTCCGTTCGGCTCTTGCGTGGCTGCCGAACCGGAAGTCACGTGCAGGCAGCACTTGCCCTGGTTCTTGCCTTCGAAAAAGACCTCGACCGGCCGCGCTTCGGCCGACGCGTGGCAGATGTGGAGGTAGTACACGCCGGTGACCGGGACGTCGATGTCGTATTCGACCATGTATCCCCAGGGCATCTCGTCCCCGCCGACCACCACCGGCCCGGCGTCGGCGTATTCGTCCGGGTTCGTGTGGATCCGGACGTTGCCGCGAGCGAACGACCAGGCGGGAATCACCAACGATCCAGCCTCGGCCCGATCTGGCGAGAAGGCTGCGCCGCAAGCGGCAAGGCACGCTGCTGTTAGCACCACCAACGTCAACGGGCGACGCCACAACGGTAGAAACGCTTCGTGTCTCATCGTAAAGCAATCCTTGTGCAAGACAGAATCAGGTTCACTTGCCGGCCAACGGCAACGCTCGGAAACTCGGATCGTCCTTGTCGCGCAGCTCCCGCTTACCTCGATACGTGCCGTAGTACGGGACGTTGGCGTCGATCCAAGTGACGATCTTGATATACTCCTCGCGGCTGAGCCCCCCTTTGCAGGGGTCGCGGCGGATCTGCTCGGCCAGCTTGCTGCGATGCGAACCGTGGGTCAGCGGCGGCACGGCCCGGAAATTGGCCCGGCCGTAGCGGCAGTCGGCGTAGGCGACCAGCCCCCAATGGACGAGCGTCTCGTACGAACGGCTGTAGTTGCCCGTCAACGCGCCGTTGAGGTTCAGCGCTGCTTCGGGCTGTTCCCCGCCGTGACAACCGACGCAGTGCCGATCGAGCGTCGGCTGCACGTCGGCGGCGAAGTCGACCATCCGCGGGCCGGCATCGCCCGGCTGCGGGGTGATCATCTGCGGCGGGCCGTCCATGGCCAGCGGCCGGGCGCTTGCCGTGTTGGGTGCCTCGCGGCGGGCCTCGTGGCAGCCGATGCACGAGCGCTGCTCGCCCGGCATCAGGTTGATGAACGTCGGCATCTGCTGCAACGCCATGAAGTTCTCATCCAGCGCGTGGAAGAAGACGTTCTCATCGGCCGGGACCTTGAAATGGGCCGAGCCGTCTTCGTGGACCTTGACCACGCCGTAGACTTTCTTGCGATGCACGTCGGCCCCCACGTTCTGCATGCCCATCTCGTCCCAAGGCCACGGCAGAACACCCATCACCCGCAGGTACTTGACCCTCCCGCGTTCGATGCCCGTCATCCCTTGGTAGACGTCTTGGACGAAGAGCGAACCCATCTTCTCGTCGCCCGTCGCGGCGGCCGGTTGGGACTTGGCTGCCAGCGCGGCGATCTTCGACGGTTTGCGGCGCGGATGCAGCGGGATCGGCTCGTAGCAATTGAGTTCCGCGTCGCCGACCAGTTCCGCCCGATTGCCCCAGGCGTCGAGCACGTAGATCCCGTAGCCCTGCTGGGCACCGCCGGTTTTGTGGCCCGGGCTGTGGGCGGTGAGGAAGAACTTCTCGGAGAACGGGAACGGGTCCATGAAAAAGCCGAACTTGGTGGTGGCCCACGACATGCACGCATAGCCCATCTCGGGCGTGAGGCAGGTCATCGCCTCGGTACCGCGGCGGCTGCGGCGGGCGTCGACCAGCACCACCGAACCGATGGCCGTGTTGTGGTGCGTGCCGCCGATGGTGACGAGTTGCTGGCTGTCGGGAATACTCCTCGCATTGCTCATCCCGGCCGGCCGTACCGTGTTGTTCTTGAAGACGTGGTCGGAGCCGCTGCCGTCGAGCCGCACCGTCCACAGGCTGGCCCCGTTGCCGAGTCCCTTGTCGACGTATTCCCATCGCGTGTAGATCACCCGGCCGTCGTCCAACACCGCCGGGGCCAATTCGTTGATCGGCCCGGCCGAAAGACATCGCACGTTCGAGCCGTCGGCGTCCATGATGTAGAGCGTGGTGACCGTCGAACCGGCGCAGAAGACGTTCCGCATCGAGCGCGTGGAGGTGAAGAGGATCCGGCCGTCGGGCAGGTAACACGGGTCCATGTCGTTGAAGCCGCGATCCGTGCTGCGGCCTTGGGCCGCGTTGCAGGCCAGCGCCTCGGCCTCGTTTTCGCAGCCGAAGGTAAGCTGTCGCAGGCTTCCCGAGACCATCTTCCCGGCCGCCGGATCGATCTCGATTTCGTAGATGCGAAAGGCCCCGTCTTCTCTCTTGTAGCCGAAGACGACCCGCTTGGCGTCGAACGAGAGGTCGAAGCGGTCGAACAGCCCGCCCTCGAGTTCCGGCACCAACGTGGTGACTTCGCCGTCGGCGGTGACCGGCGAGAGGATGCACAGATTGCCGCCCATGCTGTTGGCCGACTGGTCGGCGTAGGTGTGGCCGTAGTTGTTCGGTGCCCGTTTGAGGAACAGAAGCTTGTCGAACTTCAACGCCGGATGGGCCAACATCGCTCGGCGGCGCAAAGCTGCCAAAGCGTCCTCGATTTCCTGTTGCTGCTCGGGCGTGCCGTCCTCGGCGGCGCGCTGCCTGGCTTCCAGCGTGGCCAACTGATCCAGATACTGCTGCCCGTCGGGATACTGTTGGGCGAGATTCTCGATCATGTCCTGGATGGCCAGCCGCAAAGCCCCGACGTTCACGGCGTCGGGCGGCAAGAAGGCCGTGCGTTCGCGTGCGGGGACCCGGCCGAGATGCCGCATCTTCCGCTCGGGCGGCTGCCAGCCCTCGGGGAAACTGACCGAAGAGTCCAGCCGCAGCGTCATCAAATTCGGCAGCGGGCCGCGGCGAGTGAATTTCAGCGTGTGTTTGCCCTTGGTCACCGGCACCGCCAGCACCTTGCCGCCGGTACGAATCCCCTCCCACTTCTTCAACGCCCCGCTGCTGTTGCTGGTGAAGCGAATCGGGTTCTCAAACGGGGCCGAGCCGAACGTAATGTCCAGGCAACACTTGCCGAGCTTCCGGCCGTCCAAGTAGACGTCGACCGGTCTTGCCGCGGCCGCCGCGTAGCGTACGTAGAGCGTATACTCGGCGTCGACGGGGAACTCGATATCGTATTCGACGGCGCCTTCTACGGACCCTTCCCCGGGCGACTGCGGTCCGTCGCCTACCAGCGGCCCGGCGTCGGCATATTCGTCGGGGCTGGCGTAGACCCGGACGTTGCCGCGATCGAACGTCCAGGCGGGGATCTCCCACGATCCGGCGGCCTGCACTCGCGTCGTGTCTTCAATGGGCAACTGCGCTATCGCGGCAGACACCGTGCCCGACGCAAACGCCGCCCGATGCTCGGCCGGGATGCTCTCGAGATCCTGCACCACATACTTCGGCGGCTGCCAATCCACCGGAAACTCCTCCTCCGTTTCCAAACGTAACGCCACCAGATGCGGCAGCGGCGCACGGCGGGTAAACAGAATCGTGTTCTTGCCTTTCTTCAGTGAGACGTTCTGAGGATTCTCGAAGTAGTTGCGAACGCATTCCCACTTCGCCCCGCTGCCGTTGAACGTCAACTCGGGCTCCTGGCCCGCGGAGGCCGCGCCGTAGGTCACGCCGATGCAACACTTGGTCAGCCGCAGATCGTTGACGTAGACCTCGATCGGCCGCGCTTCGGCCGATGCGTAGCAAACCTGCAATGTGTACGTGCCGGTAACCGGCACCTCGACCTCGTACTGCACCCGCCAACCCCAGGACTGCTCCGGTCCGCTGCCCACCAGCGGTCCCGCGTCGGCGTATCGGTGCGGGTCGGCGTACACTTGGGCGTTGCCGCGAACGAACGACCAGGCGGGGATCACCAACGACCCGGCCTCGGCCCGATCCGGTGCAACCGCTAAGCTTCCCACCACAACGCACGCCCCCACGAGCACGACGAACGTCAACCGGCCATACCACCACGACGCACAGGAATCGATTCTCATCGCAAGTCTCTCTCCAAGAACGACAATCGGCCTTCTGCTTCTCCTTCTGAGATGTCCTCCCGGGACGACCTCCATTCTAACGGCTCGCACCGTTCGATGAAACAGAAACTTGTCCCCCTCGTTTTCCCGTGGCCGACGTGCTTGACCTCCGCCGCAGAAGGGGCGTAGGCTATAGGTATGGACCCGTGCGAACTCGAACGGCGTATCGAAGAGCTAACCGGGCGGCCGCCGAAGCCCCCCTTGCGGATCATTACAGACACCACGGAGTTCATGAACATCGGCCCCGGGCACGTCGTCCATTTGGGCGATAGCTTCTTTCTGGTAAGCCGAGACATGAAAGAGGGCCGTTTCGGCATCGACGACCAGCCGAAGTTCTGGGTAAAAAAGGCCCAGGACCTCGAAACGGGCCGGCAGAAGATCCTCAAGCTGGTCTTCCACGAGGAATTCACCTTCCGCATCGGACTCTTGCGGCTGCGCTGCTATCGCGATCCGCTGAAGGAGAGCCGGTTGCTCGAGATGGTGCGGGGAGATATGCGCTTTATGCAGGGAAGGACCATCGAGGACGAGCGGGGCAATCCCGTGCGAGTGATCGATTTCATCCGTGGGCGAAACCTCTACCGGCACCTGCGGAACCTGGAAATGGACCACCACACCTACTTCCATACCGTGCTGCCGGAGATCCTCGGTAAGTTGCTCGAAGCGTTCGAGGCCGTCGCCATGATTCACGAGCGCGGCTATCATCACGGCGACATCCGCAACGACCATATCCTCATCGACGCCGACACCGGCCAGCTCCGTTGGATCGATTATGACTTTTGCCAGGACGTTCCCGATTATGACGTCTGGTCGTTGGGCAACGTGCTGGCCTTCGTGGTGGGCAAAGGCGAACACACGTTTCACGAAGTCGCCGCGGGGCGGCTGGACCTGGTGCCCGGCGCCAAACTCACCAAGCAGGACGCCTCGGCGTTCTTCCGCCATCGTATTATCAATCTCGCCAAGCTCTTTCCCTGGATTCCGCCGAGGCTGAGCGACATCCTGATGCACTTCTCCTACGAAACCGAGGTCTTCTACGAGACCGTGCGGGAATTGCTCGGCGACTTGCGGCCCGTCGTGGAATCGCTGGCGAGTCAGGCCGATCGGCCGGCAGCGAGGACCCAGCCATGAGAACCGCGATCGTGGGAGGCGGACGGGGCTGCCGCTCTTTGCTGGAGTTTATCCTCGAACGTGGCTTAGTCGAATTGCCGTTGGACGTGCGGCTGGTCTGCGACCTGGCCGGCAACGCCCCGGGGATCATCTACGCCGCCGAACGGGGCATTGCGACCAGCGATGTATTGGACGAGGTCTTCCAACTCCCCGGGCTCGAACTGATCATCGAACTCACCGGCGACCGACGCACGGCGGCCCACCTTCAGCAGCAGTGTCCTCGCGGCGTGCGGTTCATGGATCACCAACTCGCCCGGGTCTTCTGGGACCTGTTCCTCGTGCAAGAAAAGGTCGAGAAAGGGCAACGCCAGAGCCGCCGGATTCTCGACAGCATCCCCGACATCGTCACCGTGCTCGACGACGACATGCGGATCCAGGCCGTCAACGCCGGCTTCACAAAGCTCACCGGGCTGAGCCCGGCGCAGGTCCGCGGCCAATTCTGTTACGACGTCCTCTGCCGCCGATTGGCGCCGCCGAAGGCAACCGACGCAAGTTGCCCTTTCCACCAGGTGTCGAACACGGGAAGGCGCGTCGAACTGGTCCAGGTCCCCGACCACGTGAAGGTGCCGGGAATGGAGGAGCATTTCGACGTCACGATGATCCCCTTGGAGAAAGAAGACGGCCGGGTTACGCTGTTTGTCGAGACGCTCCACCCCGTCAACGAACGGGTGCGGTTGCAGCAGGAAGTCGAACAGGCGGCGCTGCGATTTCGGCAGTTCATCGACTCTGCGCACGAGTTGATCTCGATCAAAGATCTCGAGGGACGCTACCAGGTGGCTAACGTGGCCACGGCGAAGGCCTTCGGATTGGAGGTAGAGGACCTGATCGGCAAGACGGCCGAAGAACTCTACCCGCCGGGAAGCGCCGACTGGATTTCAGAACACGACCGCGAAGCAATCCGCCGCGGCGAGCCCCTCACGTTCGAGGAGATCATCACCCTGCCGGATCGCGAGATCCATCTCGGCAGCGTGCGGTTTCCGCTGCGCGACTACAAAGGCGACGTGGTCGGGGTCTGCAACATCTCCCGCGACGTTACCGAAGAGCGGCGGCTGCAACGCCAATTGGTACAGGCCGACAAGCTCGCCGCCATCGGCAAGTTGGCCGCCGGCGTGGCCCACGAGATCAACAACCCGCTGACCGGCATCCTGGCCTACGCGGAGGATCTTCTCGAAGACGCCGAGCAGGACGCCGAGCAGGACGCCGAGCAGGACGACGAGCGGGCGGAAGACTACCGCGTAATCATCCGCGAGACGCTCCGCTGCCGCGACATCGTGCGAAACCTGCTCGACTTCGCCCGACAGACGACGCAGCGTTTCGAGCGGACCGACCTGAGAGAAGTCGTCGACGACACCGTGGCGTTGGTCCGGCGTCAGGCGACCTTCCGCAACATCACGCTCGATCGCGACCTGGCCGACGATTTGCCGGCGATATTGGGCGACAAGCATCAGTTGGAACAGGTGATCCTCAACCTGCTGGTCAATGCGGCCGAGGAGATGGGCGGCAAAGGGCAGATCGAGATCTCTGCCTGCACGATCGACGCCGGCACGAACTGCTTGGTTGCCGTGGCCGACAACGGGCCCGGTATTCCCGAAGAGAGAATTCGCCAGGTCTTCGAGCCCTTCTTCTCGACCAAAGGTACCAGGCAGGGGCTGGGGTTGGGGCTGGCGGTGAGTTGGGGTATCGTGGAACGGCACGGCGGACGCATCGAGGTTCGCAATCGCCCACAGGGCGGCACGGCCTTCAGGGTGATCCTCCCGGTATTGGAAGGCGAGTCATGAGTACGAACGTCAAGGTGTTGGTGGTCGACGACGAGCAGGTCGTGCTCGACAGCGTCTGCAAACACCTCAAACGCGAAGGATACGAACTCCGCACGGTGCTCTCCGGGGCCGAGGCGATCGAAGTACTCGACAGCGGCTGGCCACAGGTCGTGATCACCGACCTGATGATGCCGGGTATCGACGGTCTGGAACTGCTGCGGCACATCCGCGAATCGTCGCCCACGTTGCCGGTGATCATGATCACCGGCTATGCCACGCTGCGCACCGCGTTGCAGGCCCTTCGAGAGGGCGCCTTCGACTACATCACCAAACCGTTTACCCGCGCGGAATTGCAGGGCGTCGTGGTTCGGGCGGTGCGCCAGGCCACACAACAGGGCGCGCCCGAAGAGGCAGAAACCGCCGCCGAGCAACAGCAGGCCGACGCCGACGCCCAGCACTTTCTCGGCGGCCATTGCTGGATCCACGTCGAGCCGGGCCAAACCGCACGCATCGGCCTTGCGCGAAGCTTCGCCAAAACGGTGGGCCAGGTGAGTGAAGTGGAGTTGCCCGTGGTGGGCGACTTCCTCGAGCAAGGCAGCGTCTGCATCCGACTGCTGACCGACGACGGCCGCAGCCATACGCTCTGGTCGCCGCTGAGCGGACGCGTCCTCGAACTGAACGAGAAGCTCCGCGAAAACCCCAGCCTGGCGGCCGCAGATCCTTCCCGCGAAGGCTGGCTGGTGCGGCTCGATCCGGCCAATCTCGAAGACGAACTCAAGCGGCTCGAATTGAGCTAGTGCTTTGTCAACATTCCCACGGGACAGAAGCCCCGTCAGAAGGCTCGATCCTTGTAGAGGAAACCCACCACGGCAGCCATCCCCAGCAACGACCAGAGGAAAATCGAGGTGTAGGCTGGGATGCGGTGCAGTTGGGCCCCGGCGACCAACATCTGGATCGAGGCGTAGAACAGCAGGATTACGACGCCCGATTGCAGCCATCTGGTGAGCGTGCGTTGTCGAAATCCCGTGAGGCGGCCGAGCCGCTCCGTCGCGTTGGCCACGAGTTCCAACGGACAGACGGCACACCATATCCTCCCGAACAAGACGGCGCCCCAGATCATCGCGGGCCACCACACGCCCCAGATCGGGAGATTGACGATGTTCGTCTTGGCGTATTGCCTGCTCTGGACACCCTCGGGAGCGAAGAGCCCCCATCCGAACACGGCCAGCCAGACGAAGAAAACGAGAACGGCCGCCTGAATCACGTACGGAAACAGTGACGAACGGAATATCGCCCGAACCGGGCGAGCCGTAGCAGGTTGAAGCCGGGGCCAACCGAGTTGGTTTCCTCCGTCATTTGATCTCTCCGGCAAGGACGTGGAGTCTCTCTGTCACCGAGTACTAGCGCCTGTCCGGCGTGGCTTGCGAGGCCCGTGCTTAGCCTTGAAACCGATAACCCGTGCCACGCACCGTCTCGATACGGTCGCCGTGCTTTCCGAGCTTTTTCCGAAGTCCGTTCACTTGCACGTCCACCGATCGATCCGTGGCGGGGTAGTCCTCACCTTGCACTGCGTCGATGATCTCGCGGCGCGTAAACGCCCGGTCGGCGTTGTCGGCCAGGAGTTGCAGAAGACGGTGTTCGGTCTTCGTCAACGGAATCGAATTCCCGTCGACCGAAACGATCCGTTCGTCCGGGTGAATCACGAGTCCTTCGAGATGCATGGCGGGGCTGCTAGTTTGGCCAAGGTGCGCTGCCGATCCAGGTAAACTCGAGGGCCTCACCGGCCGGGATCTCCAAGCGGCCGAGCGGCACTTCGACGTAGGCGTTTGCATTGCAGGAAGCGAAGACGTCCGCCGAACTGACGCCGGGCAGCGGATGGATCGTCCAAGCGCCAGTTTCGTCGCGCGCCCCATGTGCCGGAACGAAGTAGGTTCGGCCGCTCTTGGGTTGAACGGGCGACGCCAACTTGCCGAACATCGAACCGGCAACCGCCGTCTTTCCGTCCAGTTGTCGAATGGCCGGGGCCACGTAGCGGTGACAGCAGAAATGGCTGGCCAGGGGATTGCCCGGCAGCCCGAATATCAGTTGGCCGTCCTTGCGAGCGAACAGGAGCGGCTTTCCCGGTTTTTGTTTGACCCTGTGAAAACCTGTTTCCGCGCCGAAATTCTTCAACGCCTGGGGAACCAGGTCGTAGTTGCCGACGGAAACGCCGCCGGTGAGCAATATCACGTCGCTGGCGGCGACCTTCTTCAAGGCGTTGAGTATCGAATCCAGCGTGTCCTTGGCGTGCTCGTGAACGACCCGATTCAGTCCCAAGTCGCGCGCCATGGCCACGAGCATCGGACCGTTGGAATCGCGTATCTGGCTGGGGCCGAGTTCCTGTCCGGCAGGGATCAACTCGGCTCCCGTGGTAACGATGGCCAGGGTTGGACGTGGGGTGACGCGTACCGCTTCAATGCCGAACGTCGCCATGGCGGCGACTGCCAACGGCGTCACGGTTTGGCCGGGCCGAAGCACGAGATCCGCTGCCCGACACTCGCTACCTTGCGGCGCGATGTGCTGTCCCCGGACGATTTGGCCGGGAAGGTCGACGTCGTTTCCGTTGCGGCGGACGTGCTCTTTCTGAACCACGGCCTCGGTGCCCGGTGGGCAGGACGCTCCGGTCATGATCTCCAGCGACCGCCCCTCACCGACGTTGCCGGTGGCGCTCTGCCCGGCGGCGATCTCGCCCACCACCTTCACCGTCTTGCCCGCATCCGCCACGCGAACCGCGAAGCCGTCCATCATCGCGCGGGGAAACGGAGGGTAGTCTCGGTCGGCCAGCACGGGTTCGGCCAATTCGAGGCCACAGGCGTCTGCCAACGGCACCTTGCGCGAGGGGAGACGACGCGTATCCCGCAGCACCAACTGGAGTGCCTCATCGGGAGCGATCATTTTTGTCTTTGAGAACATGGGGTACCGTCCAAAAGAGAGGATCGTGTCTTGCCCTAAGGGCCTATCCGGAAACAACTTCGCAGTTTCTCGGGCGAATCATCACACGGAGTGTGATGGCTACCATGAAGCGGACGAAGTTGTTTCCGGACAAGCCCTAAGCCCGCCTATTCTTCTTTGTAGCGTTCTCTGTCAGGTCGGTGCGCATCGTGGCAATTGAGACATTGTGGAGATTCTTCGTAGTCGGGATGGGTCTTGGTGATATTGGAATCGGCCTGGTGTTTCTCGCATTCGATCTGGCGGAGACTGGTTTGGCGCCCGGGAGTTTCGGTGTGGCAGCCCATGCACAAGACGTAAGGCCTGGCCAGCATCTCGCTGGTGACGGGCATCTTCGGCCGCGGATCTACGTCGTCCAGCGCATGGTCCCCGGCCGGACCGTGGCACGCCTCACACGCCACGTCCTTGTGTCCTCCTCCCTCCCAGTAGTTCCACAGCCTCTTGTACTCCCGCCTGCTGTGGCACCCCTTGCAGTTTTCCGTTCCGTAATAGAGTGCGGGGTCGGGGTTGTCTCGAACCAGAACGGGCTGCGTGAGATCGGGGGCGGCCGGCCGGCCCGGCGACGCCGGGCTGGCCTCGCCTAGCGGGTCCAACCAAAAGACGACGGCAGTTCCCAGGAAGATCACTGCAATGACGGAAAACGTGAGGCCCTGTTTGCCCGGCCCGAAGTCTGCTTGGCGCGTTTCGACATGTTTCCCCGCTGCATCTCTCCCCACGGCATCTGCCCCCACGGCATCTGCCCCCATTGGCGGCACCGCACCGGGTTCGGATGCACGCACGGCCCCGGTGAGCACGGGAATGGTCGCCTTCAGGAAGATCGTGTACAGCAATAACCCGAACGCCCAGATGCCGATGCAGATCAGGGTCTCGTTCACCGTCGGCGTGTACTCGACCATCTCACCCAGCGGCGTTGGCACGAAGCCGGGGACGACCAACCCCATTCCCTTCTCGATCCAGATTCCGAAGATCGCGAGAATGCAGGCCAGATTCAGGCAGCGCAGCCCTCTCGACTGCGGCAGCACGAGCAGCACCAGCGCAATGCCGTTGAGGATCACGGCCGTCCAAATCCAGGGAACCAGCGCGTTGTGCCCGTCCAGCCCGAAGAACAGGTACTCCGCCGACGATAGGTGATGGGAAACCGTGTAGAACTCTTTGAAAGAATCGCAGACGAGCAAGAAGACGTTGATGATCATGGCCACCTGGATGATCGATCGCAGCTTCAACAGCGTCTTGTCTTCCACGCGATACGGCGTGCAGCGCCGGATCACTTGCAGGGTCAAGACCAGAAACGCCGGCCCGGAGGTAAACGCGGAGGCCAGAAAGCGCGGGGCCACGATCGACGAGTTCCAGAAGGGGCGAGCGCCGAGCCCCATGTACAGAAACGCCGTAAACGTGTGAATGCTGATCGCCCAGACCATCGCAATGAACACGAACGGAATGTAGAACCGTTTGGACGGCTTGCGGCCGTGATACGCCGAGTAGATCAGATTGCCGCAGATCCACACGTTCAGCAGCAGGTATCCCCAGAGAACGACCACGTCCCAACTGAGCATCGAAATCGGCCAGTTGAACTTCCCCAGCCCGGGCGTCAGGTGCCAGAACAACTCGGGGCGGCCGAGGTCCACGGTCACGAACATCAGGCACATGGCGATCGAGGATACGGCCAGCAACTCGCCGAAGATGACCACGTCGTGAAACGACTCGTCCTTGTAGACGTAGGCCGGAACGACCAGCATCACGGCCGCCGCCGCCATGCCGACCAGGAACGTGAAATTGGCGATATACACGCCCCAGGAAACCTGATCGGTCATGCCGGTGGTGATCAGGCCGTCTACGAGCTGCTTGCTGTAGGCGTGCAACCCCGCCAACGAAATGACGGTCAGCAGCGTCATCCAGACGTAGTATCGCCATCCGCCGCGAAAGGTCTCGCGCCCGCAGCGATAGAGAAACGTCAAGTATCGATTGATCGCCGCCATCTGCATCACACGTCGAAGTAGTAGAAGAACCGCGGCATGGTGCCCACTTCCTCTTTCAGGATGAAGACGCGCCTGTGCTTGAGGACGTAGGAGATTTCGGAATCCGGATCGAGCACGTTGCCAAACTTACGCGAACCGGTGGGGCATATCTCCACGCACGCGGGATACCGCCCCGTGCGAGTCCGCTGCAAGCAGAAGTGACATTTCTCCATCACGCCCTGGCGGCGCGGACGGTTGGAGAAATACGCCATCTCCGGGTTGAGGTCTTCCTTCGAGAGGTCCGGCTGTGTGAAGTTGAAGCGGCGGGCCCAATACGGACAAGCGGCCTGGCAATAGCGGCAACCGATGCACCAGTCGTAGTCGATGACCACGATGCCGTCCTCCTGCTGCCACGTGGCCTCCACCGGGCAGGCCTTTACGCAGGGCGGATTGGCGCACTGGAAGCACTGGACCGGCATGTAGTAGTGCGTCGGGTCCGGCGATTTGGCCTCCTTGTAATGGTGGCTCGATTGCTCGACGTCGATGGTCCCCTTTGCCATCCTCAGCACGCGGATGTACTGGATCTCCGGGTTTCGGGACTGATTGTTCTCCTTGATGCAGGCGTGAACGCATCGTCGGCACCCAATACAACGTCCGATGCTCAACGCGTACATGAACCTCACGTCGGTCATCGGCGCCGGATCGGTCAGGTTCGGCCGGACCCCGTACTTCTGCTCTATCTGCCGGCGAATCCGCTCCAGAACGGCTTCCTTCTCCGCGAGCGTCAACTCCTTGTAGTACTGCTGCAACATCTCCTCGGCCGAGGGCAGATCCTTCAGTGCCGCAAGCGGTGAGAGCGCCGCCGCCGTGGCCGCCGTGCCCGCCGCCGCGGCCACTCCGCCCAACAGAAAACCGCGGCGGCTGACCGGCGCGCCACCGTCGGTCGACTCGCTGGCCGACTCGCCGGCCGGCTCGTTGGCCGACACGTTGGCCGACACGTTATCCGGCGACTTGCAGTTCGCGCTATTCTGCCGGTGTTCCATGGGGCGACTCGGTTCGGCGGGACTGATCCGACGACAATTCTCCTCGAAGTGTCCGCGGGCCGGACAACGTTGGAGGCGATTTGAAATACGGTTGGTGGGGATCGTGGCACTCGTTGCAGTGTGCCGTCGACTGCCACCCCAAGGCGGGATCCCAGTGTCCGGACCGCTGGCCGTGCGCCCCGCGCTTCCAAGCGCGGTAATGCGGACCATGACACTTGCCGCAGAGTTCTTCCACGGTCGCGACGGGGATCACCGAACCGTCGTGCGCAGTGAAGGATCCGTATTGGTCGGGGCTTGGGTGGTGGCAATTGAAGCAGCGGTTGTTCTCTCCGTGGTTGAGAACGACGTACTTGTGTGGCCCCGGGCCCTGTAGGGACGGGTCCTTTGGCGCAGGACCCAAATGCCGATGGCACTCCACGCAGGGCATCCGAAACCCGCCCAGGCCCCGGGTGAGTTCCAACACGCGGCGGCCGAAGTTGCCGCTATCCAGATTGCTGCTGTCGGGCGAAGTTGTGTCCTCCCCGCTCTGAGAAGGCGCCGCATCCACGGCCGACGCCGTTGCGCCCGGTACGTGAGTCTGCTGAACCGCCCAACCCAAGCCAGCCACACTCAGAGTGATGATCGTCAGCCAGCAGAGGACCCGCAATACACTCACGATCCCGCACCTCCAGCTAGTGCCGACCCGCTTCCACCAGACCGTCTTCGGTCGAGCCGCCTTCGTCAGATTTCGCACTGTCCGCCAATTCTTTGTAGGGCGGCAGGATCCGGTAAAGGACGTACAGCAGAACGAAGGGCGCCACGAACGTCCCAATCGCCGCCAGGACTCCCTCCGTGCCGGCCCACTCGACGTGATACTGATGGAACCCCTTGCCGGACTTGGACAGCAATTGCCCGCCGATCACCACGTTCCACCGCATGCACATGACCTGCAAGAGGACGAGCAAGCTCGCAAAGCCGGCCAGAAAGTGGCGCACGCGGCGTCCCACGGGCAGCCGCACGGCAATGGCGAGCAGTACGAGCGAGACCCCACCGCCGATAATAAGCTGTCCCCAAACAAACGTGAGTTGGAGTTCCCCCAACCCCAGTTGCTGGAGCATGGGAAACTCTTCGCTATGTTCATACCAGCGTGTGGCCGACTCGAGAAGCTCCAGCGACACTCCGATCATGAGGAATCGCCAGAGATAACCAGTCAGCGTCTTCACGCACACCGGATCGGCCGGCTCGCGGCGAAGCCGGGCCACCACGAAATAGATCAGGATCAGCGCCGCGATGCCCGAGATCACGGCAGACATCAAGAAAATCACCGGCGTCAGCGCCGAAGACCAAACCGGGTTGGCCTTGATCGCTCCGAAGATGAACCCCACGTAACCGGTCAGTATGCAGGCCGCCGGAATGCCGACGCCGGCAAGCGAGGCGGTGATCCTCTGGTCGATGCGGCGGGCTGGCTCGGGTATTTCGCGAACACCCAACGCGATCACTGAGTAGAAGAGCCGACCGACTGCAGTGGAAGCGTTCCGTGACAGGTCCACGATCGCAGGCCGATAAATGAACCAGATCATCAGCAATAACAACGCCATAAAGAAGCTGTAGATGTACCCGAACACCGACATCGCCGAGAAGAAATTGGGGCGAATCATGATAAAGAAAGCACACTCCGGGTGCCCGAGGTGGAGCAGCAGCGGAGTGGTCGCGAAGCAAAGGAATGATAGGGAGACCAGAAGGGAAAGCCTACCGACCGGAGCGAGTGTCTCGATCTTGTACCCGTGGTACAGAGACGCGACGACGAAGGTCCCCGCGACAATTCCCGTGATGTAGGGGTACAACACAATCATCAGGCCCCACTCCACACCTTCGTTTGGGTAAACGTAACCTCCGTAGTGCATAGTCTAAGCCATCTTCTTGTGTGAATCGATACTGTGTACTCTCGGCTGGGCGCCGATAAGGCAGACAACTCGCTGTAAGTTCTTCACGATCTGTTCCGGGGTGATAACTCCCGCGGATCGGGTGTCCCGCTCGATGTATCGGTGTCTTGGCAGAAGGAGCTGAGCAGGTCGATAGGTACGGGAAAAACGATCGTGGTGTTATTCTCCGAACCCACTTCTACCAGGGTTTGCAGGAACCGCATCTGCAGGGCCATGGGATGGTTCTTGATCTTCTCCGCGGCGTCACGCAGGTGCGATGCCGCCTGAAGTTCGCCTTCGGCGTGAATCACCTTGGCGCGCCGCTCCCGCTCGCTCTCGGCTTGCTTGGCCATGGAACGCTGCATGTGATCGGGTAGATCCACCTGCTTGAGTTCCACCAGGGCAACCTTGACGCCCCACGGCTCGCTGTGCTGGTCGATCGTTTCCTGCAAGCGATGGTTGATCTTGTCACGCTCTGACAGCAGCTCGTCCATGTCGGCCTGGCCGAGGACGCTGCGCAACGTGGTTTGCGAGAGCTGACCGGTTGCAAGCTCGTAAGTCTCCACCTCCAGGACGGCCTTCAGGGGATCGATGACCTGGAAGTACACTACCGCGGTCACCCTTACCGAGACGTTGTCGCGGGTGATGATGTCTTGCGGGGGGACCTCCTGGGCTATGATCCGCAGGCCCACCCGCACCATGCGGTCGACCGGCCAAAAGACCAAGATCAACCCGGGGCCTTTCGGACTCCGCCGTATGCGCCCCAGGCGGAATACCACGCCTCGTTGGTACTCGAACAGGATGCGGATGCAGCTTAGTAGGTACACCAGCACGATAACTATTAAGTATATCGAGTAATCCATCAGGTCTTTCCTAACTGGTTAGGACCATAAAGAAGGCGTGGTCGGAATTGGCGGACGAGGCCGCCCCGGCGACGGCGGCGGCGCGGGCTGGCCCCATCCTTGTTTCTTAGGAACGGTAGGCTTCGGGGCCCCGGCCCGTTCTTCGTCGAACGGCCGGAGTATCTTTATCAGGACAAACAGCAGCACGAAGGGTGCCAGGAACACGCCAATCGCCGCCAGGACTCCCTCCATACCGGCCCATTCCACGTGGTACTCGTGGAATCCCTTGACGGTCTTGGACAGCAACTGCCCGCCGATCACCACATTCCACCGCATGCACAACACCTGGAACAGTACAAGCAAGCTCGCAACGCCGGCCAGCAAGTACTGCACGCGCCGTCCAACCGGCAATAGCACGGCGATCGACAGCAGTACGAACGAGACGCCACTGCCGATGATAAGCTGTCCCCAAACAAACGTGAAGCGGAGTTTACCCATCGCCAATTGCCGGAGCATGGGGAACTCTTCACTATGTTCGTACAAGCGCGCCCCCGACTCGAGAAGTTCCAGCGACACCGCGATGATGAGGAATCCCCAGAGATAACGCACCAGCGTCTTCACACACGCCGGATCGGTCGGCTCTCGACGAAGCAGGGCCACCACGAAGTAGATCAGGATCAGCGCGGCGATGCCCGAGATCACGGCAGACATCAGGAAAATCACCGGCGTCAACGCCGAAGACCATACGGCGTTGGCCTTGATGGCTCCGAAGATAAAACCCACGTAGCCGTGCAGGATGCAGGCCGCCGGAATGCCGAGCCCGGCAAGCAAGGTAATGACCTTGTTGTCGATGCTGCGGGCCGCTTCGGGTATTTCGCGAACACCCAACGCGATTACCGAATAGAAGAGCCGGCGGGCCGGCGTGGAAGCGTTCCACGACAAGTCCACGATTACCGGCCGATAGATGAACCAGATTTCCAGCAACACCAGCGCCATGTAGAAGCTGTAGATAAACCCGAACCCCGACATGGCCGAGAGCAAATTGGGGCGAATCATGATGAAAAACGCCCGCTCGGCGTGCCCGAGGTGCAACAGCAGCGGAGTGGTGGCGAAGCAAAGGAACGACAAGGAGGCCAACAGAGAGAGCTTCCCCACCGGCGCGAGCGCCTCGTTCTTGAACACGTGGTACATGGACGAGACGATGAACGCCCCCGCAACGATTCCCGTGATATAGGGATACATCACGATCAACAGGCCCCACTCGACGGACTCGTTCGGATAGACGTATCCGGCGTAATGGTTCGCGGGATCCATCGTCTAGACGATCTCTTTGTGCAAGTCGGTGTAGTAGACTTTCGGCTCCGTGCCAAGGTGTCGCTTCAGCATCGTTGCCTTCTCTACGTTGAGCGCCTCGTGTACCGGGCTATCGGGATCCTCCAGATCGCCAAACACTCGAGTGCCGGTGGGGCAGCCGAGCACGCAAGCCGGCTGAAGGCCCCTGGTAATGCGGTGATAGCAGAAATCGCACTTGTTCGCGCAGAGGAACTTCACGTCCCAGAATCGCGCACCGTACGGGCAGGCCTGGATACAATAGGCACACCCCACGCAGCTATCGTGGTCGATCACCACCACCCCGTCCTTCGTCTGGTACGTCGACCCCACCGGACACACTTGAGTGCAGGGCGGGACGGCACACTGGTTGCAGAGTTTCGGTACGAAGAACTGCTCGCGCGCCTCCGTCTCCGGATCCAGCGGCAGGTAGTGGGGGGCTCCGAGGAAACTCTCCGCGTCGTGGACGTAAGGCTGCTTTATGACGTCGATCTCGACGCTGTTGTCCTGAGTGATCGTGTAACGCTCGACCCACGTCCGCATACCCCGGTCGCCGACGTCGTTCTCCGTGCTGCACGCGCGCATGCAGGAGTAGCAGCCGATGCACTTCTCGACGTTGACGACCATCGCCCAGAAGTGCTCGTTCCAATCGTAGTCCTTGCCGAAACCCTCCGGGGCCTTCTCGTCAGGCGCCTTCTCGTCCGGCGTCTTGTCGTTCGGCGCATTTGAGGCCCCCAGCGTATCCCGGGTGAGTGCCCGCACGCCGAATACGAGCAGCCCCGCCCCGGCGGCGTACTGGGTAACGTTGCGAAGAAAGGCCCGCCGGCCGCGGTCGATCGGCACCTCGCCCCAGGGCGCGTCGGCCTTCACTTCTTGATCGGGTCGTGGCCCGGATGGCAGGTTAGGCATTGCATCGACTCCTCGAAGTCTGCGGACTGCTCCGTGATCTTGAACTCGGCCAAATGGGTCTTCGGCTCAATCTGAGAGAACTCCTCCGAGCGGCCCGGCGCCTTGGCGTGGCAGGACATGCACAAGTCGTGGGCCTGCTCGGCCATCTTGCCGCTCGATTTGCTCCGCACCGGAAGCGGTCTCGGCTCCACCTCTTCCACCGAGTGCGCCGCACCGGGGCCGTGGCAGACCTCACAACTTACCGTCATGTGCTCCTTCCTCGACCACTTATCGTACTCCTTCTTGTGGCAATCCTTGCAGCGCTCGGCGCCGACGTACTGGACGGGCCTGCCACGGATCACCTCCACGCTTGCACCGACGTAGGCCCCGTACTGCCCAAACGTCGCGGGGATCAACGCGGCCCGCACCATAAGCAGTGCAGCTAGGCCGACCGCCAGGATGATGACGAGACGGATGATATGTTGGTAGTTCTTCACGACTCTCCCGGGATTGGAGGCTGTTCGGCGTCGGCCTCGGCGTCGGCGTCGATCTCGGCGTCGATCTCGGCGTCGATCTCGGCGTCGATCTCGGCGTCGGCCTCTACGACGGCTTTGGCGTAGCGGGCGAAACTTCGGTAGAAGTCGAGGTCCGCCCGCTGGATCACCTTGTCGCAGAACGTCGGGACCCAACGGATGATGTGCTCTCGGTGAAAGGTCTGCCGGATTTCCCGGGCCTGGCCGGCCTTTTCGTCTTCCCCCTGCTCGATCGCGCCCGCCTCGGCGTCCGCAAGCATCGAGACAAACTGAAACTCGACCGAGACGTGATCGGGCATTCCCTGAAACGTCTCGTCGTAGCGAAGTCCGTGGTGCTCGATAAAACGCTTGACTTTGGCAGTCGAGGGCCCCCAGTGTTGGGCCGGATGATCGTCGCGGTGGAGCGATTCATAAGGCCCCACGTGATTGCCCGGCCCGATGAAGACGCGCGCATACTCGCATCGAAACTCGTCGAGCAGTGCCGGCTTTCCCAAGTCGGCCTCCATTCGGTCGAGTTCTTCGGCGAAGTTGGCATCCAACGCCGCAAAGGCCTCTACCGCGTCCGCCTGGCGGAATCGGCCGAGCATCTCCGCGGTCGGTTCGGCGGCGAACACTCCGGCCAACAAGCCGTACGTGTCGGCTCGGCGGCGCGCGGTCAAAGCGCGCGCCGCCGTCTGCTCGGCAAGGCAAATCGAGTCGTTCTTGGAACTCATGACGTCACCCATCAGGCCAATTCAACGGTCACGACCGTGTCCATGAAACGCAGTTGGCCGCCGATCGGATCGGCCGCGTTGGGGATCAGCCAGTTGGGAT
This sequence comes from uncultured Planctomycetaceae bacterium, assembly GCA_964472545.1. Classification (GTDB taxonomy): domain Bacteria; phylum Planctomycetota; class Planctomycetia; order Pirellulales; family Thermoguttaceae; genus CAYYNP01. Next base: position 9,450 of record CAYYNP010000063.1, on the reverse strand, counting down.
GGGCACCGTGGTCCCGCCACCAGATCAGATCCAGATCGGGATCGTCGTCCGAGGCCAGCGGTGCCTTCTCTCCGGACGCGTAACGGCCGTAGGCCCAGTGTCCGCAGTGCATGGAGACCGCGACCACGCCGGGCACGATGCCCTCGGTGACCTTGGCCTCGATCGTGATCTCGCCCAGATCGCTCTTGATCTTGATCTCGTCTTCATCCTCGACGCCCAGCTTCCCGGCGGAGGCCGGGTTGATCAGGGCGACGTTGCGATGGAAGAGTTCCGTCAGGTACTTGCAGTTCTGCGTCCGCGAGTGCGTCTGGGTGGGCGCCTTGTAGGTGGTCAGCACCAACTCGTTCTCTCCCAGATCCTGGTGCTCCGGGATGGCCATCCAGGAGGGCATTCCCGGCAGCCCTTTGGCCTTCAAGAGCTTCGAGTAGATCTCGAGCAGGCCAGACTTGTTGAGCTTGTCCGGCTTGAAGCCGACGTATACCTTTCCGTCGTAGGCCACCTGGCCGACGTACTTTTTGTAGGCGTCTTTGGTCGTCGTGTAGTCCTGGCCTTCCTCACCCGTCCAGTAGACGCCGGTTGCTTTGTCGGCGATGGCTCCTTCGAGGTCCGCTTTCGACAACTCCTTGGCGTAGGACTTGTACTTGGGAGTGGCGTCGGGGTCGACCCACGCGCCGTGTTGCTTCATGTATTCGAAGCCTCCCGCCTCCTTGACGCCAGGCGTGTTCTCGCAAGCGTCTTTGACGAATTCCTCGGCAGAAGTAAAGCCGAGGTCGAATCCCAGCCGCTTAGCCAAGTCGCAGCAAACGTCCTTGAAGTCCCGGCACTCGCCCAGCGGCTCGATCAGCGGCTGGCGAATGTAGAACTCGGGAATCTGATCCATTGAGGCATGGTCCTCCCAGTCCCACCGCTCGGTGTAAGGCGCGTCGGGTAGGATCAAATCGGCCAGCGCCGTGGACTCGCTATATGATACGTCCACGGCCACCAGATATGGAATCAGCGACTTGTCCTTGAGAATATCGATGTTCTGCTGACAATCCCCGTTCACGTAGGCCGGGTTGTAGCAGTACATCATGTAGGTATCAATGCTGCCGTGGCTGCCGTCCTTGATCTGCTCGAGAACCTGGTGGCTGATGTGATGCGAGGGGTAGGCCACCGAGCCGTCGCCGTCGATGACCTTGACCTTCCCGGCCGAACCGCTCGGCGTGGGGAAGGAACTCTTCCACTTCGCTCCCACGGCCTTACAGCGGCCGCCTTTGACGTCGATGTTGCCGGCAATCGACTCCAGCATCATCACCGCCCGCTCGCACTGCACGCCGTTGTAGTGCGCCACCGCACCACGATAGGAAAGGACCGTGCTCGGACGGTTGTCGAAGTACTCGTTGGCCAGTGCCGTGATCTTATCGGCGGGCACGCCCGATACCCGTGCAGCCCATTCCGCCGTGTAACCGGCGAGGTGCTTCTTCAACGCCGGAACGCGGACGTTGGTCCAGGTATTGATGAAGTCGGTATCCACTTTGTCCTGGGAGACCAACACGTTGCACATCGCCAGCACGACCGCCAGATCCGTGCCCGGTTTGATTGGAATCCACTCGCGGCTCTTGGCCGCCGTTTCCGAGAGTCGTACGTCGAAAGTGACCATCCCCACGTCGCGACCGGCCGTAGCCTCCGAGATGCGCTGGGCCAGCGGAATATGGTTCGTATGAGTGGCCAGGGCGTTGCAGCCGAAATTCAGGATGAAATTCGTGTTGGTGACGTCGTTGACGTCGTAGTGCTTCCCCCACGTCAACTCCTGGGCTGTCCACTTTCCGCCCTCGCAGATCGACGTGTGGTTGCCGATCGTCTTCGTGCCGTAGGCCGGCAGGAAATAGGACTTGATGATTTTGCTGGCCGAGGCCTTCATCCGTCCGTAGTGGAACATGAACTTCTCGGGCGTGCCGTCGTCGCGCAACTTCTTCAGGCGGGCCGTCAACTCTTCCAGGGCCTCTTCCCAGGAGATGCGTTTCCACTTACCGTCGCCCCGTTCGGTACCCACGTGCTTCATGGGGTAGAGTATCCGGTCGGGGTCGTACGACTGGCCGATGCCCCCTTGCCCGCGAGAGCACAGTTTCCCGTTGGTCCGCGGGAGCTTCGGGTTGCCCTCGATCTTGACCAGCCGCCCGTCCTCGACGTAGCCGATAATGGCGTCGCGCGTGACGCATTGCCAACACGCCGACGGGATGGCTTGCCGGTCTTTGCCCGTGCTCGGCGAGACGTCTCGTCCGGCCTCGACCAGAGGTTCGCCGGCAAGCGCCGCAGCGCCGGCCTTCTTCGCGCCGGCGAGTACCGCAGCACCCGCCGTACCCGCCAGAAACAGATCTCTTCTGGTTATCTTCTTCACGGAACCGTCTCCTATAGCCGTTTACGGGTTTTTGGGAAACTCGATATTGGGTAATCCGGCGGGGCCGGTTACTAGGTGTCCTTATGGAGGAGCGACATCAGCACCTCTCGAACGACGTCGCCGATCGAGACAATCCCCACTACCGCCAAGCCTTCGACGACGGGAAGATGACGGAAGCGGTTCTTATTCATCAGGGTCATGCATTCCTTGATCGTCTGATCCGGGGAAACGTAACGAACGCCGGCAGTCATGGCCTCTCGGATCAGCGTCCCCTCGGATCGCCTTCCCTCGACGATGATCTTGCGGGCGTAGTCCCGCTCGGAGAAAATCCCCACGAGCTTGCCGTCCTCAATAACGGGCAGGGCGCCGATCTTCGCTTCGGACAACACCTTGAGCCCATCGAGGACCGAGGCGTCGGGCGCGATGGAGAAGACCTTGCTTCCCTTGCTGTCAAGAAGCTGCTGCACGGTAGTTTCGGCAGTTTCTTCCGCCATCGCAGACCCCTTAGGCAGTTGAGTTGCCTGAAGGAACTCGAAACCGGGTTATCCAATCGACTCGAACGGTCGCATCGCCTTCTCGTGCCTGGTAATTCGCTCCTACGATTCAACGTCGTACTGATCCCGCTGGCCGATGCCGTCTCGAAACGCCTTGTCGAGGTTCTTGATTTCCATGCCAATGTAAAAGCACTGGGGATCCGTCTCTTTGTCCGCCAGTAGCACCTGGACGTCGCCCTCGTGCTCGGCAAGCCGCTTGGAGATCTCGCTGTTCGGGTCGTTCAGATCTCCGATCAACCGGGCGCTGCCCGGGCAAGTGTTGACACAAGACGGGACGATGCCTTGCTCCAGCCGGTGAACACACCAGTCGCACTTGTCGATGGCTTCAAGGTCTTTGCCCTCGGGCGGATCTCCGGCCGCAATCCGCTGATGGCGGAAACGGACGCCGTAGGGACACCCGTCGATGCACTTGCCACACCCCGTACAAGTGGAGTGGTCCATCTGGACGATGCCGTCGGGCCGTTTGAAGGTTGCGGCCTTGTCTTGGAATTTGATCGCGGTTCCGTCGGCATCGGTGAAGGTATGCTCCACCACGTCGGTCGGGCACGCTTCCACGCAGGCCGGCTTATCGCACTGGTTGCACAACGTTGGAAGAAAAGCCCGCTGTGTGCTCGGGAAACTGCCGTACTCATAGTCCTTGACCACGCAGCGGAACGCGCCGAGCGGTACCTCGTATTCCGTCTTGCAGGCCACCACGCAAGCGAGGCAGCCTTTGCAGCGATGGCCGTCCATGAGGAAACCCCATTTGACCTTCGCCTGCGCGGAATCTGCTGCTCGGGCGATGGCCGCGGGGGCCCCGAGCGCCGTTCCGGCGATACCCACGCCGGCGGCCTTCATAAAACCGCGCCTGGAGCTTTCTGTCTTCAAAGGACCGTCCTCCTCGACTGGTGGTGAGTGTATTTCGGACCCGTGGGTGCCAGGGGTCGCGCGCATGACCGTCCAAGGCAATCGCGCTACAAAGCAAAGTCTAGTTCGTCTCGCCAGATAGTTCGTCCGGGGGAACTGCGGAAATCTGCGCAGCCTTATCCGGGAAAACTACGGAGATCTAGGAGGGAACCACGGTCAGCCGAGCTTCAGCAGGCCGTTGTCGATGGCGAACCGTACGAGTTGCGCGCGGCTCTTGAGGTCTAACTTGTGCATCACGTGGTTGCGGTGGCTTTCCACCGTCCGCTCGGAGATGAAGAGTTTTTCGGCGATTTCGCCGTTGGTGTGTCCGTATGCCAAGAGCGTACACACCTCTTTCTCGCGCGCCGTCAACACGTCGACCCTGCCCTTTTGCTTCGTTCGAGGCCGCCCGACGTACGAGGAAATCACGTTGCCGGCCAGCGCCGAGTCGATGTACTGCTCACCCCGGCAGGCGGCCCGAATGGCTTGCAGCAGGTCGGTGCCGGTCGATTTCTTGAGGACAAAAGCACGCACGCCGATTTTGAACAGCTCCTGCAGATAGTATTCATCCTCGTGCATCGTCAACACAACGATCGGCAAACCGGGGCGCTCTTGCAGGATCGCCTCGGCGATCTTGGGGCCGGGTAATCCGGGCATGTTGATATCCAGAAGGAGCACGTCGAGATTCTGTTCGCGCGCTGCGTTGATCGTCGCAAAGCCGTCCCCCGTTTCCGCAACGACTTCGATGTCGGCCTCCTTCTCCAGAAGCGCCTTCAGGCCGCTGCGAAACACGGCGTGATCGTCGGCAATCAACGTTCTGATCGGCATTTCTCGCTCTCGCTGAGAGGGATCCTGATACGGATCGTGGTTCCCCGTTCGGCAACCGATTCCACGACGCAAGTGCCGCCCAGCAGGCTGGCCCGCTCTCCCATGCCCGTGAGCCCGAGGCTGTCGGCTCCGTTCGTTCCGGCTCGGTCCATGTCGAATCCGCTTCCGTTGTCCTCGACTAGCAGCGTAACCTCGTTGTCTTGCTGAAGAACGACCGCGCTGGCGCGGGTTGCCGCGGCGTGTCGTACGATGTTGGCAATCGCCTCCTGGGCAATGCGGTACAACGTGACCTCGATCCTGCCGGGCAGACGATCCGACTCCGGCGACGCAGTGTATTGATAGTCGATGGTCAAACCGGAGTGGTTCACCATCTCCTCAATGTGACGCGCCAATGCGAAGTCCAGCCCGTAGTCGTCGAGAATGGAAGGCCGCATCCCCCACGCCAGCCGCCGCACTTCTTCGATCAAGAGTTGAATCCTGATTTCGATGTCGCGGCAGACGTGCTCCGGAACGACGTTCTCCTTGCAGACGGATTGAACGGCCAAGAGAAGCGCCAGCAGCGATTGGCCGAGCTGATCGTGCAACTCGCGCGAGATGTTCTGGCGCTCGTCCTCTTGGGCTCGGACGGTCTTCTCCACCAGGGCCAGGCGTGCTTTCTCTTTCTCCCGGACCTGCTCGCGATACTGGTAAAGGCCCTCGGTCATCTGGTTGAAGGCGACCGCCAGCCGCCCGATCTCATCGAGCGAGAAGATCCTGGCCCTGGTGGTGAAGTCCCCCTCGCGAACCCGGTTGGCCGCCTGTGCCAAGCGATGGATAGGACGCGTCAAGATGTGCGTCAGCAACAGCGCCAGACCGGTGCCGATCGTGGCACATAATGCCAGGCTCCACACGACCGACCGCGTCACGGCCGAAAGCTCCCGGGTGACCGCCTCGTCGGTGAGTCCGATCTGCAGCATGCCGGCGTGACCTTCCAGAATGGGATACGTCACCTCGAAGACGAGCCCCTCCCCGGCGGCAAGCACCTGGAATTGACCTTCGGCGTCGCCGGTTTGTTCGCGTGGCGTGAGAAGATCCTGAGGAACCGTGTGCTCGAACGTATGGCTTACGATCCGCCCCGCAGCGTCCCGGACGACGATATATCGCACGTCGGGAAAGACCTCGAGCGTGCCCTGGAGTTCCTGCTTGACGGAGAAGAGGTCGTCCGTGCTCATCGGCCTCTCCAGGCTGGCGACGAGCGTGCGGGCAATCGATCGAGTTCTTTCTTCCAGCATGTGGTGGAGTGTGTGAGAAACACTGCCGCGAATCTGCAGCAGCATCACGCCGCCAAATACGGCCGCAACTACCAACCCGATGCCCATGATCTTGAAGAACAGTGGGATTGAGAGCACACGCCGTAACAGCGGGAATACGAATCGGCCGACCGCCGAAGCACGTGTCACTGATGCTCCTCCAAGTACGAGGAGTCCGCCCGCACGCTGTCGAACAGACCCTCGCGCGGGCGAACGAACCGATCGATCTGCAGGGACTTCAGGATCTCCCCGCCCTCCGGATCCAGGTGAACGTTGAGCAGAGCTTCGGTCAGTTCCTTCTTCAACTCCGGACTGGTCTGCGGAGGAACGACCAGCGGCGGCATGCCGAACTCGGGCGACTCGTCGATGATTCTCGTCTTCTCGGCGATGGAAGGATCTTCGGCGACCATCTGATCGTAGACCAAACTGTCTACGGCGGCGCCGTAGACGTCCTCGGATACTACTTGCGAAACGGATCGATCGTGGCTTCCGGTAATCACGTGATTGCCCTGGAAGAACGTCTTCGGGTCTTCCCCGTTTCTCTGTAGCCAGACCATCGGATAGAGCCATCCGGAGTTGGATAATCTGTTTGCCGAACCGAAACGTTTCCCACGCAGGTCCAGCAGGGACGTCGCCTGGCTCGATTTCGGTACCACGATGTACGAGTGGTAATGATCCTTGCCGTCGATCAGCGGAACGGCGATCGCCTCCATGCCGAACTCTTCTTCGCATAGAACGAAGGCGTACGTGCAGACCATGGCGAGATGGCATTGGCGATTGCGTACCAGGTCGTTTACCTGTTCGTAGGATTTCCCCTGCAGGCAGTCCGGTTCCTTGCCCAGTTTGCCGGCAAGATAGACCACGAGGTTTCGATACTTCGGCAGCGATTTCTCCGGCGAGATCACCGGGGCCACGGCAACTCGCAACGAAGCACCGGGCTCCGGCGGCGAGTGATTGTCCGGCAACGACGGGTCCTCCGTCAGGTTGACTTGGCCCTGCGGAGTGTAGCGCGATTCCAAGCGATTTCGGCGTATCAGTTCAGCGATGTTGTAGACGGCAAAAAGCACGGCCCCCATCCCGAGAAGACCAAATATAAGCAGTTTTCTGTAGGGCGTCCGCAAGGACGCGCTCCGCGAAGCCGCGGCGTCCTCGTCGGCAATCGTCTGTAGCTGAGGGCCGTCCATGATCCGTCTCCTTCTGCGGTGTTGACAGGGGGCCGAGGCGAGCCTCAACCAGCCAATCCTAGTTTCCGCCAGCGTGCCGAGCAACATGACATATGGGGGGGCATGGACAGCCATAGGGGTAGTGCGGAGAGCTGGTGACACCAGAACGATCACCCACACGGTAATGTATTCGGCAACAAGATCCCGCATCATTCCGCATGAATATTCTGCCGAGTTTCCCGGTCGTTCCGGTTATGACGGTCGTACGCAGTCGGGTTGGACCAGTTCTTCGGATCCTAATAATCGCCCGGGGGGACTACTTCCGAAGCAAAACACTGGCCGGAGTCAATACGGCAATTCAGATTAAAGCACTATCGGCAAAGTAATCATCGCGAGGTAGTGGGGACACCCGATCCCACTTCCCTAGAAAACCCCATTATGGAATGCGGGCCAACCCCCATGCATGGAGGAAAACCGATGCAAAGACGTAAACGGAACTGGCTGTTCGTCGCGCTGTACGCGATGGCCGTGTGTGGCGGCTCGACCATGGCCTGGAGCCAGGAGATCGCGCCGGTCTACGCCAGCCCAAACGCCGGATACGCACCGGCCCTGCCCGTGGCGATGGACGACGCGCCCAGCCTCGAGGATCAGGTAGCCGACTTGCAGGCCTGGAAAGCGAGCATGGAGGCCAAGATAGCGGCCGACAAGAAGAAGGCGGCCGGCAAGCCTTCGGTGACCGTGGGTGGGCGTATCATGGCCGACTGGTCTCTGTACAGCCAAAGCGCCGTGAGCATGGCCACGCTGGGAAACCAGCCCAACGGATTCGAGTTTCGCCGCGCCCGGATCTTCGTCAAAGGCAAGGCCTTCAACGTGGTCGACTACAAGGTGCAGTACGACTTTGCCGGCACCCAATCGACCGCCGCGAGCGACACGCTCCAGGCACCCACGTTCAAAGACGTCTGGTTCAGGGTCAGCGAGTTGCCGTACCTCGGCAGCGTCAAGGTTGGTCACTTCAAGGAGCCGTTCGGGCTGGAGGAACTGACCAGTTCGAAGTACATCAGCTTCATGGAACGGAGCTTCACCGGTGCGTTCACACCGGCACGTAACGTGGGTGTGATGGCTGCCGATCACTCCGACAACGAAAACCTGACCTGGGCCATTGGGGCCTTCATTCCCGAGGCCACCGACGAGCCGCCCAGGGCGTTCGACGGCGACGACGGCGGCACGGCCGTGACGACGCGCGTCACTTTCCTGCCTTGGTACGACGAGGCCACCGAAGGCCGCGGCCTGTTGCACACCGGCGTGGCCTACAGCTATCGCCACATCAGCGACGAGTCGATCCGCTTCCGAGAACGCCCGGAGGCCCACTTGGGCGACTACATCGTCAGTACCGGCTCGATCGGTGCCGAGTCGTATCAACTGCTCGGCGCCGAAGCGGCGTTCGTCTACGGACCGTTCTCGATCCAGTCGGAATACATGCAGGCGTTCGTCAACACGGCCGGCGGCCCCGACGCCGACTTCAATGCCGGCTACGTCTACGTGAGCTACTTTCTCACCGGTGAAAACCGCCGCTACAAGCGCAGCGCCGGTGCGTTCGACCGGGTGAAGCCTTTCGAGAACTTCTTCCGCGTGACCACCGAGGGCGGCGACGTGGCCTGCGGCAAGGGCGCCTGGGAGATGGGCTACCGTATTTCTTACATCGACCTGGACGACGGCGCCGTCACCGGCGGCACCGCGACCAACCACACGGTTGGGCTGAACTGGTACCTCAACCCGTACACGCGGCTGATGTGGAACTACATCAACTCCGACGCCTCCGGCTACGGCCCGATGGACATCTTCATGATGCGAGGTCAGATCGACTTCTAAGCGGACGAAGTTCCGCGGTCGGTTGCACCCGCGAACGGGTGGTACCGACGCGGACGGAAACTGGAACCCATGTGCCCGCATGCGGCACGCCCCATAAGGAGAACCTGGCATGAGGATCATCCTGTATTCGCTGGCCGTCGGATTACTGCTCACCGGCGTGGCAATCGCCTCGGATTGCGGCCCGGCGGCGACCTGCGGCGACGCACCGTCGTGTGGGCCGCGGAAGGCTTGTGGCAGTTGCGGATCGCCTTGCCGTGTGGTCTGCGACACGAAGAAAGTCAAGAAAACGGTCTGGGTGGTGGAATGCGAGGAGTTCTGCGCTCCGCTGCCCAATTGCCCTCTGAGCGCCGGCTGTGGCAAGGTGGGTTGCTGCAGTTCGGCCCCCTGCGGTGAGAAGGGCTGCTCACCGGAAGGCTGCGGTGGTTGCAAGAGCGACTGTTTTGTTTCAACGGGTTTGGCACAAAACCGTGGTCCAGCTAAGCAAC
>CAYYNP010000062.1:0-37578 GCA_964472545.1 uncultured Planctomycetaceae bacterium | reverse complement strand
GGAGATCGTCACCTACCCTCCACTTTGTGCCATTTGAGTTGAAACACTACAAGGTCAATCCCTTCGCGGCCCCGATGATCGAGGCCACCGAAGCCGACAGCTCGCCGCTGGTCGAGCGGCTAAAGCGCCGCTCGGGCAACGATGTGGTCTTCATCTCGATCATGTGTACCGTGTTTGGTTGGTTCGTCCCCGCCGGTTTTGCGTTGGACTTCCTGTCGTTGTTTCTCTTGGGCACGCTGCTGTTCGGCCGAGGCAAGCCCAGCGCCAAGTGCATCGTGTTGGCGTGCCTGACGGCGCTGTTCAACCTGCTTCGCGTGCTCTATCTGGCTACGCTCATCCTGCTGTGGGCGCTGGGGTACTACCGGTTTGCGATGTAGTGGCCGCCACCGCAGCGCCGCGACTATCTCCTGGGGCGACTATCTCCCGGGGCCGTTTCTCGGTGCCATCGATTTCTAACCGGTCGCTAACACTTCGCTAGGATTCGCTCCCTAGAATTCCCCAACGTGCAACGAACGAAGATCAGAACGGCCAATGAGGCCCGGCCAATGGCAGCAGCCATGCAATCGGCGCGAGAGAGGAAGCGATGATGGCATCGGTACTTGTGGTGGAGGATGAGGTCACGATTCGCGAGATGGTCAGCTACAACCTCGAGAAGCAGGGGCATCGAGTGGCCGCGGTCGGCTCCGGCGAAGAGGCGTTGGCCGTGGCCGACATGCAGTCGTTCGACGCGGTGGTGCTCGACCGCATGTTGCCCGGCGTCGACGGTCTAGCCGTCTGCCGAGAACTCCGCAACGACCCCCGCACCCGCTCGATCCCCATCATCATGCTCACCGCGCTAAGCGGCGACGCCGACATCGTGGCCGGCCTGCGCGAAGGGGCCGACGACTACGTCACCAAGCCGTTTAGCCCGAAGATTCTGGTCGCCCGCGTGGCGGCGGCGCTGCGGCGGAAAGAGGACGAGTTTTGAGGTGCCCTTCGGCAAGGCCGCTTGGGCTCGCTACAGAAGTCCGAACTGCTGCATCGCGAGCACCAAACGCTTGACGACCGGGCCGGCCGTTGTGGCGGCGTCGCCGCTGTGTTCTAGGGCGACGACGATCACGAGCTTGGGATTCTCGGCCGGAACGTAGCCGGCGAACCAGGCATGGGCGGCGCGGCCGCCGCCGGTCTGGGCGGTGCCGGTCTTGCCGGCGATGGCGATCGACTCCAGGTGAACCGTTCCGTGGGCCGTGCCTTGATGATCGCATACGACGCGCTCTAGGCCGTCGCGTATCTCGTCCAATGTCTCCGGCTTCAGGCCAGAGATAGGGCGTGGCGCCGGGATACGGATCGGATTCTCCGGGGGCGCTTCCGACGCCGCGTCGACCCGTTCGGGCAGACCTAAGCCGCTGACCAGGTGCGGCGTGACCAGATTGCCGCCGTTGGCCACTGCCGCCATCATACGGGCCACTTGCAGCGGCGTGGCGGTCAGCGAGCCTTGGCCGACCCAGAGCGAGTACGTGTCGCCGGGCAGCCACTCACGGCCTTCCAGCGCCACGTGGCTCTGCGGCATGGGCAGCCGGCCGGGCGATTCACCGGGCAGATCGACGCCTGTTAAGTGGCCGAAGCCGAAGCGCTCGGCCCAATCGAGCAACGGCACGGGGCCCATTTCGCCGGCGTGGTGGAAGAAATAGACGTTGCAGCTTCGTGCCAGGGCATCGCGGAGCGTGAGGTTGCCGTGCCCAACGCCGTGCTGCCGGTAAACCGCACAACGCTGCCGATCGCTCTCACGCAAATACCCTTGGCAGTAGAACGGTACGGCCGGATCGAGTGCGGCGGCTTCCAGCAACGCCACGGCAGAGACCGTCTTGAAGACCGAGCCGGGCGGGATCGCCATCTGACGCGTGCGGTCGAAGAGCGGCTTGCGGGGATCGTCGAACCAGACCTCCAACTCCCGTCGGTTGGCCGCGACGAAGGCGCCGGGGTCGAAACGCGGCGCGGAAGCCGCCGCCCGAATCGCCCCGGTGCGAACGTCCATCACCACCACGGCCCCGCCGGCAGCCGTCACCCCGTCGGTTGGATTTCCGTTGTGGCCGACGTTGTGCGTGCCAAGCTCGCGGCGTTTCAACGCGTCGTCGAGCAGCGTTTCGGCCGTGCGTTGCAGCCGGGAATCGAGCGTGAGAATCAGATCGCGTCCGACGCCCGGTTCGCGCACCCGCTCGGTCGAGAGCCAGTGGCCACTGTGATCGGTCAGTTCGACGGCCTCGCCTCGCCGTGCCCGCAGCAGACTCTCGTATTGCTTCTCCAAGCCGGCGCGTCCGGCGTAGTCCTCGCTGTGGTAGGCGGCGCTTTGGGCAGAGTTCTGTTGGAGGTCCTCCCGGGAAACCGGGCCCATGTGTCCCAGCGCATGGGCGGCGAGCGCTGCTTGCGGATAGTGGCGGCGCACGACTTCCACGATTCTCACGCCCGGGTATTGCTGCGGGCGGCCCTCGATCTCGGCCACGACGGCCAAAGGAAGATCGCCGCTGACGGGGTGATAGTCGTGCTGTTCGGCAACCGGTTCCCATTGGAGCAGCGTGTTGGCCTGCGGAGGCCGCAATGCCTCGGCAACCGCCCGGCGGATCTTGCCGAACGTAGAGCGGGGCTGTTTCTCCACGGGCGGAGCTTTCGCGTTTGGCCCATCCGCTTCGGCCCGACGCTTTCGATCGCGATTGTGGCTGGCGGCGATCCGTTCGACCCGAGTCTGAATTCGCCGCGCCCGGTTGTCCCATTCTTCGGCCGAGATTCCGCACAACTCGGCCAGACGTCGGGCTAGTTCGGCACGCTCGCGCAGCACCTGTTCCTCTTCGGCTGCCACTCGTTGAGCTTCTTTTCGCTCGGCCGGGGTGAGTCGCGACCGCGCCATGCGCCGCAGCCAGGCTGGGTCGGCGGGCTGTTCGAGATAACGGTAATGGACGGCCAGCACGGCCGACCGCCGATCGCACGCCAACACCACGCCGTCACGTGCGAGGATTCTTCCGCGCAGTCCCGGCAAGCTCTCGCGGCGCTCGAGCGGCCGAGTCGCTTCCGCCCGAAACGCGGCCCCTTCAGTGATCTCGAGTTGCACGGCCCGGCCGAACACCACTGCTAATGCCAGCAGAAACGCGCCCAGACAGATCCGCAGCCGCCGCCGCGAATCGATCGCCGCGGCGGGGGCGTGTTGGTCGGCGTGAAACTGGTGCCAATCGGGGAACAAGGGCAATCTCTCGTAACTCTACAAATCTTCGAGTTCTCTGCGCGCAACGGCCGGAGTCTCTCGAATCCACGCCAATAGCATGAACACGGGCAGGCTCACCCCGGCCGTGTAGGCTCCCACACCGGCGGCCCGCTGCAAGAGCACTGTCCACGGCAGTGAGACATCGCCGATCACTCGGGCGGTCATCCCCACGGCCGCTGCCCACGCCGTAACGGCCACGGCCACGATCGCAACTCGCGCGACCAGGCTTTCCGCTTTCAGCCACGGCCGAAGCCGGCTGATGCCGTAGCCGATCAACAACATCCACGCCGCACCAACGCCGAGTCGCCCCGGGGCTATGGCGTCGCCGAACAGCGCGATACCACCCGCCACCAGGAACGCCCGCGGCCCGGGCCAAACGAGCAACCAGGCGATCGCGGCCAACGCCAACAGGTCCGGCGCCACGTGGCCGATCTGCATCGCGTCGACCAGCGACGTCTCGACGACGGCAATGACGTAGATGACGGGCACGAGCAAAAGCAAACGCATCGCAGACATCCGTTGTCTTGCCCCTACTATTTGCCGGCGGCCGGTCAATTCCCCCGCTTCCTCCCCTCCGTGGGCTTCCGCCCTCGGCTAGTTCACGTCACATCCAAGACGCCCCCCATCAAAACACAGCCTCCTACCCGCTGTCTACTGCCTACCGCCTACTAACTCCACCCGCAACACGCCCACGCGTTCCGGTTCCTCCGCCCTCACCGCCGGCTGTATCCAAATCTGCCAATGGGCCGCTTCCGAGGGTCGTTCGGCGCGGACGACGTGTCCGTACAGCGGCGTCACCGGCAGCACGCCTTTCGTGGCAACGGCGAAAACCGGATCGCCGACGGCAACCGGCTCGGTCGCCGGGACCAGCCGGATCTTCGCGAGCTTCTCACCGGTTCCTTCGAGCACACCCTGCGGGCCGTTGGGGCGTCCGACGGCAACCACGTCGCGATAACCGGCCTCGGCCACCGTACGGACGACGCTGGCCGCCGGCCCCAACTCGGCAATCTGTCCCCAAACGCGGCTCCCCTGAAGCACCAACTGGCCCGACTGCAATTGGTCGTCGCCGCCGCGATCGATCACTTCCGGATAGTCGACGACCAGGGCCCCGGGCTGCACGCCGTCGCCGGAGCCGACGTCGAGCAAGCGGTGTCGCCCTAAAAAGGCCTTCGCCTGACGTCCCATGACTCGGGCCGGAAGGCAACGTGCCTGCAATAGGTGATCCGTGTCGTCTGCTGCCGCTTCCGATCGTCGTTGAATCTCGGCATGCGCGCCGGTCAACGCGGACGTCAGCCGGCGGTTCTCCTGCGACAACCGTTGCAGTTCATTGCGGGCATCGGCCAACTCGACGGCGGAACCGAAGTGGGCTTTCACTTGCGCCGTCGCCCAACGCGTGCGCTGCCGCAGCGAAAGCGCGACCCGTTGCCCCGGCTTCAAGATCGACGCCACGCGGCTTCTCAGCGGTGCCGTCCACTCCGCCGGCGATGCCGCCAGCCCGACGGTGGCCGCCAGAGCGAGTCCCAATCCAGCCGCCGGCGTGGACAACCTCCGCCGCCCGCGGTTGCCGGTTCGAGAATCACAGCTTGCCGTGGCCACTGCTAGGTTCCTCTACACGTCGTCATCACTCGATTCGAGCATCGGCCGCCATTTGGGAAACTCTTCGAGACAGATCAGAAGGCCGCTGGCCACGACGGCCGTCGGCTCGGCGGCCAGACGGGCGGGCACGCCGATCCGCCGGCCAATCAGCCGGTCGAGCCCCGGCAACAGCGAGCCGCCGCCGCAAAGCACCAACCCGCCGTCCACCAGATCGGCCGCCAGATCGGGCGTCGCCCCGTCGAGTGTGGCCCGGATCACCTCGAGGATCTTCTCCAGCGGGTCGGCCAGCGCTTGGCGGATTTCCTCGCTGGTGAGCGTCGCGGTCCGCGGCAGTCCGCTGACGGTGTCGACGCCGCTGACCTGGCAAACCCGTTCGTCTTGCAGCGGGTCGGCGCTGCCCAGATCGATCCGCAGTTGCTCGGCCGCGGGCAGCCCGATGCGCAGACTGTAGTGGCGGCGGAGGTAATCGACGATCGCTTGATCCATCTCGTCGCCGCCGGTGCGGATCGATTCGGAGGCCACGGTATCGCCGAGGCTCAACACGGCCGTTTCGGTCGTGCCGCCGCCGACGTCGACGATCATGCTGGCCACCGGTTCGACGATCGGCAATCCGGCCCCGATGGCGGCCGCCTTGGCCTCGCTCAAGAGCCAGACTTGGCGCGCCCCGGCGCGATGAACGCTGTTGAAGACGGCCCGCTTCTCCACCGGCGTGATACAGCCCGGCACGGCGACCAGAACGCGGGGCTTTCGCTTCAGCCTCGACGGCTGGGCCTTCCGCAAGAAATAGCGGAGCATCGCTTCGCAGAGTTCGAAGTCGGTAATCACACCGTCGCTCAACGGCCGCACGACGGAGATCCGCTCGGGCGTTCGGCCCTGCATCTGTTTGGCCAGATGCCCGACGGCGCAGCCGCCGGAAAGAACTCGGCCGGACTCGCGGCGCACCGCGACCACCGAGGGTTCATCGATAACGATCCCTTCACCGGCCACGCCGATCAGCGTGTTGGCCGTTCCCAGATCAACCGCCAGATCGTTACTGAAGTAGTCGAACAGGCGACGGAGCATCCGTGCTCGCAAAAAGTGGAGGTGAATCGAACGTAGAGGCCATGGCGACCGAACGTGCCACCGGCGCTTCGGCCGCGCCGCGGAACTTCCACTCGTAGACGTTCATGATCTGCGAGAGGCAGAAGATCCCCAACGCCAACGCGAGCAACGCCAGCACAAGCAGCGCCGTGTAGACGTCGGCCCGTGGTCTGCGGTAGGGTCCGCCGGGCTTATTGGTGGAGTTTGACGGTGACATATTTGTAGTTCTGTAGCCTGGTAGTGATGGAATCGCCCCTGCGGACGGGGCTCTTCAGTTGGGCGACCTTGCAGATCGACGTGTCGGGCTGGGTCTTGACGACTTCGATCCGCCCCACGTAGGTCGACGTGCCCGATGCGGTGCGATAAATATCCAGGAAGTGTCCGTTGATCAGCCCGTCGTCGTGCCCCAACGAGACGGTCACCAGATCGGCGCTGGGCACCGACAACACCAACCCGTCGATCATCGGCGGGTCGCCATAGATGTAATCCCCAACCAGCCCGAACATCCGCAGCACTTCCGTCGCCTTGGAGAGCTGCTCGGTGAGGCTCATTTGCAGTCTTCGCAGCCGCTTCACTTCGTTGACGGCCACGTGCAGGTCGTCGCTCTTGATCACCACTTCCTTAAACAGTTGCTCGCGTTCTTCCTGCGCGGTGAGCTTGTCGGCCACCAGATCGTCGGTCTGTTCGCGAAACTGCTTGGCACTGGCTTCTGCGGCGGCGGTGGCTGCCAACGCAGTCTGCTTCTCCGCAGAAACTGTCTCCATATCCTTGACGAGTTGGTTGTATTGGTCCGTCAACCGCTTCACTTCCGCGAGTTGTGCCGCGGAGGCCGCTGCGTAGGCCGCACGCTCCTTCTGGCGCTCCTTCCGCAGACGCTGATTCTCCGCGTCCATCGTCTCATTATCTTCCTGCGCCTTCTTGAGGCTCGCTTCGTGCTTCGCCGCCTCCTCTTTCCAATTCTTATGGGTGGAGTGAAGCGTGGCCGCGAAGGCCGCGAAGAAGATGCTCATCACGCAGATGAGTACGGTGAAGATCTTGCCAACGAGGTTCATGTCCAGACCTCTCCTGTGACAGCCGGGCAAACACCCGCCACGGCAGTCCTCTTCCATCGACCGCAGACCGCTTCCGTCCGGCCCAATTCGTTGTACCAACTCGGGTTTGCCTCAGGCAGAACAGCCCACACAGGCCAACGGCAAACCCACAAAACTATTCCGTTAGTATAACTTCGCCCATTTTCTCATGTCAACGAGAATGCCCAGAATCCGCCCGACCCTTGCGCCTGGGGGAATGAGCTGTTATGGTCGTGCCGGCGTCTGTAGAGCACCTCGGGACCGGAAACCCACTGCTGCCAGCAGAAGACATGCCCCCAAACAGAAGGATACCGGCCAATCACCGAGCCGCAAGTACGCACTCTGCCGCCCGTCTGAGTGGACTTCGGCTAGGATCTTGTCGGTGGCATGCCTTCTTCCGCGAGATACGACCTTCCCGTTGGAGGTGATATGCGCAGAGAACCCCGTGTTCGCCGCGATCAGAAGTGGCTTGCGGCATTCAATCGCCCGAAATGCCCCACATATGAGGTGCATGTCGAGTTCGGCAGAGCCGTAGAACCAGCCGTCGTTGGTCAGGTTGACCAGCACGTCGGGCTCCTCGCCGCGGTCCTTGAGCGCGCAGACCTGGCTGCGGATGACATGGGGCAGCACGCTTTCGTAGCAGATATTCGGGGCGAAACGGAGGTTGGCCACCTGCACCGTGACCGGCGATTCACCCGGGGTCACCCCGTCCGACAGAGGGGTAAGCTCGTACAACCAAGGGAGGTGTCGTGCCAAAGGAACGTATTCACCAAAGAGCACCAGATGCTGCTTGTGGTACGGCCCCTGGGAAGTTCCGTCGGGTGAAATCAGAATCGCCGCATTGAACTGCTGGTGTCCTTCGCTGCCAAAATGAAGTGCGTCAAGCCCCAGAATCATCGGCGTCGCCAGATCGTGAGCCATGCCGGCGATGCAGCGGCGATGTTCTTCTGCCAATGCACGGCTCTTGACTTCGGAGCAGCCCGGCATGCGTGCGCCTGGCTCCAGCGTAATCCAGAAATAGCGGCAGATCGTCTCCGGCCAGATGATCACGTCGAGTCGGCCAAACTCGTTAACGGCCTCTCGCGACAGCCCGTGGTATTCCCGGTGGATAGTCTTGGCCATTGCCTGGTCGGCCTTGAAAGTCGAGTCGATGCAGCCTTGGATCAAGGCCACGCGAACGGCGGGCTGCTGCGGGGGAGCGACCTCGGTGATGCGATACTGCCCGTAGAGGAGGGTCACCGTCAGAACGGCCACCGCGGGAGCCAGCGGCCAGACGGCCCATCGCCGGCCGTCGCAAGGGACCATGCGTGCCACACATGCGGCGCCGAGCATCACGACGAAGCCGACGCCATAGGCCCCGAACAGATCGGCCACTTGAATCAGCCGAATCCAACGGAACTGCGTGTGGCTCAAAGCGGCCAACGTGGTGCCGGTGATCAAGTGGGCTCGAGCGAACTCCAGACCGGCCCAAACGACCGGCGCGGCAACGATCACCGACACGCCCATCCGATGCACGGCCACGCGGCACAGGCCCACGAAGACGGGCAGATAGAACCCCATGTAGAATGCGGCCAGCAGTCCGAGGAACCCGGTCGCCCAATACGGCAGACAGAGCCAATGCAACGCGGCGCACCAAAAGAGGAAACCCGCCAGGTAGATGCCTCGATAGGGATGGTCGCCGTCAAGGAGCCAGCGCAAGAAGGCGACGACCGCAACGATCGGGCGAAGCGCGCGGCGGCCCGAGGTCGGCGAGAATGCGGCGGGGCGCGGTTGCTCGCCCTTGAGTCCGCTCCGCCGTATCAGCAACACCCACCAGACGGGCGCAACCCAAGCCAACGGCCAAAGATTGCAGGGCGGCAGCGCCGTCCAGAGCAGGGCCGCTGCGACGATCGCGTGGCCGAAACAGGAACGATACCAGGGGGCTATCCGTGCCAGCATGGCCCAAGGGTACGCAGAATCGTGCCGTTTGCCTAGACGACTTGTGCCCGACCTTCGTGCCCGCTCGTGCCAGCTCTGCATTCAGACGGCGTCAAGCCGTCGAAACCGTTGCGGCAAAGCGGTCGGCCAGCGACGCGGCCGGGCTGGTCAACTTCAACACGGGGGCAAACTGGGCAAACTCTTCGTCGACCTGCCCCAGCAGTTCGACCAACTCCGGGCCGTCGGGTGGAACCGCCTTGGCATAGAGGTCTGAAAACTCCTCATGCGCGTGCCAGTCGGTGTCGACGACCGCCGGCAAGAGGGCCGAAAGGGCCACGGCGAGCTTGCCCGGCTCGGTATCGCGGCACGCCAGGCAATCCTCGATCTGCGCGTGGCTCTCGACCAACGCTGCAAAACCTTCGGGCAGGTTCCAGTGACGCGCCATGATGCCGGACGCCTCGGCGTGGGTCCAGCCGAATACGCGGCTCTCCACCATCGACAGACGGATCTTACCGTCGCTGCGGGCTTCCAGCAGTTTGACGTAAAGATCGGGCAGTTCCTTGGCCAACAGCGGCACGGCCATGTCCTGAAGCAGAGCCGCCGCAAACGGTTCCTCCGGCTCCTTGATGCCCATCAACTTGGCCACGGCACGAGTGAAGAGTGCCCGGCGGAGCGAGTCCTGCCAGAGGCTCTTCAGATCGAACGGCCCACAACGGGGGTTCGGCATCAGGCTGAAAACGGCGCTCCAAAGCGCGAAGTTCTTGATCGTTCGGATGCCCACCAGCGTGATCGCCAGCTTCACACTGGAGATCTCCCGCGAGAAGCCGAAATACGACGAGTTGACGAATCGCAACACCTGGCCGGTCAGCCCGGGATCCGACTCGATAGGCACGGCGAATTCGGGCGGCCCGTTGGTGGGGTCTTGCGAAAGCTCAAGCAAGCGAATCGCGCTTTGCGGCAAGGCGGGCAACTGGGCGCCGGCGAGGATCTTGTTCAGGTCGACTGAAGGATTCTCCGGGGTACTCATGGCTTATTTGCCTCACGGGACGGGTTGACTCAGGGGGTGTCTCGCGTGCGTGTCGGCCGAGTTGTGGGCTGCCGTCTTGCTACGCATCGCCATAGCCAACCCTAGGCCACCGTCGCAGCGGGGGCAAATTGGTCTGCCCGCAAAACGGACCCGAGTAGCGGCAGGGTTGACGCCGGTCAACGATGTTGCCTGTAGACTACGCGCATCACCCAATGCACGTTGCGAACACGCAACACGACGCGATTCAAAGGCCATGTACGCTTCGCTGTAAGCCTATGCCTTGATTGCGGTTGCGGCAAAGCGCATCAACTGCCTCGCGATCGGCCCGCCGGTTGCAATTCCTTCTGCTCGTAGCGGCCCTTCTATCGGCGCAGAACTCCTCGCGCCGTTCTTCGGCGGGTGTATGGAGTCAACTCTTGCGTGTCGTCGGCGTTATTCTGCTGATTCTCGTCGCAGTCGGCTGGCTGATCGTCGAATTGCCGCTGGCTCCCTCGCCAGATTCCTTGGATTCTGACGACGGATGGCGGCGAACGCGGCACGGATGGCAGCGGATGGACCAATGGCCCTCGGCCTATCGATCGCAACGCCCGCTACTGCACCCGATGGTGGTCGGCCTGCTGGAATGTCTGCTCACGCTATCTGCGCTGCTGGCTTTCTCGAAGCCGATCGCCTCGCCGGAGACCCGCCGCTGACATTGCGCGGCCCCCTCTGAAGTATGTGTCGACGGAGGAAACGTCGCGTATTCCCTGGTTTTGCTGCACGGATTTGCCACCCGGACGACACTATTCGGGTAGAAGGGAAAGACCAACTTCATCCGGCTGAGGAGTCTGTGATGCGATTGACCTTGCGTACGATGCTGGCTTATCTCGACGGCATTCTCGAGCCGGAGGACGCCGCCGAGATCGGCAAGAAGATTGCCGAGAGCAAGGTGGCCACGGAGCTGCTCCACCGCACGCGGGACGTCATGCGGCGTCTACGGTTGGCGGCCCCGGCTCTTACCGATCACGGCCCCGGGCTCGATGCCAACACGGTGGCCGAGTATCTCGACAACACGCTCCACGGCGATCGCGTGCCGGATTTCGAGAAGGTGTGTCTCGATTCCGACATTCACCTGGCCGAGGTGGCCTCGTGCCACCAGATCCTCACACTGGTCTTGGGCGAGGCGGCCGAGATCGACCCCAGCAGCCGCCAGCGGATGTACGGACTGCCGGCCGTAAGTCCGTCGACGCCGGAGGCCCCCGTCGCTCCACCGATCGCGGCCACCACAGTGCCGTCTGGCGACGGACAGGGGAGTGCCGCTCCGCCGGTCGAACCGCCGCCGATGGCCGGCCGCCAGAAGCCGGAGATTCCCGAGTATTTGCGCGAACCACGAAGACCGCGGAGGTTTTTGCCGGCCGCCGCCGTCTTGCTCCTGGCGTTGTGTTTTGCCGTTGTGGTGTTGACTGCCTTAGGGCAATTCGAGCCGGGTACTCCGCTGGGCGATGTGGCGGTCCGGATGGGGCTGGTCAAACCGCCGGCGGAAGTCGCTGCCGCACCGGAGGCGGGAGGATCGCCCGAAGCCGGACCCACCAGCGTCACATCGACGGGAATCGACGATCCGCCCTCCGGGGACCCGCCGCCGGACGTCGTGCCGCCAGGCATTGTACCGCCAGAGGTGGTGCCGCCGGGTGTTACACCGCCGGATAACGTGGTCGACCCGCCAATAGACCCCGTCGTTCCGTTGCCCCCGGCCGATCCGAACGATCTCCCGCCGGTCGCTCCCCTGCCGCCGGATTCACCCGGCCCGGTGGACCCACCGACCACGCCGACCGATCTGCCCCCGCTCGTACCGCCGAATGATCCGACCGACCCGACGGTCAATCCGCCGGTATCTCCACCGGCCGTTCCGCCCACGGCCCCGGTTCCGCCTGCGCCGCAACGAATGGGTGAGTTGACTTCCGAGCGGCAAGTGCTCCTGCGAGGCAGCCCGGGCGCCGATTCCGGGACATCGTGGCAGCGCGTGGCTCCGCGCGGGATCGTCAGTTCGCGTCAGTCGTTGTTGAGTCTGCCCACGTTTCGCCCTCTGCTGACGCTTTCCGGCGCCGGAGTGACCGTCCAGTTGATCGACGGCACGCTCTGCGAGTTGCTGTCGGCAGACGATCAAGGGTTCTCGGGCATGAGCGTCGACTACGGGAGGGCGATTTTGCGGACGGCAGGCGAAGCCAACGTCAGTTTTCGGCTGCGGCTGGGTGAACAAACCGGCGTGATTACGTTTGTCGACCCCGGCGCGATGGCCGCGCTGCACGTGGACCGCGATCCCGTGCCCGGCGTCGATCCGCAAGCAGAGCCGGCCCCCGTTGTTGCCGACCTCTACGCGGCCGTGGGACGCATCCGTTGGGAGGTCGATGGATCGAGCACCACGCTCGAGGCGGGAACCGGCGTTCCGTTGGACGTCGATCCGCTGCCCGATCCGGTGGCCGTCGAGCAGATGCCTGCGTGGATTGCCGGCGGCGAGAGCGTGCCGTTCGATCTCGGCCCGCAGGCCTCGAACATCCTCGAAAAGGAACTCCAGGCCGACGCCCGCCTGGGGCTGCTCGAATTGGCCAATCATCGCCGCAAAGAAGTCGCCTGGCTGGCGTCGCGGTGCTTAGGGCACATCGGCGAATTCGATTCTCTGGTGACACTTCTGGACGACGCCACCGAGAAGCAGATCTGGCCCGATTGCATTCGAGAACTCCGGGAAGCCGTTTCGCGGGGGGCTTCGGTTGCGGCCGACGTACACCGTGCGATGGCCAAACGCTACACCACAGAGGCCGACGGGTTGCATCGGATGCTCTGGGGCTATTCGGAGCAAGACCTCCGCGATGGCGAGGCCGGCAAGCTGATCGACGCGCTGAGCCACAAGGAGCTGGCGCTGCGCGTGGTGAGTTTCCAGAACCTCACCGAGTTGACCGGCTGGAAGCTCTATTACGAGCCCGAGGAGCCGGAGGCCAAGCGTCGCCAACCGGCCCAGAAATGGGCGGAGCGGTTCGAGTCGGGCGAATTGCTTGCCCGCGTCGTCGAACTCCGCAAAGCCGCCTCGGCATTGCCCCCGCCGCCGGCCGACGACGGCAACCAACCGTGAGCGATGGCCGGCCGGGGCGTGCAGGGTTTCATCGGAAGGACTTTCCGGTGGAAGGACGAGCACACTACCAAGGATCGCCGCTGCCCGGCGAAGGGGGCGCCTTGCGTCGCTTCCGCCGGGCGTCGTCTTCCGCCACGCGAGGCGGCTTCGCAACGCGCTCGTGCCGCACTTCCGCGACCACGTGCGGCAAGTTCCAGAAGAACACGGCCAAGGCCATCAGCGGCACGACCACCACCAGCGCCGACGCGCTGGACGACAGCCCGGTGGGCGTGCTGATCACGTGGCCCGATGACCAGAAGGGCTCAGTGAAGAGCATGAGGTTATAGCGATAGCCGAACGTGTCGGCCATCATCAAGTGAGCGATCAACGGCCCGCCGGAGCCGATCGTCAGGATCAGGATGTTCGTGAGGACTCCCATCAGCAACCCGACCTGGACATAGTTGCGCAGAAACCGCACGGCCGCCAATCCCAGCCCCAGGTAGAACACGACGTAGGAAGTCACCACGAGGCCGAAGCAGGCCATTCTCCAGAAGCTGATTTGGCTTCCGCGGTTTGGGTTCCGGAGATCGTAGACGTCGGCCACGAAGAACCCGAGCAGCACAAGCACCAATGCACCGACCATGCTGGCCACCGCCAACATGTAGCCCGTCCCCGGCCCGGGATTCAACCAGGTCAGCAGCGACCGCCCCAAGAGACTCTGCGGCAGGCTGCGCTTCACGCGCGGCGACAATTCCGGCGATTCGCCGGCCATCAAGGCCCCCATCACGTACCAATGTGCGGCGAGCAGGGCGATCGCGGTAACCAAGGCCACTTCGTGGAAATTCGCCGCATACGGCGAGACCCAGGCCCAGGCCATCCAACCGCAGAAGACCGCGTGGTGCGCGACCATCACCACGCGCAGCCGGGTCGAGCGGTTGTCGGAGGCAAAGGCCAGCCGGGCGACCGCCGCGTAGTAGGCCATCGCAAAGTAACCGGCAAAGGCGGTGACGATCCCGGCGTTGGCGATCCAGAATTCGGTGTCCTCAAAGTCCAGCACGTCCCATTGTGTGAACGCGACAACAAACGCCCACGCCCCGATAAACACTCCCAGCAACGCCGCAATCAGCACCACGGAGACGACCACCTGCCAGTGGCGGTGCGTGGTGATGGTACCGGCCAGCACACCGATCATCGAGCAGAACAACGACGACAACACGATGTAGAAGAGGAAGTACACGATCGAGAGGAAGTCGATCCCGCGTAGCATGTACGTAAACGCCAGGCAGGGCGACAGCGCCGAGAGGTAGATCAGCATCTGCAACACCGCACTGCCCAGCTTGCCACGGGCGATCTGCCGCGGCCCCAGCGTGGTGATCGACATCAGTTCGTAGGTCTTGTCTTCCTGCTCGGCGGCCAGCGAGCGAAACGCGCCGAAGGGTACGAACACCAACAGCGCCGCCGCCAGGATCACATAGTAGCCGCAAAACAACTCGGCCCCGGCGGTGCCAAACTGCTGCCTCGGATTGTTAGCCGCGATGCCGATCAGCGACCAGGCCCAGCCGCAGATCAGCAACAGGGCGAAGGTGATGATGAACTGCCGGCTCTTCAGAGCCTGCCGGGTCTCTTTGACCAGAATCGGATTGAGCCGGTCGGCGGCCCGCTCCAAGAATGCCTCCGCGGCCGCCGCGTATCGGGCGATACGACCTTCGGGCACAGTGCCGTAGGTGGCTTCGGCGGGAGGTGTTTGCGTCTCGGCACTCATTGTACTAGCCCCTCGGTGACCTGCATGAAAACGTCCTCGAGGGTCTGTTCCCGGCTGGCAAAGGCGGCCACGCGAAAGCCGAACTTGATCATCGCCCGCAGCAGATCGGCCTCGGCCTCGCGGTCGCCGACGTGTTGGAACGTGACCAGTTCGCCCTCGACGCGCGGCTCGCTCACGCCCGGTTGCTTGGCAAGCCACCGGACCAGCCGAGGGCCGGGATCCGTCGGTGGGGCGATCACCCGCACGTCGACCGTGTTGTGCGGCGCGCGGCCCTGCTTCTGGATTTCGTCGACCGTGCCGCGGACCAAGAGCTGGCCGCGTTCGATGATGCCGACCACGTCGCAGATCTCGGCCAACTCGGTGAGGATGTGGGAACTGATGAGGATCGCCTTGCCGTCGTCGGCCAGTTGGCGGATCATCGCCCGCACCTCGATTCTCGCCCGGGGATCGAGCCCCGCGGCCGGTTCGTCCAGCACCAACACGGCCGGATCGTGGATCAGCGTCCGGCCCAAGCAGAGCCGCTGCTTCATCCCTTTCGACAACCCGGAGGTCGGCTTCTCGGCCAATACGTCCAACCCCGTAAACGCCATCACCCGCTCGACCGCTTCGTCCCGCTGCGGCTGGCGCATCTGATACGCCCGGGCGAAGAAATCGAGGTACTCGCGGACGTTGACGTTCGAATACGTGCCAAAATGGTCGGGCATGAATCCCAACCGGCGGCGGACGCGGTCGGGGTCGTCGACCACCGAGAAGCCGTCGACCCGTGCGTCGCCGGAGGTGGGCAGATCGAGCGTGGCCAGGATCCGCATACTGGTCGTCTTGCCCGCCCCGTTCGGGCCGATGTAGCCGAAGACCTCGCCCGCGTGTACCGTAAACGAAACGTTGTCGACCGCCCGCGTTTCGCCGAAATGGCGATGCAGTCCGCGCAATTCGATCATCGGATGGGAGTCGGCCACCATCGGCGTTACCACCTTCCCAGGATTACGTGGAAGCTCGCTTCTTCGCGGGCCGACTCGACGCCCAATTCGACCTCCGGCGACTGCTCGACGATGGCCGCGTAGCTGCCGCGCGTGGCCAAGGCACCGTCGCCGCCGTGCGGGCTGCGGAGTGATGCGATGGCCCGCTCCAGACAGGAGTCTTCTTGCGTGGCCCAGGTATCTGCCCAGGCCGACCCGTCATACGTCGCGAACGCGTCGGAACTCCGCCGGCGAGGTCGGCGGCCGTAGTAGCCGCGCGGATCCCGCGGCGACGCGTCCAGCGAATTGTTTGTGGTGATCCGATTTAACTGCTTGCCCATTTGGGTCTGGGTGATCGGCGTGAGCTCTACCGTCGCACCCGCCCCGACGTCTTCCGCTCGGCCGCAGTCGCCCGACGGCAGGCGGACGAACAAATGGCGAATCGGCGTGCCCAGCCGGTTCAGGACGCGCGGCTGGCCGGAGCCGCCGTCGTCCAACAGCGTCAGCCCCCGCTCGCTGGGCCGCGAGCGGACGGTAAGCAATTGCATCGGCGTTCGCGAACTGATCCACCCCTTGGTCAGCCGTTGTCCGTCGTCCCAGACAATCTCGCGCTCGCTGTTGCGACGACGATAGTAGCGGTAATAGGCGCCGTACTCGAATGGATAGATCGCCACGTCTTCCGGAAAGCGCAAGCCGTCGGCCGGGGCCAATCCGGCGTAGTACGACAGTCGGCTGAAACAGACGGCGTGGCCGCGGCGCTGGTCAATCTGTGTCAGGCTACGTACGCGAACGCGTGTACTCAGCCCGTCGGCCACCAGGGCGTAGAGCAGCATCAGTCCGGTCACGGCGCCGGCGCCGACCGGTACGGTCAACACCAGCAGATGCAACTTGCGTTTTCGCCGCAACAGCCAGTAGTTCAACGGCCCGATCGCCAACACGAACAGCGTGATCAGCATCAAGAACGAGCCGACCGGCGTCCGTCCCACACCGGGTATCTGGAGGTTCCAATAGTCTGAATTCGACCCGTCCGTCGACAGCCCGTGACGCATCTGCCAGAGGCAGCGATCGGGACCCAAGACGTTCAGCACGGCCGACCACTGCCGCCGAGTGCCGGGAAACGGGTCTTCGGCAAACGCTACGACCATTCCCGCTTCGTAGGGGCAAACCTTGAAGTGGGGCTCTTTGGCCGTTGCGCGAGCCGGCGCA
The DNA here is from genome assembly GCA_964472545.1 of uncultured Planctomycetaceae bacterium. Classification (GTDB taxonomy): domain Bacteria; phylum Planctomycetota; class Planctomycetia; order Pirellulales; family Thermoguttaceae; genus CAYYNP01. The sequence continues at coordinate 20,650 of CAYYNP010000062.1, read as the reverse complement.
CCCTGGGCCCTCTCGGTGTAGTCTTCGGCCGAAGGCGGGGTCCAGGCAGCGCCCGCCGGTAGACCGGCCAGGGTGCCGAGTTCCGTCAGCTTCTGCCAGTCTTCTCCGACTCCGTGAACCCAGAGGTTCCCGCCGGTGGCCGTCCACTCGAGCAGCGCCGCCAGTCGCGCCGGGTGCTTCCGCTTCAGTCCGGCCAACTCCTGAAGCGAAAGGCAGACGACGTCCAGATTGGTATAGTCGATCCACCGTTCGGGCAACGCGCCTGCGGGCAGCGCCGTTGCCGAAGCCAACATGCCGCGGGGGTTATTACCACGGTCCGGCAGCATCCCGGCTAACGTGCTTGTGTCGGGCAGGGTGGCGCCGACCACCAGCAGCGTCGGCGCCGTCTCATTAAGCAAATTCTGGCTACGGGGCGACCCCCCGGCAGGTGACGACAGCTTCGGCCTCGCCTCGCCGTTGCCGGTGACCTCAATGGAATACCGCTCCCAACGTCCCACGTGAGGAACCGACAACGTGGCCTCGACGGGCCCCGATCCGGCCGGGACCTCAATGGTCATCTCGACGTTGCGGTCGAATTGATCGTGACGACGGTAGTAACGCTGTTCGCCCCGCACACGAAGCACGACGTCCAGCGTTTTGTCGATCGTCGACGGCGTGGTCGGGGTGACCGTGATGCGAACCGGCCGATAGCCGTTACCTTTGGGCCAACTGAAGTCGACCGTCATCGTCAGCCCCCAGTCCGTGCTCGTCGCGATCGTGCCGGTCTGCCGAAGTTGGGCGGTAGAATTCGATGCGGTGGTCAAGACCACCAACCAAACGGCGGCGGCCGTCCAACGGCTCACCACCGGTCCGTCCGCCACGTGCCTGGTTGCGCGGTGCATCACGACCACTCCCCCGGCCAGTTCTCCGAGTTCGGCCGATCCACCTCGGGCGGGGAAATGCGAGGGAGTTCTATCTCCTGGCGATTGGATCGCCCCAGGCTCGACCTCGAGAAGGCCCAAACCACGGCGAACGCGGCCACGTGCGCCAACACCACGACCACCCCCGCAAGGATCGCGATCGATATCGCCAACGCGATTTCGTTGCCGCGGACCGCCAGCCCGAGAACGGCGAACGCGCCGGAGCAGATGGCCGTGACCACCAGCAGTTGACGGATCGAGTATTGCGGGATGACCATGGCGCGCATTGTGGCATCTTTCCGACGGGTCTGCAAGTTGAGCAACTCACTTACGTAAGCAGCCTTATTCCCAGGCGTGTTCTTCGCAAGAAACCAACGCACGCGTTGGACATCCGATAGCGGCGTCACGAGATTCCAGAGGCGCCACTTTCGGTCGATTTGGGGCGAAATTGGCAGTCGGGCCAGAGGGGGCAGTTTAGGTCGCCCCAACGCTTCACGCGACGAACCTCCTCGACCGAGATTTCGCGTTGCAGTGGCCTGCCTCGGGCAGGTCGAAGAGCCCGCTCTCGACGATGCCAAGAGATAACGGGCGGCGTTTCTCATTGTCGCCGGAGTTGTAACCGAAGGTGACTCGGGCTTCCTCCAGAGCGAGGGACCGCCGCGCTTTTCCACGGTGAGCCGCTTATTCGGGCAGCCATTGGATTCCGGCAACCGTCCCCAAGAGCATGGTCACCAAGACGTAGAACCCGTAGTGAAACACGCCGCTACCGAAGTCCAGATCGAGACAGGCCAGAGCCGCCAACGCTCCGACCACGACGATCGGAGCGGCCACGATCAGCAACTGCACGAAGGTGGCCGCGTCCATCAGCCCGATCAGCGACACGTAGGCGTAAACTCCCCAGAGACAGGCATAGGCCGCGGCACAAACACCGGTACGAATGTAGAGCGCGTTGCCGCGGTACGGCGCCAACTCATCGTCTCTCAGGAACCAGTAGGCCGCCACAACCAGCGGGGGGGACATGATTATCAGGCAGATGACCTGCAGAGGCACACTGTCGGCAATCATGGGCCGTGTGATCCAACTCAGCAGGAACACCAACAAGACTCCGCCGCCGATCCCGGCGGCCACCACGGGATTCCACTTCGCGTCTTTGCGGGCGACCGGCTTGGTCACCAATTGGCCGGTGGTGCTGCGCCCCCCGTCGGCGAACTCGTCCGGTGCGTGGACCTTGACCTCGTCCTTCTTGTCCGGGACGGTGATCTGACCCTTGCAGCTCGGGCAAGCCCCGGCCTTGCCGGCAAAACGGTCGCTGACCTTGAAGCTCTTGTGGCAACCGGGACAGACGACAATGATCGACATGCGGCGACTCGCAGACTAGGCGACAGAAGAGGGGAGTAAGGCTTCTATTACTCCCCTAGTTTCGCACACCGAACCGCCCTGTCAAGACCGCCCTGTCAAGACCGCCCTGTCAAGACCGCCCTGTCAAGGTCTGGGACGCGTTCGCGCTCGGTTGGCCGGCTCGCGATCGACCATCTCCAGGTCGTGCTGATAGCGGCGGATCGCCTCGGCCGGGCTGAGGTTGAGAATCGCCCGGCCCTCGGTCTCCCAGCGCGTGCCGTCGAAGCGGAAGATCACCGTGCCGGCGTGGAGTTGCCCCAGCACACCGGCAATGTCCCCCGGCGGCGGGTCGAAGCCCTCGCCGACGACGTTCACGCCCACAAACGCCGAGAGCTCGCCCGTGTTGCGATTGCGCACGTAGGCCACGTCGTCGTCAAAATCGCAATTGTCCCAATGCGGTCCGTTGGGGCCGGCGTGCATTGAGGCGAGCAGCACGAACTTCATCTCCAGCCGTTCGCGCTGCGCGTGGAAATCGCGCCGGGCTTGAGCGAACCGCGCCTCGACCGAGGCCGTCTTGATCGGCCGCCAAACGAACACGAAGACCGCCAGCGCCGCCGTAAACGCCAACAGGATCAATCCCAAGTGAGGCCACTCGGCCATGACCGAACCCCCAATGAGTATTGCTTAACGACCGCACGATCTCTTCGAACTTCATTCTAAGATGGAACGGGCAGGGAAATCAAGGACTTATGCACGGTGAACTTGCGGGAACCTGCGAAAATGTGAGGGCGGTAAAGTTCCCCCAATCAGATCTATCGGCAAGCGCGTAGGGCGCCGTTTGGGTGGTTGGTCGACCCGCTGAGCTATCCTTACAAGGCTATCTTCACAAGGAAAGCCCTCAGCATCGCCGCGGGCAATCTCGTCACAGCCAACCGCCATGCACAACCACCCAACGACAAATCGCCTGGAAACGACCGAGCGCAAGAGAATTGAGCACCGAAGGATTGAGCCCGGCAGGATCGATCGCAGTGCGGCCGACGCCGACGTCGGTCAAATCCGCAATCGGCGCACGCTACTCGGGGCGCTGCGTGGATTCTTCGTGTCGGAGTGGATCTGCCTGACGGTTGTCGGCGGGATCGCCGCGTTGCTGTCCGCGGTGCACCCGATGGCGGGGCCGACGGCCGGACTCGCCCTGATCGGGGTTTCGCTGTGGAGACTGGCAGCCGGCAAGGCCGGTCGGCGTACCGTCGACGCGCTGCGCACCGCCAACGCCGAGCTGCGGCAGATCTTCAACGCCGCCGTGCCGTTGTGTGTCGTCGACCGCCGTCAGAACGTGCTGCACCTGAACGACTCATTCTGCGCGTACTTTGGTGTCTCTCGAGATGACGACTTGGAACTGACGTGCGACGAGATGATGGGATGCGACAACACCTGCAACTCCATCGGATGCCCGTTGCGGCAAATCCTCGCAGGAAAGCCGCACGCCGAGAAAGAAATTACACGTACGCTGCGCGACGGACGAGAGGTCTCCCATATTGTGATCGCCACCCCCTTTCGCTCGGCCGACGGGGAGACGATCGGCATTGTGGAAGGTTTCGTCGACATCACCGATCGCAAGCGGGCCGAACGGCAACTGGCCGATTACGCCGCCAGGCTGGAGGCCAGCAACCGCCTGCTCGACGAGAAGACCGTCCGCCTGGCCGAGTTGAACGAGACGGCCTATCAGTTCGTCAACAACGTCGCACACGAGTTTCGCACGCCGCTGAGCGTGGTCCGGGAATTCACCTCGATCATCGACGACGGTCTGGCCGGTCCGGTCGCCGCCGAACAACACGAGTATCTGGAGATCATCTCCCATTGCGTCGACGACCTGGCCTTGATGGTCGACGACATGCTCGACGTCGGCAAGCTCGAAGCCGGGCGGCTTTGCGTGCGGCGAAGTCGTTGTGCGGTGGCGGGAGTCGTGCAGAGAGTGAAAGCCGCTGTCGAGCAGAAGGCCGCTTCCGCAAAATGCGAACTATCTCTCGAATTCCACAAGGATCTGCCGGCCGTCTACTGCGACGCGGCCCAGATCGGGCGCGTGATCATCAATCTCGCCGTCAATGCGGTCAAATTCGCCGGCGAAGGCGGGCACGTGAGGCTCTGGGCTCGATACGAAGCGAAGTCGGCCGAAGTGATTATCGGTGTGACCGACGACGGGCCGGGCATCGACGCCGACAAGCTGAAGGTGATCTTCGAGCGATTCCAGCAGGTCGGCAGCGACGCCCGGGCGACCGCCCAAGGCGTCGGGTTGGGGCTGAACATTGCCAAGGAACTCGTGGCTTTGAACTTCGGGCAGATCGCGGTCGAGAGCCGCGTGGGGGTCGGCAGCACGTTCTCGTTCACCGTTCCCACGGCCGATCCGGCGAAGATCCTGCGCCGCTATCTCGAACGGCCCGACGCGGCGCGAGACGGCCGCAAGCACCTCTGCCTGATTGCGGCGGCGATCGACGGAGAGAACGTGGACCCTTGGGCCGCGGAGGTCGACGAGTTTCTCCACGGCGCGCTGCGCAGCGACGACCTGGTGCTCAGGATCGCGCCCGGGCAATGGATGCTGGTCGTCGAGGCCCCGGCCGATCGGGCAGAACTCGTCGTCGGCCGGCTGGAGCAATCGTGGGAAGACGCCCGGCGCCGTCATCCCGGCAAGGAGCAGCCGAAGCTAAGACTCCGCTTGCGAGGCAATTGGTCGATCGCGCGTGAGCGCGACGAGTTTGTCTCTCGCTTCCGGCGCGAGTTGGACGTGATGCAGCCGGTGTGCGTTTGACGCCGCGACGCGCTCTATCGCTCGACCACGCGAAACGCCCCGGCGATCTCGCGGGGGATTCTCGCGGGCTGGCCGGTGGCGAAGTCGACGAAGGCCCATTTCGTTTCGGCCGAGGCCAGCAATTGGCCGTCCTTCGGCCGCACGATACGATAGCGCCGGATCGACGTCACTTTCTTCATCGTGGCCACCCAGGTCCGCACCACGATTTTGTCGCCGGCCCTCGCAGGGCGATGATACTGGATTGTGTGCGAGCGGACGACCCAACCGCGGCCCAAGTCCAAGTACGCCTCCGTCGACCAACCGTAGGCCGCCGAATGGGCCACCGCCGCCGACTGCATCCACTCGACGTACGCCACGTTGTTGGCGTGTCCCAGGCGATCGATTTCGCCGGCGGTGACGGTGTGGCGGTATTCGTAGGTCTCGGGCATATTTTCAACGGGGTGGCTGGGGCAAAGCGTAGCGGTGCCCCAGGTAGGCCACGCTCCCGGAACTTCTCGAGTTACTGGGGCACCGCTACGCTTTGCCCCAGCCACCCGCAATCCAGGACATCCGGAGGTCTGGGCCCAACGCGACGGGGCATTGTACTGCACGCACGCCCCGGGCAACATCCAGCCCCTCCTAGTCCCCTCCCCCGGCCACGCCTTGCGCAAAACCCGCAGGTCGCCATGCGCCGCGATCACTATGCAGGCCGTGAGGCCGTCGTCCGATGGAACGCCTTGCACCACGGCGGCCTCAGACCTATCATGCCCGTCTCCCATCCAGCCGAAACCGACGAGAAACGGGTCGAACATGCGCAGTTACCAGTGGCTCTTGGTGTTGGCGATCTCGCTGGGCTGTGCGTGCAGCAACTCCTCGACGACCGTCCCGGACGCGTCGGGGACGACCGAGAATGCGTCTGCCGTGAGGGAAGAACCTCCGGGCGGCCCAAACGGCGATAAGACCGGCGGCCCCGACGCGGCGGCCCCCGACGCGCCCGATCCTGAAGTGGTCGCCACGGCGGCGTACGGCAGCCTGCACGAATCCGATCTGGCGGCGATGCGCCGTGGTCGCCAGCAGCTCGTCGGTTTCTTCGCCAACCTTCAGCAGGCCTTGCTTCGCGCCGGAAGCACGACGGAGGCACTCCAGTTCGCGGCACGAGGCCTCGGCGCAAACGACGAACAGACGATGGTCGACGTCTGGCTACTTGCCCGGCATGCCGAACGGCTCGGCATCGTGCCCGGCGATCAGGTAATCGACGACTATCTCGACCGGCTCACCGATGGCCGCATCCCCCCGGCCGACGTGCAGGCGATGCTCGAACAAGTCGGCCTGACCAGCGAGCGGCTTCTTGCCGTGTTGCGCGACGAGCTGCTCGCGCAGAAGCTGCAGGAGATCTTTGCCGACAGCCTGATGGCCGTCACACCGTCGCAGCGCTGGGTCTTCTTCCGGCAACTTCGCCAGACGGCCGACGTAGAGTTGGCGGCGATCGACGTGTCGGCCTACGCCGAACGCGTGGACGAGCCGGACGAAGACGTGCTGCGCGGGTTCTTCGAGCAATACAAGACCGAATTCCCTTATCCGTATTCTCCCACGCCCGGCTTCCGTGTGCCGCACAAGATTGCCGTGGAGTATTTCAAGGCGGAAGAAGACGCGTACGTCGATCGGGCGGCGATCACGCTGAAGGAGATCGAGGATTTCCGCCGGCCGTTTCAAGACATTCACGCCCGCATGGAGAACCCGCCGACGGATGAGGAGATTCGAGAGGAACTGGCCGAACGCAACGCCCGCAGCCGGATCGAGGCGATCTTCGGCGTCGTGCAGGATTTGATCCACGCCTACCGTGAGCGACTGCTGGTCTACGAGATCCGCCGGGAATCCGACCCGGACGCCCAGCCGCCGACGGCGCCGGATTTGCAGGAGATGGCCCTTTTGCACGGCCTGACGCTGGGCCGTACGCCGTTGTTCGCCATGCCCGAGACGACCGATCATGAAGTCGGGCGGTCGTACGTGGAGTTTCGATATCCGTTCGACGAATTCGTATTCGGCCGTGAAATGCCCCCGTACCGGGCGGCCTCGTCGCGCGACGCACGAGGCAATCACTATCTCTTCTGGAAGGTTGACGACGCGCCGCAGCGCGTGCCCGAGTTTGAAGACGACGGGATCCGCGACCAGGTGATTCACGCCTGGAAGATGCTCCAGGCGCGAGAACTCGCCCTGGCCGAAGCCGGCCGGTTGGCCGACGAAGTCCGGAAGTCTGGCGCAGCGTTGCAGGAAGCACTCGCCCAACGGCCAAACGTCCGCATTAGCCGGCCGGAGCCGTTTAGCTGGATGATCGGCGGCGACGCGCTGCCTGGGATTTCCACGCCCGGCGGCACCTACGGCGCGCTGCCGGAGACCAGCGACGTGGCCGGTGTCGACTACGCCGGCGAGGAATTCATGCAGGCGATCTTCAGTCTTGCGGCCGGCGAGATCGGCGTGACCGCGAACCAGCCGAAGACGACGGTCTACGTAGCGCGGCTCATCGAGACGAGCCCTCCGCATAAGGTCCTCTGGTCGACGTTCCTGGTCGCGCCCTACCTAAGCTATTCCCGCTCGGGCGATCCGATGCGGCAGCAGGCCTTCGCCGCCTGGTACGACGAGATCGTTGCCGACGCCGGCCTGGTTTGGCAGCGGGAGCCTATCGGCGAAGGGCCGTGATGACGTGAGGAGTTGGCCGGGGGCGGAAGCCCTCGGAGACTCTGTGCGAGAGTGTGTGTTGCCGTCCGCGGGCTTCCGCCCCCGGCTATTTGCGATATACCGGCGCGAAGGTGTGACGTTGCGCACGACGCCGACTACGCCCGTTCACGTCGGGTCTGGTCGAGGACTTCGATCCGCACGTGCTCGATCCGACGCCGCGTGGCCTCCAGCACGGTCACCCGCACGTTCTTCCAAACGAGTTCCTCGCCGACCACCGGGACGTGCCCCAGTTCGCTGAACACGAAGCCGCCGATGGTGTCGTAATCGGCGTCTTCGGGCAACTCCAATTCGAGGCGTTCGTTGATCTCGTCGACGTGGACCTTCCCCAAGGCCTCGCAGAGTCCGTCGTCGAGCTGGCGGATGCCTTCGACGAGGTCTTGATCGTATTCGTCGACGATCTCGCCGACGATCTCCTCCAGCACGTCTTCCATGGTCACCAGCCCGGCCACGCCGCCGTATTCGTCGAGCACCACGGCGATGTGGTTTCGTGTGCGCTGAAACTCCTGCAACAGCACGTCGATGGGCTTGGTCTCCGGCACGAAGTACGGCTCTCGCAAGAGGGCCGTCCAGGGCCGCACCGATTCGTCCGAACCCTTGGCCAACTCGGGTAGCAGGTCCTTGACGACCAGGATGCCCACGATGTCGTCGCGGTTCTTGTTGCTCACCGGGATCCGCGTGTGGCCTACCTGGATCACGAATTCCAGGGCCTCCTGCCAGGTGAGCGTCTGCGGCATCGAAACCATGTCGGTTCGCGGCGTCATGATCGCCGAGACGTCGAGATCACCCAACTCGATCACGCCTTCGATCATCTCCCGGGCGTCTTCCTCCAACAGGCCTTCGCGGTGGCCTTCGGTGACGATCGTGCGGATGTCTTCCTCGAACGATTCCTCGTCGGGCACTTCCGGCGTGCGGCCGGCCAGCCGATGCAGCAGCGTGTCGACGAACCGGGCCGCCAGCGCGAGCGGGGCCATCAGGAAACCGACGGCCCGCCACACGCTCCAGGTGTAGTAGAGAAACGGCGCTGCCCAAAGCCGCACGACGGCCCAGGGGATCCAGATCTCGGCGGCCGCCAACACCAGCGCCCCCACGACGACGGTCGACGCCAACGAGGCCGGCTCGACGGGCGCTTCTGCTTGGGATCTTCCCCAGACCCAGTACGCCCCCGCCACCAAGAACACGGCCGTGGCCACCGCCCGCAACGTTTCAGCGGCCAGGGCCACCTGATCGCGACGGCGGAGGATTTCACCGAGACGCTCCGGCACCTTGCGCCGGCGGCAGATCTCCTTCAGTTCGTGCGGCGCGAACTCGGCCAACGACCGCCCACACACGGCCGCCAGGCAGGTCGCCGTCAGGCCGGCGATCATCAGGTAGAGTTCGGTACTCACGAACCTAACTCCCTCCTTCCGCCGAGGAATCCTGGGCCGAGGGGTCGCCGGACGCCGGATCACCGTCCTTACCCGATTCGGCACTGTGGGAATCGGCACTGTGGGAATCGGCACTGTGAGAGTCGACGCCGAAATGGGCCAGATAGACCGCTTCGCGTTGACGCATAACCGCCCGATCCTGCGGTGTGAGGTCGTCGTATCCGGCCAGATGCAACGTCCCGTGAATCACGTACAGCAGCAGTTCGTCCTCAGGCGCCATGCCGTACCAATCGGCGCTGAGCATGGCCGTTTCCGCGCTGACGATCACCTCGCCCTCAATGCCCTGCTCACTCTCTTCCAGCACGAAGCTGAGCACGTCGGTCGGCTCGTCCTGGCCGAGATGGCGGCGGTGCAACTCGGTCATCGCACGGTCGTCGACCACGGCCACGCTGATCTCGGCCATCGCGACCGATTCGCCCTGAAGCACGGTAACGACGGCCTCCTTCAACCGCTTCGGGTCGATCGGCATCTTCGATTGTTCGTCGGCGATTTCGACGGCGATCACTGCTTAGGCCGTTTTCTGATCGGGGTACTTGATGCGTCCGTGGTAGATCGAGGTCAGCGACTTGACCATGCTGCGTTCGATCGCCCGCAGCTCCCGCAAGGTCAGCCCGCTGTCGTCGAACTGGCCGTCGCGGAGTCGGCGTTCGGCCACGTCGCGAACAAGGCTCTCGATACGCTTGGGAGTGGGGTCGACCAGCGTGCGGCTGGCGCTTTCGACGTTGTCGGCCATCATCAACACGGCGGCCTCCGGCGTCTGCGGCTTCGGCCCCGGATAGCGATACCTGCTTTCGTCGACCGTGCCGCCGTTGGGGTCGGCTTCCTTCTGCTGGGTCGCCCGTTCGTAGAAGAAACCGACGCGCGTGGTGCCGTGATGCTGTTCGACCAGGTCGATGATCGGCTGCGGCAGATGATGCTGGCGGGCGAGGTCGGCGCCGTCTTTGATATGGGCCACGATCACCAGACTGCTCATCGCCGGCACCAGCGTTTCGTGGCGGTTGGGGTCGGCCCCTTGGTTCTCGATGAAGTAGCCCGGCTTGAGCATCTTGCCGATGTCGTGGAAATAGGCCCCCACGCGGACCAGCAATCCTCGGGCGCCGATGCTGTCGGCGGCCGCTTCGGCGATCGAGCCGACGGTCACCGAGTGGTTGTACGTGCTCGGGGCCCGCCGGACCAGTTGCTGCAACAACGGATGGGCCATGTCGCCCAATTCCAACAGGCTCAGATCGGTCAACACGCCGAAGAGTTTTTCGACGAACGGCAGCAGGCAGGTCATCAACACGCCGCCGATCAACGCCCAGCAACCGTGGTAGGCGGCTCCGCGGAGGGCCGGCAGTCCGAACGGCTGGTTGTCGACCATGCTCACGCCGATATCGACCATCACCGCGACCAGCCCGGCAAACAGGCCCACGTAGATCAGCTTGCTCCGCGTGCGGATGCGTCCCGTGTTGAGGTTGGCCGTGGTGGTCACGGCCATCAACAGCAGGAAGCCGTGTAGCCCGTACCCCAACGCCAAGACGACGATCAGCGACAGCGCCCCGGACAACAGCAAGGCCAACTCCTGGCGATAGACCACGGCCATCGTCATGCCGAAGAGCATCACGGGGAGGATCTCTCCGCGCCACGCGTCGGCCGACGCCAGGCGGCAAACAGCCACCGCCGCCACGGCCATCAACAGGATGCCCGACAGCCGACGCCAATGGGCCAGCGGGCCACTCTGGCGATAGCGCATATAGACGCCGCAGAGGACGAACATGGTGAAGATCATTGCGATCACGGCCGTACCCCGGGCGATCCGGGCGGGCAGCGAGCGGACCTCGGGGGCCAGCGACGCCTGATACTCCAGCCACAAGAGTTCGATCTTCTCTTCGTCGAGCGGTTCGCCGGCCTTGGCCAATAACCGCTCGGCCGGGTAAGCCTCCATCACCGGCTCGACGGCGGCCGCCGCCTCGTCCATCGCCCGAGCCGTGTCGACCGTGGCGTCCAGCGCGAGCGTCGCCGACTTGGCCAAACGCGGCCGAATCCAGGCGAAGAGTCGATCCGCCGCTTCTTCCGAGCCCAACTGTGCCGACGTCCACTCGGCCGCCAGCCCCGCGCGCAACGCCGAGCCGTCGCCGATCAAGACGTCGTCCACCTGCTGCGGCGTGACCTCATTCGGGAAATCCTCGGGATGAACCAGGATCGTCGTTCGATTGCCGCCTTCATGCGCTAGTGTCGCGAGAACGCCTCGCGCAAACGCGGCGGTGATCGCATTGTCGATCCGCTTCGTATCCTCGACTCCAGCCAGTGCCTCGCGGAATTGCCGATAGGCCGGTTCGTCGTCCGCGGGGGCCTCCGATCCGTCGCCGCCGGCCGGCTGCAACTGCTTCCAGAGTTCCGCGTCGTGCTGCGCGAGGTCGTCGAGCGTGGCCGCCGCCAGCACCGGATCGATGACGGACGTGCGAAGTTCTTTGCGGAGCCGGGCCAGCGGTTGCGGGTTGTTGACGTAGGTGAAGCAGACGCCGTCGCGCGCCCGCTGCCGAGCCTCTTCGGTCCGCCAGTCGTTCTGCCGCGCGAAGGGAACCCGGGCCACGATGTCTCGCGCCGGCGTGTAACCGGTCCGATAGGCGAACGGTGGTTCCCACGCCCGCATCACCACGCCCATGATGATCGCCGCGGTCGCCGCCAGGCCGATCCGCCCCAGCACGTCGCGGCGGCGCAAGCTGGCCCAGGTTCGCTCCCACTGCCCCGGCGACAGATCGAGCGCGGCGACGCGTTCGCTTCGGGTGCGTTTTTGACCGCCGGTGGCCATCGTCGACAAGGCGCCGCCTAGCGCCGTCTCCGGGGTTGATGTTCGTAGGCGTTGACGATCTGCTGTACCAGCGGATGGCGGACGATGTCGGCGCCGGTCAGCTTGACCGACCCAATGCCCTTGAGGCCTCGCAGCCGGGCCAGGCCGTCGACCAGGCCGCTGCGGGAATTCGGCGGCAGGTCGATCTGCGTGACGTCGCCGGAGACCACGATCTTCGACCCGGCGCCCATCCGCGTCAGAAACATCCTCATCTGTGCGACGGTCGTGTTCTGCGCTTCGTCGAGGATGATGAAGGCCTCGTTGAGCGTGCGGCCGCGCATGTAGGCCAGCGGGATCACCTCGATCACGTCTTCTTCTTTGTAGCGTTGGATGACGTCGTGATCCATCATCTCGCGCAAGGCGTCCATCAACGGCCGCAGATAGGGGTTGATTTTCGCCTGCAAGTCGCCGGGCAGGTATCCCAGGCTCTCGCCCGCCTCGACCGCCGGACGTACCAGCACGACCTTGCGCACCGCCTGGCGTTTCAGCGCCGCGACGGCCATGGCCACCGCCAGATAGGTCTTGCCGGTTCCCGCCGGGCCGCTACAGAGCACCACGTCGTTCTCGCGGATCGCCTTGAGATAGCGGGCCTGGCCGGCGGTGCGCGGACGGATCGTGCGGCCGACCTTGAAGACCTCGATCGGCTCGTCTTCGCCGCCCGGTTCGCCCTTGGTTACGCCGGCCAGCACCCGGTCGACGTCTTCCGACTCGAGCGTGCCGTGGCGCTGGGCGTGGGTCTGCAATTGTTCGAGGATTTCGGTCGCGGCGGCTACCGCCGGCTGCTCACCCTCGATACGGATTTGCCCATCGTGCGCAGAGATACCCACTCCCAACGCATCGCGGATTCTCCGCAAATGCTGGTCGCAAGCGCCGAACAGCGTCAACAATTCCTTGGAACTGACAACCGAAATGGCCGTATCAATCATCAAGATCGGCGCGGATGCCCCAACCGGCGCTACCCTGCGTGAGAAAGCTGAAGCAGCAATACAGCATAAGGGATTCTACGTTGCAAAGACAGCCCCCGCCGCCGCTAGCCGAGACGGGCCGCGATATGGGCAAACTGGGATCTGCCCCTCCGGGACACACGTTCGCTGAACTCAGAAATCGCTGAACTCAGAAATCGGTCAATTCGGCAATATACGTGTGACAGAAGGGGCAGATGTGGATTGCGGCAGAAATCTCCCGGTTGCACTTGTGACAACTCTTCTTTGGCGGCGCGTTCGGGTCGTGCTCCGCCGGACCACTGTATCCGGAGTCTGCCGCGGCCGAATACTGCGGAACGGGATTCACGTCGCTGGGGCCGAGGATGTCCATGATCGAGTCTTCAGACAGATCCCCCGGCGGAAGCTCGGGGACCTGCACCCGTGCCTTGCACTTCGGACACAGGCCCGCCTTACCCGCGAAGCTGTCTTTGACGCTCAGTTCGTGTCCGTTGGGACACGTCACACTGATTGACATCGCATTGTCCCTTCGACTGCCCACGGTCTCCGTCGGGCCGTAGTCACGATGCCTCATTCCGTCCCGTTGTGTTTCCGTTCCGGTTGCTACCCTGGGAACCGGCCTCGCCAACCTCCTGTCCTAAACGACTCCTCCTCTCGCGCCGCATCAACCTCATCTCCAATTCCATACCATGATAATCTCCCAGAGCAAATACCGGTAGCTCTTTTCGCCCTGCCAAGAGAAATGCTCACCGGATGGCCCCTGCCAAAGCCAGTCCATGCGAGCGGGTGCAACACGGCTCACCTGAAGTGCAATCGGGCGTCCGAAGCCGTGAGATTCGAGTGCAGCTGGTTATGTAACCCCATGGAGCACAGCATGTTATGAGGGTATCTTCGAGCCGAGAAGCTCCAGTTTCCAGAACAGCCAAGCGATCGGGGCCGATAAGAGAATGGAATCGAGAATATCCAACACGCCGCCGAAGCCGGGCATCCACTCGCTGGAATCTTTGCAGCCGACATCACGCTTCAACAGCGATTCGGCCAGATCACCCAGCAGGCCGGCCAGCCCCACCACCGCGCCGAAGAGCACCCATCCCCACCAAGGCCCCACGTTCCACGTCTCGCCGCACATCGTCGGGACAAGCCACAACCCGGCGAAACAAGCTCCCGCACACGCGAACGCAACCGCCCCGAGCGCGCCTTCGACCGTCTTACCGGGACTCAGCACGGGCGCCATCTTGTGACGCCCGAACAACCGGCCAATGGTGTAGGCGCCCGTATCGCCCATCTTGGTGACGATCACCAACGAAGCCAGCGCGGCCACACCCCACTCGATCCGCAATTGCACTACGAAACTCAACAGCCCTCCCACGTAGACCAGCGCAAACGCCCCGGACGCCAAATTGGCCGTTACCCCGCCGGGCTTTTCGTAGCGGCGCATCTCGCCGACGAACAGCAACAACAGGCCGAACACCAGGGCAAACAGCGGCCAGAGGCCGCCGGCCGTGGCCGAGGAGGAATCGCCGCCGCGAATGCAGATCATTGGCAACCAGTTGGTGGCCAGGATCAACAGGTTCCCTACGTGAACGGCCCATGCCAACGGGCGCATCCCGGCCGTGCCGACCAGGCGCAAGACCTCCCCGCTGGCCAACACCGTGACGAGAATCGCCACCGGCAATAGCCACGCTCCCCGCGCAGCCGCAGATTGCAGCCCGGCCCGATGATCCAACCAGCAGAGCCCGACCAACGCGCCGATCAGCAGCGTTCCCAGCAGTAGACGCCAGCGAAGCATAGGGGGGCTCTCGTCCGAGGTCGAAGGACTTCGTATCGCTCAGGGCGACGAAACCCGTATGATATCACGTTCCGTGCGATTCAGAAAGCCGCGGCCGGTGGTCGCGCCCGTGAGCCCCGTACGACTGAATCACTTGGGGAGTGCCGCATGGCGACGCATGACGGATCGATACCGAGCGTCAAGAAAGGACCGCCCCCATGGACCGGCGCGACCACCGGTCGCGGCTTTGTGCTCTAGGCGGCAACCGGCGCGGCGGCGCCGCGGGCCGCTCGACTGACCGTTCGCAGCACCACCTCCGCGACCTCTGCCGCGGCGTGGGGACGGGCAACGCGACACATCGCCGCGGACATGCGTCGAAGCCGTTGGGGATCGACGGCGAGATCGGCTATCCTGGCCGCCAGGCGGCCTGCCAGCGATCCGCCCGACTCTCGGCCGTCAACCGCAATGGCGCCGCCCGCGTCGGCGTAGGTTATGGCGTTCTTGCGTTGATGGTCGTCTGCGGCGTGCGGATAGGGGATCAAGACGGCCGGCACGCCGGAGGCGGCCAGCTCGGCCAACGTGGTTCCGCCGGCCCGGCTCACGGCCAGATCGCAGGCTGCCAGCACGCCCGGAACGTCGGTGATGAACGGCGTGACCGTGGCACCCAGGTCGAGCGAACGATACAGCGCGCCGGTCGATTCCGCGTCGTGCGGCCCCGATTGATGGAGAATACTCCAACCTTTGAGTTGCGGTTGCAGTTTCGCCAGCGCCCTCGGCACGCTCTGGTTGATCTGGTGGGCACCGCCGCTGCCGCCGAGAACGACCAATTGCCGCGCGGATCGCCGCGTGCGTGCAATAGAGTCGGACGATCGTGTCGATTGGGGACGAACGGTACTCTTCCGCGCCCCGCCAAACGAGACCTCGCGCTGTTGAAGATTGGGAAAGCGAAGTCCGCCGCTTCGTTCCAGCGTAAGACCTCCACGGATCGGATTACCCGTCACCCGCACCGGACAGCCGCAACGCAAATGGGCCCGGGCTTGCCCCATAGCGAGACAGATCGCCGTGGCCGAGCCGGCGAGCCATCGCGTGGCACGTCCCGGTACGGCGTTCTGTTCCAGCAGAACCAGCGCCACGCCACGTCGCACGGCCGCCCGAGCCATCGGCACACTGGCGTAGCCGCCCAGGCCGACGACCGCTGAGACGTTCCCATCCCGCAGGAAACGCCCCGCCGCACGATAACCGGCCACGCTGTCGGAAACGAAGGGAAACGCGTCGCGAACGCGCCGCGGCGCAGGCCGGCATCGCAGGCCCAGATACTCGAACCCGGCGGCAGCTACGTGCCGGCGTTCAAACTCCTTGCCGCTTCCTGCAAACGTGACGCGGATTCGCGGGTCGTCGTCAACGAGTTGCTCGGCGACCGCCAGCCCGGGAAAGAGGTGGCCGCCGGTTCCCCCGCCGGCGAATACGACGTGCATCAAGTCATCAATCATCGTGGACACCGGGCATTGGAGTGCGTGAAGCGACCGTTTGGGAGATCGCCACCCGGTCGCTCGCACCGGACGGTGGCGCGTCGTCGTTGACGCTGAACTTCAGCGTGGCGACCCCCAGCAGGGCGCAAACGGCCGAAGCGATCCAGAAGCGGACCACGATCTTGGTCTCCGACCAGCCGAGGAACTGGAAATGGTGGTGCAACGGTGCGCAGCGAAACACGCGCCGGCGGCGGAGCTTGTACGAGCCGACTTGCAGGATCACACTCAGGGCCTCGGCCACGAAGACGCCGCCGACAATCAGCAACAGCAGTTCCTGACGCGTGGCCACAGCCAGCAGACCCAACAGCCCCCCTAGCGGCAGCGCCCCCGTATCGCCCATGAAGACCTCGGCCGGATGGCAGTTGTACCAGAGGAATCCCAACACGCCGCCGATCATTCCGCCGGCCAAGATCGTCAGTTCGCCGGCCCCGGGAATCCGCGGCAGCCCCAAATACGCCGCCAATTCGGCATGCCCCACGGCATAGGCCGTTACGGTCATCGCGGCGACCGCGAAGATCAGACACCCGCCCGCCAGCCCGTCCAGCCCGTCGGTGAGGTTCACGGCGTTGGACGATCCCACGATGACGATCACCGCCAACGGGATGAACCATAGGCCAAGCGACCAACTCGCATCGCAAAGCGGCAACCGCAGCGCGAGCCCGTCGGCCAGATGCAGGTGATGTTGATACAACAACACGGCAGCCACGAGCGCCACGGCGAGTTGCCCGGCGAGTTTCCATCGCGCCGAGATGCCGTTGGCCGTACCGCGAAGCTTGACCAGATCGTCGACCGCACCGACGGCCGCCAACCCGGTGGCGACCAGCAAGGCCAGTTGCAGATGGCGATTCGCCAGATCTCCAAAGAGAATCATCCCGCCGAGCAGTCCGGCCACGATGAACAATCCGCCCATCGTGGGCGTAGACTGTTTGTCGCGATGCAACCGGCAGACCTCCGGTGAATCGCTCTTGATCGGCTCGCGGAAGCGCACTTTGAGCCAGCCGATCCACTTCCGCCCGAAGAGCACGGCGACGAGAAACCCGGCGATTGCCGCCAGGGCCGCCCGGAAGGTGATCTTCCCCCACGCCGCCACCGCGGCGTCGGGCCAGGTGTCGGCCAGAAGATCCAGAAACCAGAGGAGCATGCTGCTAGAATGTATCCCTGAGCAACCGGGACGGCGCAGGTGCGCCGCCCCGGCGCTCAGTCTAAGGCTCCATCGCGAAGCACTCGCCGGAGCGGTCGACCCAGTTACCGCTGGATCCGGCGATCAGGTTGCTCCTACCCAAGGAGGGGAGGGTAGCGTCGTGTTCCCGCAAACTCGACGCAAACGATGGGGCCTCTGATTAGTTCGTTGTGTTCGGTGGTGGCTGTCCTCGTTGGGGGTCTCGATTCAGGCACTGCGGCGGCGGGGATGGCGCTGCAATGCTTCGACCACGCGTTCCATGCCCATCATTCGCGATCCCTTGACCAGCACGACGTCACCGGGCAGGATCGTTTGGCCGAGATACGGCAGGGCCTCCTCGACCGTCTTGCAGGGGACCGCCCGCTTCCGCGGCAGGCCGGCATCTCGCGCCCCGGCGACGACGTCGCGGGCGTGATCGCCGCAGGCAATCAACATTTCGGCGTTTGCCAGCCTGACCGTTTCCTTGCCCAACTCTCGGTGCAGCGAAACGGCTCGATCGCCCAGTTCGGCCATGTCGCCGACGACCACGATGCGGCGTCCGTCGACGTCGACCTCACGGAGCAGCCGTAGTGCCGCCCGCATCGAGGTGGGGTTGGCGTTGTATGTATCGTTGATAATCGTGGCGCCGCGAACGTCGAGCACCTCGCACCGCAACGGCACGGGCCGGTAATTCGCCAAGGCGGCCGCCATTTCGTTGAAACCGAGGCCCATCAGCCGTCCCACGGCGATCGCCGCCAGTGCCGACGTCAGGTGGTGACGTCCCCAAACGGGCACCGAGAATCGGCAGCCGTTTGCCTCGCCGTCCGGCCGCAACGGGCATCCGCCACCGATCTCGACGCTGAAGTTCAGTCGCCCGGAGCCGCTAAACACGTCGGTTGCACGGAAGTCACAAGCACTATCGTCGCCGACCCAGGTAATCGCCGCCGGACATTGGCCGGCTACGTCGCGAAGCCACGGATCGTCGCAAAGTACGGCGTGGCCCGCCGATGGAAGTGCTCGCAACAGCTCTGCCTTGGCCTCGGCAATTCCTCGGCGGCTGCCGAAGCCGTCGAGGTGGGCGTCGCCCAATCGCGTGATCACTCCGACCTTCGGCATGCACAATTCGGCCAGCTTCGCAATTTCTCCCTGACGGCTGGCGCCCAGTTCCAGCACGGCGTAGTCGTGGTGTGTCTCGATCGCCTGCATGCTCAACGGCAGGCCCACGTGATTGTTGTAGTTTCGCGGGCTAGCCGTTCCCCGCAGACGCGACCGCAACACGGTGTCGATCATCTGCCGGGTCGTGGTCTTGCCGACGCTGCCGGTCACCGCGATCGCGGTTCCGGTAAACTGGCGCCGTTTCCAGCGGGCCCATTGCCAAAGCGCCTGCTGCGTGTCGTCCAACACAATGGCCCAATGCCCGGCGGGCAATTCGCACTCCGCCGAGGTGACCACTCCGGCGGCGCCGCGCCCAAAGGCCGCCCCGACGAAATGGGCCCCGTCTCGCCGGGAGCCTCGTAGTGCCCAGAAGACGTCGCCCCGTTCGACCTGCCGGCTGTCGACCACGCCGCGGCCGAGCAGTATGCTGCCGGCGTCGCGCGCAATGCCCTCGGGCATCAGGCGGCCGCCAACGGTTTCGGCGAGGTCAAGAAGGGTGTTCAACTGCTAACTTCCGAATAGGGGCGGACTTGGTGGAGCCAGTCATTGGCGATTTGGCAATCGTCCAGGGGGATTTGCCGGTCTTCGATGATTTGATAGGTTTCGTGTCCCTTGCCGGCGATCAACACACAGTCGCCCGGCTCGGCTCCGGCCAGGGCCAGGCGTATCGCGTCGGTTCGGTCGACGATCACTTCGGCCTGCTGCGGGTGGTCGAACCCGGTGAGGACCTCGTCGATAATCTGCCGGGGATCTTCCCAGCGGGGGTTGTCGGAAGTGATGACCGCCAGGTCGGCCTCACGCTCGACCGCACGGCCCATCAGTGGCCGCTTTTCCCGGTCGCGGTCGCCGCCGGCTCCAAACACGCAAATCAGACGGCCGGGGGTCACTTCCCGAAGTGTTTGCAGCGAGCCCGCCAAAGCGTCGGGGGTGTGGGCGTAGTCGACGAAGACTCCAAACGGCTGCCCGCATTCGATGCGTTCCAATCGTCCCGGCACGTGGCCGGCCGCCTCGAGCCCTCGAGCGACGGTCATCAGGTCGACGCCGTAAGTCAGCCCCACGGCCGCCGCTACCAGGCAGTTGTAGATATGATGCGTGCCGATCATCTGCGTTCGCACCGGCACCGTTTCGCTGCCGGCGGTCAGCAGGAACGTCTGTTCGCTGCGGTGTTGCTCAATGGGCGTGGCCGTGATCTCGGCAACCGAGCGGATCCCAACGGTCAACACGGGGCCGTCGATCCGGCGGAGGTAACCGGCCGAAGTCGGGTCGTCGGCGTTGATTACCGCGAAACCCTCGCCGGCGAGGTGATCGAAGAGCTTCGACTTGGCCATCCGGTAGTCGCGGATCGTGGCGTGGTAGTCGAGGTGATCGCGGGTAACGTTGGTCACACAGGCAGCGTCGAAGCGGACCCCGGCCACGCGCGACTGGTCCAGGGCGTGACTGGAGACTTCCATCACGGCATGTGAGCAGCCGTTGCGGACCATCCGGCCCAAATAGGCGGCCAGTCGACCGGCCGGCGGTGTGGTCATCGCCGCCTCATCGGCGTCCTCGCCGTCGAAATACCCCAACGTACCCAATAGTCCCACGCGATGCCCCGCCTTGGCCAACACGCCGGCGATCAGGCAACTCGTGGTCGTCTTGCCATTGGTGCCCGTGACTCCGACCAACTTCAAACGATGACTGGGGTTTCCGGCCAGCGCCTGGCAGACCCGCCCGTAGGCCTCTCGAGAGTCGGTCACCACGCAATGGGGCACCGGCAGTCCCGAAATCGGACGTTCGCTGAGCACGGCGGCACACCCCTGCCGGACGGCTTCGGCCACGAAGTCGTGGCCGTCGCTTTGGCTTCCGGCCAGTGCGGCAAAGAGGTCGCCCGGCTTCACCCGGCGGGAATCGCAGGTACAGCCGTCGACGCAGATGTCGCCCGTGCCGAGGAAGTCGGCCGTGGGCAACAACTTGCGCAAACTCACACGATGTCCCAAGTCGGGACAGATTTGCATGGCCTAAGGCCTCCATGCCTTGATGAGCCAGTGGATCCGGCTTCGCTCGCCGTGCAGTCGAACCGGGCGAGCAGGATTCCGTTCGCTGCCGGCCC
>CAYYNP010000061.1:0-37592 GCA_964472545.1 uncultured Planctomycetaceae bacterium | reverse complement strand
CGAGCCCCCAGTTCGTTGCATTCTGGGGGCTCGCTGCGCTCGACCCCAGCCACCCGATTACCAAGATCATGCAATAACTCGTTACGGGCTGTAGATCGACAACTCGACCTGGCTGCCGGGGGCCAAAACGGTGCCGGCCCTCGGTTCGACGGCGTAGACGTGCAGCGCCCGGTCTTCGGTGGCGGCCTCGATGCCCAAGCGGAACTTGGGGGTCAATCCGGCGGCCACGATCGCCTTCTTGGCCGCCTGAACGCTCAGCCCTCGCACCGGCGGGACCTTCACGACGGCGGCGTTTGGCTGCGGTGTGGGGCCGACTGGATCACCCTCGCCGGCAGACGGCGTTGCGGGCTGGGTGGCAGCGGTGAAGTCCCAGGACGTCGAGCCGGTGTTGCCCAGGTCGTCGGCATACAACACACTTACGCGATACGTTCCGGCGGCGGCCGTTTCGGTCAACGGAATGCGGAGCCGGCCGGAGGCCTCGTCGAACCGATAGCCCTGCTCTTGGCCGCGTTCCGCCGGGATCTTCTTATCGCCCAACCGCACGTCGAGAATCCGCACGGAGCCGAATTGGTCCTCGAGCACCAGCCCGGCCTCCGTGGGCCCCAGTTCCACGGACGTCCCCTGCCGGGGCGTGATATGCGAAGCGGCCGGTGGATCGAGGTCGACGTTGAAAGACCAGCTTCGCTCCGCGCTGAGGCCGGCCTTGTCGACGACTCGTAGGGTGACACGATGGACGCCACCGGTCAGGTCGAATTCGCACGGATACGTCAACGTCCCGGTCGTTTCGTCGTAGGCCACGCGTTCGGCGTCGACGCGGCGTTCGTCGATCGAAAGCTCAGTTCGCCCGGATGCGATCCCGCCCTCGTCGCTGATCACCGCGCGCACGATCGGCCGCGCCACCGCCAGCCGGTCGTTCTCGGCCGGCGAGAGGTCCTCGAACTCCGGCGGCCGGTTGTCGACCGTGAACTGCCAATGCACAATCGCCTTGTTTTCGACCACGTCTTCCGCTCGAACGCCGACGGTATGCACGCCGGGCGCGAGATCCTCCGACGGCTGGAAGCTGATCTCCACTTCGGTCGGATCGCCCTTGGAGATTGCCGGAGCCCTACGCTCGGTCTTCAGGAAACGGCCGTCGATCGGCACCCCGTCGAGTGTGATCACCGGCCGATTTCCGGCGTCGACCGCCACGCCCGTGCCCTTGTCGACGACCAGGCAGCCGATTTCCGGGCGCAGCTCGGTCACGGCGCTGCCCGGCGCGGGACGTCGTTGACGAATACTCGGCGGCGTCTGTTCGGAAATCACCACGTACGTCGTCACGTCGTTGGCAGGCGCGACGATCTGGTTGTTCTCCACGTCGATCTCCACGTCCTCGACGCGCTGCCAATGGCCGTCTTCATCGCCGGCCGCCGCGGGCACCCACTTGATCACCTTCAACCGGCTCTTGAGATAGTCCACGCTCTCGACCGAGTCGCTATAACGCGCCGGAATCCTCATTCGCAACTTCGTCGCCAACGGCTTCAGAGGCGATACATCGGCCTGCGTGGCGGCGCCCCGAAGTTGCAGGGGCTTCTCCGGGGCGACGTTCATCTGGATCGTGTACGGACGGCCGACGATCGCCAAGCCCGGCGGCAGCGGATCGACCTGATCGCGGTGACGCGGCTCTCCCGGCGGCGTCTCGGGCTTCTCGTCGGGGATGTTGGCGTACTGAATGAAGAACAGGTCTTCGTATCCGCTGACCCGCGGCTTCGTGTCCGGGCCTTCCGGTATCTCCGGTTTCAGCCCCGGCGGAATCACAAACTCGACTTGCCCGTCGGCACTTCCGAACGTTCCGCCCGTGGCCGCGTCGATCCGCTTGGCCCGGATTTCGGTACGCTGTTCGACGATGTTCTGTGCCGGATCGGGACTGTTGACGACGACTTCCACGCGGCCGTTGAAGTACTGTGCCATCTGCGGCAGGATGACGGCCCGCCGTCCGCCGGGCGTTCGCTGAACGCGAAACTGCTGCAATTCGCCGGAGGAGCCGCCGAGCTTCACGCGCCGCGTCGGCTGTCCGGGGAAGTCGATCGTCAGCGAGATCTCTTCCGGGGCCGTTTCGTCCAACAGGATCACGAAGTCTTCGCCGGCCGGAACCGCCTCGATCTTCAACTCCGGCTTGATCGTGTCGATGAACACACTGCGGCACTCCGAAAGCGGTCCCACGTTGCCGGCGAGGTCTTCGGCCGCGACTGCGTAGAAATAGTTGCCGTCGACCGGCGGCGCGTCGACGATGATTGTGGCCAGGATGCCCGTCTTGATCGGCTCGAGCGCTTCGGTGCTCGCGATCGGCGCGAGCGATCGATAGAGGTGGTACGAGGCCGGATCGCCGGACGGTTCCTGCCATTTGATCACGGCCACGCCCAGCCTGCGCGTCTCGGTCTCCACGTCCGTAGGCGTTTCCGGCGCCTCCGTGTCGCTGGTGAAGCGGCCGCCGGTTGTGGCGTAGTTGGCCGTCTTTCGGGCGATCAGGCCGTCGTCCTGCTCGAAGGGGAACCTCCGCACGGCGATCTCACTCGACGCGTTGCCGGCCCGATCGACGCCGCGAAACTGAAACCGCCCGGCTTGCGGCTCAGGACTGTCGGGAATCTCCACAAACCCGCGCCTATGGCGGCCAAACCCGCTGGTGGGAATTGGGATCGGCGCTGCGTCGTCGAGCGTGTAGGTCAGCAGGGGCGGTTGGGCCAGTTCCTCATCGGCCGAAAGCTCAACCTTGACCATGCCGCCGCGGACCGGTGGAACCGCCAGGCCGTTGGTCTTCACGTCGACCTTCATCCGATAGATCGAAGGGATCACGACCTCGGCCACCGGCCCACGTGTGTCGATAATGAACTGCCGGCCTCGGCGGATGAACGTGCCGCAGATTCCGTCGGTGCTGGTGCCGGCGAACTGGAAGGTGGCCGTCTCGCGCCGCTGGGGGTCGAGGTTGACGTCGAACTCCCCCTGCCAATCCGTTCCCTGACCGCGCATCGCCACGCCAATCTGCTTGCTCTGTTGTTTCTCCAGGTAGCAGGCGACTTCCGGCGCGGCCTTAAGCGGCGACGTCGTACGAACCACCACGCGCATTTTGCCCCGGCCTACCAGCGGACGCCCTTCGGCGTCGGTGGCCAGCGGCACGGGCCGATCGTCGACCAACGCAAACACCTCGATCGACGCCCGGGGGACGTTCTCGCGGACCTCGATCTTGGTGACGTTCGACAGTGCCGACTCGTTGCGGGCCATGTCCAACGACGTCACGGCGTAGTAATACGTGCCGTCGGCCGGCGGCGGGTCGGTGTAGCGATAGTTGTCGAGTTTCTCATAGACCACGCGTTTGGTGTGGATCGGCCGCAACGACTCGATCGACGTGATCGGTTCGGTCGATCGATAGACGTTGTAGAAATACGGCACGCCGGTCTGCTGCCCGGCGCGTTTCGGCGTAACCCAACTCAGCACTACGGCCCCGGGCGCGTCTTCGGTCGCGTTCTCGACCTTCAACTCATCCGGCGGCAACGGGTCGGTCTTGTCGACGTAGAACATCGGGCCTTCGGCGATCTCGGTACCGACGTTGCCCTGGGCGTCTTTGCCGCGGAAGACGAAGCCGTAGGTGCCCTGTTCAAATCGTTCGTCGATCTTCACGGTGGCCGACCAGCGGGCGTCGGAACCCTCGAACGGGATCGGATACCGCGCGCCGTTTTCCGAGCGGATCTGTACTTCCGGCGGCTCGACCAACTCGGCCGTGGTGGTCAGTGCGACGTGGTACTCGCCGGTGGGTAGCCAGATGTCCGGTTCGATACTAAACGTGGCAATCGGCGCCCTTGCGGTGTAGTCGAGCATCACGCCCTGGCTGGGCAGTCCTTCGTTCAGCGCCGCGTCGACGGCCGTCACGGCGAAGTAGTATCGGCCGTTCTCGGGCGGCGTGCCGTAGATCTCCGTCCAGGTCACCCCCCGATTCCTGGGCCGCATGCCGGCGACGTCAAGGATCGGATGCTCGGCCAGGTAGACGTTGTAAAACAGCGGCTTCTCGCCCGATGGCGGCTGCCAATTCAGATGGACCACGCCGCCGGTGGTTTGGGTCGCACGTAAGTCCCAAGGCACCAATGGCGGAGTGCGGTCGACATGTACCTTCGCGCTGGGGGAAACCGGGCCGACGTTACCGGCCGTGTCGCGGGCCACGACCGCGTAGCAGTAATCGCGATCGAATTGCGGCTCGTCGATTGTGCCCAGCGTCTTCTCGACGATGACGTGCGGCGAAAGCCCTTTCACGTCGGTGATTTCGCTCTCTGCCCGATAGACGTAGAACGTGTTGGCGTCGGCGTCGGGCGTGCCGTTGGCGCCCAGCGGCGGCGTCCACTCGACGCGGGCCTTTCCCCGGGGAAGTGCAACGGCGCGCACGGCGGCAATTTGCGGCGGCGGCGTCACGTCGACCTCGACGTTGGTGACGGTGCCCAACTGGTCGCCCTCGTTGCCGTAGGCGTCGACCATCGCGATCTCGAACACGCCCGTATGATCGCCCACCGTGTGGTCGCCGGCCACAGGATCGCCCGCCACAGGATCGATCGTCAACACGCCGCTGAAGTGCGTGGCGGATTCTCGGGTCAGCGGCACGTCTTGCGTCGTCTTGGCGTGCAGCGAAAGCACCGGCGCGCCTTTGAGCGGTTCCGAGGCAATCACAACCAGCGGATAGCTTCCTGCGCGGAGCACGACGCGTCTGTCGCGCCGCGGCAGGTCGTCGGCAAACGTCAACTCGGCACTCGGCGGCTTCAGGTCGAGCCGGAGCGTGCCGCCGGAGAGGATTCCCCGGCCGGTAATCTCACGGTCTTCGTGTAGGGCTACGCCTTCGTATTCGAAGCGGGCTTCGGCGCCGATGACAGCCTCGCCAATCGTCACTTCCCCGGTCCGCGTCGTGCCCGCCCCCTCCAACGCAACGTCGACCGGATCGCCGCCCTCGCAAACCAATCGCAACTTTGGCGGCCGAGTCAACGGCCGCGTGGTCTGCATCCGAAGCGGGAACGTGCCACGTCCGAGCGTTGCGCCGGGCAGTTCGATCGTCGCCAACGGAGCGTGCTGCCGGAACTCGACCCGGGCCGGTTCGGAGGCCTCGCTGGCGT
Source organism: uncultured Planctomycetaceae bacterium (assembly GCA_964472545.1). GTDB lineage: Bacteria > Planctomycetota > Planctomycetia > Pirellulales > Thermoguttaceae > CAYYNP01. Next base: position 32,469 of record CAYYNP010000061.1, on the reverse strand, counting down.
GGCCCAGCGCGTCGAACGCCACCACGTGGAAACGATACACGCCGCCGGGCAAGGGCACGTAGCGGCACGCCTTCTCCGTGATCCGCCGCGCTACTTCCTGCGGGCTTTCGCTACCGGGCGGCTGAACGAACACGGAGAAAACGACCGCGTCGTCGGACTGCCAGGAAACCTCGATGGCATCCGCGGAAACCGCCGCCTTGACATCCTGCGGCGGCAGCGGCCGTGTGCGGTCGGAACTGCACGTGATGACGGCCGACGGCGGACTCTCCAGACCGGTGCTGTCGACCGTCGTCACCCCGAAGAAGAACTCCCCGTCGTGCGGCGGCAGCACGCGCACCGGTAATCGCACGACGCGCGTCTGCACGGGCGTCATACCCTCCACGCCGACAAACTGCCGCGCGTCCATGTAGACGTTGTATCCGACGATCTCGTCCTGCGGTTCGTCGGCCCGATAGACGGGCACCTGCCAATCGACGGCCGTCGGTGAAGCGGGCGGCTTGGGCGGATGGCTGTCGATGACAAACTTCGACCCGTGCAAGGTCGCGCCGACGTTGCCGGCCAGGTCGATGCCGGAGAACTCGAACAGCCCGGTGCCGTCAAGATCTTCGGCCGCGATCTCGAAGCGGCCGGTATACTTCTCTTGGTCGGGCGTGAGCGGAATCTCGCGGATGCCGCGGCCCGGTGTCGTGCAACGAAGCGAGGGTTTCTCGGCCAGCGGCTCCGACGGCGCGAGCACGACCTGCAACGGGCCTGGCCTGACCGGAGAAGACGGCGTCAGTGTGATCGTGGCGCTGGGCGGTCGCGTATCGATGACGATCGATTCGCCGGCGGCGATTCGTGTGCTTCTGGTACCGTCGGGCGTCGTGCCCAGGAAGGTGAATCGGGCCGGTCCGTTGCGCGTTGCGTCGGTCACCTCCACGCTGCCGACGTACTGCGTGCCGGCGGCGTCGCGCTTCTCGGTCGCCACGCGAATCGCCTTGCCCGCGGCGTCGTGCAGGAACAACTCCGGCGGCTCCCGCAACGGCAGGCTCGACGTGACGATCACGCGAAACGCCGAGCGCAACGGCGACGCCGGCTCGGTAACGATGGTGGCCGCCGGCAGCGTGTCGACGAACTCGACTGGCACCGTGTCCGACGCGACGCTCCGATTGCCCGCCGCGTCGACGGCCACGACCTGATACGCGTACGTGCCGTCGGCCGGCGGCGTATCGACGTGTGCCCGATCGATGACGTCGGTGGTCAGCGGCTCGTTGTTTCGCAGCACTTCGAAGCGCAACGCCTTGTCCTGCTCCGCCTGCCACGTGAGCAATACGCGGCCCTTGACTCGTGCCTGGAGTTGCGTCGGGGCCTCCGGCGGCGTGCCGTCGGAAAGGGCCGATATCCAACGGCCGACCTCGCTGACGTTTCCGCCAGCGTCGACGGCCACGACCGCGTAGTAGTACGTGCCGTCGTCGTCCGGCGTGTCGGTGGCGTGGTTCTCGCCGATGCCGGAAGCGATCGGCTGCAACTCGGTGACGTCGGCATCCGCCGCGTCGGCCCGATAGACGGTGTACGTCAGCGACCCGTCCGGCTCGCCAACCGATGGCGACCAGACCAATTCGACCGCACCACGAGGCCGGGCAGTGGTTTCGAGCGACAGGACCGGCTTTGGCGGCGTGGTGTCGACCCAGAACTTGTCGCCCCGGCCCTTGGGGATCTCGTGCCCTTCGTTTCCTTTGGCGTCGGTGCCGCGGAAGAAGAACGTCAGTAGCCCGTCGTCGGTGGCGTCGGGCATGGTGATCGTGCCTTGCCACCGGCCGTCGGTCTCCGTTAGTGGTATCTCGCGCGGCGAGTCGAAGCTCGGCGTGCGGTAGCGCAACGTGGGCGTCTCCGGCAGAGGCTCGTCGACTTCAAGCCTAACGGTTTTCTCGCCGGCCGAGAGCACCCCGATCGGCCGCCAACGGAACGGCTCGTCGCTGTAGCGACGCGTGCCGGTTGCCGGTTCGACGCGTACGGTGGCCGTCGGCGGCACGACGTCATATTCGACCGCTTCGGCGGCGGCGGGCGGGCTCCGGCTACCGGCTTCGTCCACGGCCGTAACGTGATAGTAATACGTTCCCGGCGTTTCGGGAGCATCCGTCACGAAAGCCCGGCTCGTCTCGTGCTCGGGTTCGCGCTGGGCAACGTCCGTGAGAGCTTCCGTCGAGCGATAGACTTGGTAGCCAACCGGCTCGTCTGTCTCCGGCGGCTTCCAATCAATCCGTAAGCGATCGTCGGCGGGTAGAACAACGCTCACGTCGCCAACCGGCGGGGGTGGCTCCGTGTCGGCCACGCCCTTGACTGCCTTGGAAGCCGGGCTCTCGTTGCCCGCCAGGTCGACCGCGGTGACGATGAACCACAACGTTTCGTCCGGCTGGCATTGATGCTCGGCCTGCGGACGGCGAATCGTGTCCATCAGCCGCGTCGCTTCGCTCGGCTTGAGGTCCGGTTTGGTACCGCCGTAGAGCCGGAAGAAAGCGATCGGCTCGCCGGTGGGCGACGTCCAGGAGATCGCCAGTGAACGCTCGGGCCCCGGACGCACGGCCGGACGGATCGGCGGCAGCGGCGCGACGGTATCGATCGTGAAGTCGCGGCCCTCGACGATCTGCCCGCCGGTGTGGCCGAAGCGGTCGGTTGCCGAGACGTCGAACACGGCCGGTCCGTTGGCTGCGTCGGCCGCCAGGGCCAACTCGCCGACGAAACGCCGTGGATTCTCGCGGCGAAGCACGATCTCGCGGCGGGCGCCCGCGACCGTGTATCCCATGCTCGCGCCGTCTGGCACGTCTTCGCTGAAATCGACGGACAGCGCCCTCGTGCCGATTCCCGCGCGGGAACCGATGCCGCGAATCCAGGCCTTCGGCGGGCCGGTGTCGATTTGGAAACTGCGGCTGCCGCGAATCGCGATGCCCCGATTGCCGTAGCGGTCTTCGCCGGCCGGCTGGAAGGTGACCCAGCCTTCCGGATCGTCTTCGGTGAAGGTGGCCGCCGCTTCGTAGTGCAGGTCGCCCTGCCTGGTCACCTCGGCCTTGCGTATCGACCGGTCGGGCATCTTTAGCGTCAGTTCGAGGCCCGCGGCCAGCGGTTCGTCGAGCGTTACGGTGAACGTGTGCCGGCCTTGCGGCAGCGGCGGGTCTTGCGCCAAGGCAAACGTGGCGATGGCGATCCGCGTATCGACCACCACCTCGGCCGGCTCGGACTGCGGCCCGAGGTTTCCGGCCTCATCGCGGGCGGCTACGACGTAGATGTACGTGTCGTCACGGTCGCGAACGTCGGAAAGGCCCGTTCGGGGGCGCCGCTGGCGCGAAAGAGGCGCTGCGGCCGTCAAGGTTGGAAGCGGTTTGCTTGGCTTGAAACAGTAGACGTTGTAGCCGTCGACGCCCGATTCGTCGGTGGCGTGCCAGGTGATCTCGACGCGGTGCCTTCCCGATGTGCGCGCCGCGACGCCGACGACTGGCTTCTCTGGGGCAACGCGATCGGTGGTTACCGATACCGGCGGCGAGCGCTTGCCCCGGTTGCCGGCGCGGTCGACGGCGGCAACGGTGTAGGCCCAGGTGGCGTCTTCCGGCGCGGGATCTTCCCAACTGCGCGAATCGGCGCCAACGATCGACCGCACGAGTTGCGCCTCGGCCAAGCCGGCCGACGTCTGCGCGGCGCGGAACAATCGATAGCCGGCCAGATCGCTCACACCGGCCGGCCGCTGCCAGGTGAGCCGCGCGCTTCCGCCGGGAGCCGGTCGAACTGTGGGTGCGGGCATCGGCGGCGGTGGCTGCGTGTCGACCAGGAACGCCGCCCCCTGCGAGATCTCGGTCGCCGGCCGGTTCCGCTGGTCGACGCCGGTGAACTGAAACGTCGCCGAGCCGCTGGGCGTCCCGGCCGGAACCGTAAGCTTGGTCTCCCATTGCCCGTCTTCGCCGGGGCTCAACGGCGCCGTCGGTAACTGAGTGCCGTTTTGCAGCCGCGCGGTCAGCGTGGGGCCCGCCTGCAACCTGACCGAGGGCGTGACGACGACCTGCGTTTCTCCCACGCCGGCGACCGGGCCGCGTTCCAGCCGGATCTGCACGGTGGTGGTGCACGGATCGCCTCGCGCGGTATCGAACGCATCGAACGTCCACGATTGCGGCTGGGGAAGCTGTCCGCCGAAGATCCCGCGGATATTGGCGGTGGCCGCAACGGCAACGCTTTCGCCCGGCGCGAGGTCCTCCGACGGCGTAAAAACCGCCTGATATCGCGCCGGATCGAACTTGATTGCCCCATTCAGGACGTTACCATCGGAGTCGCGAATCGTGAGCGTCTCGGCGGAAAGCGTTGCCGGAAGCAGCGGCCGATCGAAGTTCACCACGACCGCCGGCCGCGGCGCAACACCTCGCAGTCCGTCGGCCGGGGTGATCGACGCGACTCGCGGCGGACGGGCTTGCTCGTCCTGAACGAACTTCGCCCGGATCCCAAACGGCCGGGGGCTCGCGTGCTTGCCGTGATAGTCGTACGTGAACACCTTCAGCAGATACTCTCCCGCGTCCGGCAGGTCGAAGCGGAACATCTCGGCGTGGCCGTAACCGCCGCCTTGCGTGGCGTTGAAGCCTTTCAACGGGGCGTCCAGCGCATCGGCCGCATAGATCTCGACCATCGGGTCCAGGTCGTCGGGTACGTCGGTCAACTCGAACACCAGCGGCCCCGGCTTGGCAGCGGCCAAGCGGAACCAGTCGACGTCGTCTTCCGGAAAGAGGCTCGTGCGAATCGGCACGTCCGACACCAGCCAGGTGGCCGCCCGGGGCTGCTGGTTGGGCTCGAAGGGGCGTTCGACCGGCGTCGTATTCACCTGCAACCGGAGTTTCTCCAACGACCACGGCCACGACTCCGTCGCCGCGATGCGCAGGAAATACTGCCCGGACTCGGCGAAGAATCGGAACTGCTCGCGGCGTCCCCGGCCGGCTCCTTGCGTGCCGTTGTGGCGGCTCACGAGCGTAGGGGCTGCGTCGAGGTAGTTCCAGAACTGCCAAGGCACATGGGCGTCCGGTTCGAGGTCTCCGTGCTCCTGCGTGTCGAGGATGACGAAACCCTTGCCCACGGCTTTGCAGATCGTGACCGCCCGGGCATCCGCGCCCAAGCGATCGAAATCCCCCTTGTCGGCCAGCACGGCCCGGAAGCCGGCCGCTTGCCAGTCGGTGAAATAGCCCTATCGATGCACGCCTCGCCACTGCCGCGCGGCCCCGTCGACGCGGCGCCGCGTAATCCAATGCTCGGTGTCGACCGCGGCCAGCGACCCGGCGTCGAACCACTGTGGCACGTGTCGCACGCCGAAGAGTCCCATGGGCGTGTCGGGGCCGAACAACTCGAGCTGGCCGAGTTCCGTATCGACGGCGTGGCCGTAGTTGGAATGGACCACGACCCTGACGAAACGCGGCGCCACCGGGTCGAAGCGAAACACCTGCGCGTCGGCCGTTTGCTGGCACTCGAACTTCCCAGCCGAACGAAACGCGCCCGGCGTGTTGGTGTCGGCAGTGGTGTCGGCTCTGAGGATCTCGATCTGCTTCACGCACGAGGTCTTTGTCGCCGAGCCGCTGTGGACGACCATCCGATCGATCGCGGCGGGCTTTTCGCCGGCCTGGCGAAAGACGAACCAATGCGGCGGCGGGGCTCGGCGGGAGCTGCTCCAACCGGCGGCGTGTCCGTCGATCCGCCATGCGCCGTCGCACATCTTCTCGGGACGGTAGTCGGCGGAGTACTGGCTGGAATAGCCCTCGATTACGGCGCCCGACTCTTTGCCGATGAGGCTGAAGGAATGGCCGCGCGGTGAGAGAACCAGGAACGTGCCGCCTTGTTCGGCGAAGGCTTTGATCTGCCGTAGCGTTTCGGGCCGGTGCATCTCGAAGCGGCGTACGTCGTCCAGCCCGTCGAGGATCGCCACGTCGTAGTCGGCCAGCTTGGAAAGTGCCGTGGCCTCGGCGTCGGTGCCGGCGTCGATGCGCGTGAATCGCACGCGGGCCGGTCCCCAGCGGGCGCGGTCCAAGCGGGCTTCCGGACGGCAGGCCAGATAGAGGACCTTCACCTCGCGTCCGAGCAGGTCGCGTCGATAGAGTTCGACCTCCGCGTCGAGATTGCTCGCGACGCCGTCGAGCGACACATCGACGATCGATGGACGTTCGACCACCAGGCGATACCAATCGACGTCGCCGCCGGGGAAGAGCGGCTCGTCGATCGTTTCGCCGGCCGTCAACTCGGTCGCCCGAGCCACGTCGTCGTTCGGTTCGTACGGGCTTTCTTCGGCGGTGAAATCGGCCGAGAAGGTATACGGATGCACGGAGCGGTTGGCGTGGTTGCCCGTCGCGTGCGAATCGCTGATGCGAACCAGAAACGTCTCCTCGGCGTCAACCGGCAGGTCGATCGTCTCTTCGCCGCCGGCGGTCCGTGCCTGCGAGTTGTCGAAGTCTCCCACGTACGTTCGAGCCGCGTCAAAGTAGTTGGCCAGAATCGCCTCGGCGTTGGCGGCGTCGGCGGGCCGGGTGAGCGTGAGGCCCTCCAGCATGATCCGACCCTTGCCGTGTCGCTTTTCCAACGTGACCGCATGACGCCGCGGGTCCGCCTTGCGGACGTGGATCGGCCGAAAGCCGGCCCCATACCATCCGGTCCACCAGCCGCCGATCTGGTGCCCCGGCCAGAGGACGTTGCCGTCGGGCGTGCGTCGGCTGGCGATCGGGTGCATCGGGTCGACGCAGACGGCGGCGTCGGTCGTGGGGCCGCCGAAGAACGCGGCGCCGAAGAACCCGTCGATCGAATCCGGGCCGTAGAATTCGACCTCGGCGAGCTGCGTTTCGTTCTGGTGCCCGTAGTTCGAGGTCACCGTCAGCCGCACGTGCCGGCAGTCGGCCGCCTCGAAGCGGAAGACCTGCCGCCGGTCGGTCGCCGCGGCCGTGTAGGATCCGACGGAAGAGAACGATTCGCCGTCGCTGCTGACGGCCACCTCAAAGTCCTTCACGCGCGTGGTGGCCGTACTGGCGTGGTTGTAGATCACCACGCGGTCGAGCCGCCGCGTCTGGCCACCGAACGACCAGGTGAACGCGTGCGGCAGCGACGCGCTTTGCGGGGGATACCAGTTGTAGGTGTAGCTGCCGGGCACTTTGCGGCCGTCGGTCAGGTAGGCAGCATGCCCGGACGTGTCGCTCCACTGGCTGCTGGCGGATTCCAATACGCCGCCCATCTGTGGTCCGTTCTCGGCAAACGAACAGCCAAACGGCCGCATGATGACGCACAGGCCGCCGTTCTGGACAAAACGGGCCAACCGTTGGTGGTTCTCCCGCTCGCTAAGACCAAACTGCCGGGCATCGGAGATGTTGCCGACAACGACCACGTCGAAATCGTCCAACTCCTCCAGCGCCGTGGCGGCGCGAAGCTCCCCGGCGCCGACGCGTGTGATCTGCACGCCCTCGAACCGCGAGCCGTCGATCTCGTGCTGCGGATCGGCCTCCAGATATAGCACGCGCAGCGGTTTCTCGGCCGACGTCTTGCGGCGAACGTGGACCACCGGGTCAACGTTTTCCGGCACGTCGCCGACTTCGAGCGAGAGCACACCACGGCCGTGCACCGTGACTTCCCGCCAGTCGACGTCGCCGTTGGGGTAGATGTAGCCCGGCAGCCGATGGCCGGGCTCGACCGCCACCGCCTGCTCCGGACGCCCGTCGTCGTCGAGCGTTGCCGCAGGCGCCGTGGCGGTGACCGTCAGCCGCATCGGCCGCAAGGCGTGCGACGTGACGCCGTTGGCCACCTTGAGGAAGTACGTCGTGGGCTGCGTGGTGATCGTGAACCGCTCGTTGCCGCCGAGCTTGGCCATTTCGGTGGCGTCGAACGCGCCGACGTGCCGCACGAGCGGCGGTTTGCCCAGATACTTGTAGAGCTTCCAAACGGCTGCGTCTACGTTGGCGTCGAAGCCGACCGGCTGGGCGTCGAGCACGATGTGGCCCCCGTCCTGGAAACTCTGCCCGAGCGACTTGACCAGCGTCACGGCCCGCCGGCGCGGATCTCGCCAGTCGACCGCTACGGACTGAAAGCCGCTGGCCGGGTCGTGGACCCAATAGCCGAACGACTCCGGGCCGGGCCAACCACTCAAACGGTTGGACCGCGTGCGGCCGGCCAGCAGCGGATGGGGCGGATAGCACGGCTGCACGTTGTCCTGGAAGTGCTTGTCCCACTCGACGTTCTCCACATCGAACAGCTTCACGTGACACCGCGGCGAAAAGACCACGAAACGGCCACCCTGTTCGACGTAACGTTCGACGGACTCGATTACCGCCGGCGTGTCCAGGCCGAAGTCGCCCGGCCGGGAAATCGCGTCGACCACGACCGCGTCGTACGACGCAAGTAGCTCCGGCCGCAGCAACACGGCCCGGGCCCGTTGGTCGTTGTGCTCGATCCGGTCGACGTGCCGGTCGACCAGATGCCGGTCGAGGTTGAATTCGCCGTGCTCGCCGTGCAGATACAGGATTCGCCCAAGCTGCGCCGGATTGGGCACACTCTCGGGATGAAGCTGCTCGTAGACGTCGATCTTCGGATCGAGTTGCGGCGGCACGTCGCTCAGCGCAAAGGTCAACTCGGACGCCGCTGGGCCGTTGATCGAAAACCAGGCGTGTTGCCCCACTCCCGCTAGCGTGAACGTCGTTTCGGTCGAGTGTGCCGTGTCGTCCAACGGGATCTCCCGGGCGGAGAACAGGCTCTCGCCGCCCGGGGCCGCGCTCCTCGGCGAGGCTTCGACGGCGAGCGTATAGGGTTGCTCGCTGGAGCGGTTCCGGTCGGGATCGAAGACGCCCACCAGGCACGTCCCCGGCCCGTCGACCCAATAGCGCACGTGCTCCGGCCAGCCGCCCCGGTCGCGGCCGACCGGATTTTCGGTCCGATCAATGAGGCCGAGCTGCGTCAACTGCGGCGTGCCGAGATAGGCCCGCAGCTTCCAATCGGCCTCGGGCCAATTGTCGGCGTGGCCCAGCAGTTGGGCGTCGAAGATCAGGTAGCCACGGCCGATCGCCTTGGCTACGGTGACGGCGTGCTGCTGCGGATCGGACGCATGGGCGAAGAGCATCTCGAAGCCGGCCTCGCGGAAGCCTGCGAAATGGCCGATCGACTCGCGGCCGTCCCAGCCGGCGATTCTCCTTTTCGCCAGCCCGTCCAGCAGAGGGTGCTTCGCGCCGTGATCGACTGCCAAGCCCTCGTCCCATCCGGCAGAGCCGGCCCGCTCGCGGATGAACTGAACGCCGAAGAGCGTCGTCGGCACGCTTGGCGTCACGAAGACGAATCGCCCGCCGGCCTCGACGTAATCCACGATGTTCTTCTGCACGCGCGGATTGAGCAGGTCGAGCCCGGCGGGATCTCCCAGCACGCCGACGACGATCCCGTCGAACGCCTGCATCGCGTCGAGATTGGCCAGCGCCGCCTTGGCCTCCTCGGCGGCCTGTTCGATCCGCGTGAAGTCGAGGTCGGGGAAGTTGCGGTCCAGGTTGAAGTTGCCGTCGGGGCCGTGGAGATAGAGCACTTTCTTCGGCGGTCCTTGCGGCGAACCCGGCATGTGGTAGACGCGAAGCTTCGGATCGATCGCCGTCGGCACGTCGAACAGCGAGAAACTCACCAACGACGGCGCGTCGATCGGCACCTGATACCAGTCGGCATCGTCGCCGCGGTCGAGCTTGCCGGCAATGCGCGCTCCGGGCGTAAGCCGGCCGGCGGTGGCCAGATGGTCGTTCGGCTCCTGCTCACTTGCCTCTGGCGGCGGCTCCGGGCGTCGGCAGACACGGATCGTATACGGCGCCGTGTCGAACTGATCGGCCGTTTCGATGCGCCGGTCGGTCCGCAACAGCGAAGTCTGCACGCGGATGGTATAGGTGCCCGGCTGTGCCAGATCCGCGTCGAGAACCACCCGCGGCACGCGGCGGTCGATGGCAGCCAGATGCTCTTGGTTGGGCCCCAGCAGCGTGACGTGTGGCCGCATGTAGTCGTGGAAATCGCCCACCCGGATGCGCACCGGCCCGGTTTGGGCGTCGTCGATCTTCAGTCGATACGTATCGACGTCGTTGCCGGGAAACATGGCCCCGACAGATGGTCGATCCAGCGTGAGTGTCCCGGCCGATTCGATGGTGTCGTTGGGCTCGGCGCCGTGGTTGACTTCATCGAGCGTGACCACCAGCGTGTACGGCTCGATCGACGCGGCGTCGTCCGGATAGTTGCGGTAGTTCGATTCACGAAAGCCGCCGTCGCGGACCAAGAGGAAGAAGTCGCCACCGCCGGGTAGACGATACGCCGCCGCGGCCGATCCCGCTCGCCGCAACTCGGACGATTCGACCAGCACCACCTTCGACCCGTTGTACAAATGAAGCGACGGCGAGACCCCGTCGCCCAAGCCGCTCGCCCGCGCCCGCAGGGTACCGCGAGTCTGCGGCGGGAGGTGCAATCGATAGTAGTCCTTATAGCCAATGCCGAAGATCGTCGCGCGAATCGGCGTGCCGGGTTCGATCGTCTGAGCCTTATCGAAGTCGTCGTTCGGTTCGTGGGCGTCGGCCGCCGCGGTGAAGGTGGCCGTGATCGTATAGGGCCGGCGAGAGAAGTCGTCGTTGGCCGACAGCCGTCTGCCGTCGAGGCGAAAGTCGCCGTCGTGCAGCTTGATGTAATACGTCCCGGCTTCCTGCAAGTGTCGCAGATAACAGAGTTTCGACCCGGGCCCACGGTTGGACGCCTCGATCAACGTCCCCGCTGCGTCGTATAGATCTACGCCGGGGCAAACGCCGTCGGCCACGTTTTGCACGACGACCTTCACACGCCCTCGGCCGGGGGCCGGGATTTCGAGTTTGAAGAAGTCGTGATCTGCTTGGGGGAAGATCTGCCCGCCGGCCGGCACGCCGAGCTGCAGCGCCGTGGCCGATTGCGTGTCGCCGTTGGGTTCGCTCTCTTCAGCCGGGCGATAGTCGACGCGCAGCGTGTACGGCAGCCGGGCGCCCGTGCGCCCGCTCTGCACCAAAACGTACGCGTCGCCGGCGGCGATCGCGCTGAGTCGCAGCAAGCACGGCTCGCCGCCGGTAACCGTCCGCTCGTCGAGCCATTGCCGCTGGGCGCCGTAAAGATAGACGCCGTAGTGGACGTCGCTGGGGTCGTCCGGCGCCACCGCGATCGCGAGTTCTCCGCCGCCGGGCTCGGGTATCGCCAGTTTGAAGTAATCGCGCTCGCCGGAGGGAAACAGGCTGCCGGCGATCGGCTTGCCGAGGTCGATCGCCGTGGCGTGGTCGAAGTCGTTGTTCGGCTCCGCGTCGCCGCCGAGCGCTTTGAATTCGACCCGCACAGACATCGGCTGCGGTGAGACTTGCTCGGGCGTCTGGGAAGCGAGGGCGATGAAGTGCTTGCCCGGCGAAGCGAGTTCCGTACGGCTAAAGAGGGGTGTGCCCGCGTCGCGGCGGACGCCGGCAAGTTCCTTGCCGTCGGCGTCGAGTATGCGAAGCCATGGGGCGATTTCGTCGGGCACGTCGGTGACGGTGACGTCGAGGTAGCCCTTGCCCGGGGCCGGTACGTCGATCGAGAGATACGCGGCCTCGCCGGCAGCGGCCAGCACAATCTCCACCGCCTTGCCGGAGGTCACCGCCGTAGCACGCTCGAGCCGCTCGGCCAGGTCGTCCGGCTCTGCCGCCGCGGCGCCGCGTGCAGTAGCCGCCGCCAACAGCAGCCACACCAGGCACGGGATTCGGCGTTTGTCTACCATGGTCTTCTCCCGAGGACTACTCGACGTCCAACTCGCAGATCGACTCTTCGGCGGCGTTGCCCGCTCGGTCCGTCACCGAAAGCGAGACGACGTGTTGCCCCGGCGGAAGGTTGCTGAAACGGTGCGTCAACAGGCCGTTCTCGAACAAGTAGCCTGCGGTCCGGCCGTTGGCCGGGTCGAAGCGGCCGATCGGAACGCCGTCGAGCTTCAGCACGAGGCTCGACGGGTCCAGGCCGCTGCGTCCCAGGTCGTACACGGCTGCCACGTAAAGCACCGTGCCGCTGTTTCCGGTGGCGGCGTTGGAGTTTCCGGCCGGGGCGATCACGTCGATCCTCGGCGGCCGGTCGTCGCGGACGATGCTGAACACGCTGGTGGCGGGCACCGACAGGTTGCCGGCCCGGTCGCGAACCGTAAGCTGCACGGCGTGCTGGGCGTCGCGCGAGAGCCGGCGGCCCAGGGGTATCGAAACCTCGCCCGTCTCCGGATCCGGCCGGATCGCGGCAGGATCCACGGTGACCTCGCGGCCGTCGACCGTCAATCGCAACGTCTTCTCGGCCAGCCTGGACCCGGCGTCGACAACCTTCGCTGAAACGAAATCCGGCGGCCGCGCGATGGTCGCGGCGCGGGCCGGCCGCAGGCCTTGGATCGTGGGCGGGTCGTTGTCGACGACGACGTTGAAGACGGCCCGACGGAGCGCGGATTTGTTGCCCGCCTTGTCCATTACCTGAAGCGCAACTTCGTGGAGCCCCTCCTTAAGCGGCTTCAGCGGCACGTAACGCAACTCGCCCTGTAGCGGATCGTAGAGCACGATCGATTTCTCGTAGCTGTACCAGTCCCAAGGCTCGCCGGACGTGCCGGGCAGATAGTAGCGCACCGAGTTCGACACCCGCACGCCGTCGATCCGCAACTCGATATTCTGCGGATCGATGCCGCTTTGCCCGTCGCGGACCCGGGCGGAGATCACCGGCGTGGCCGCGAATACGTCGACGTTGTCGGGCTGGAGCTTCAGGATTTTAGGCTTCGTACGGTCCGGCGCCGGCGATCCGGCTCCGGTCGAGGCAACGCCGCCCAAGTCGAGCCGAAACGACACGGCCTGCGGCGGGGCGTAGTTCCCGGCCCAGTCTTGGGCGTAGGCGATGGCGATGTGTACGCCTTCGCCCAGCGAGGTCTTCGGCGTGAAGGAAAACTCGCCGGTGCGCGGATCGTATCGATCGGCCGCCACGGTGATTTCATCGATCTTCAGCAGCAGCTTGTCGTCGTCGACGTCGGCCGGGTCGCTGGCGAGCCGGGCCGTGATCGTCGGCATGCCGGTCCGCACGGTCGACCCGTTGATCGGACGCACGTGCCCGATCTCCGGCGGCACGCTGTCGATCGTCAACTGACCTTCGACGGGAATCGACTCGTGTCCGGACGGGTAGTAAGAGCGGATCTCGAACCGATAACGTCCGTCTCTCGCCAGGCGGCCGCCGACGCCCGTGCCGTCCCAAGTGACGGTCGTCCAACCGGCCGGCTGCCGGGCGCGGTCGACAGCTTCACTTGATGTCGGGTGGCTGGTGGCTGAGCGCAGCGGAGCCCCAGGGGCGTTGATCGAGGCTTCTGCCTTCTGGGGCACCGCTGCGCTTTGTCACCCACCGCTTTGCCCCAGCCACCCATCGGCGATTTCGCGTACCGGAGTCCTGTCGTCCTGCAAGATGCGGACGGAAACCGCCGCCTCGTGTTGCAGGTTGTAGCCGATCTCGACCACGTCGGCAAAGCCGTCGCCGTCGGGAGAGAACGTGCCGGGAAACGCATGGGCGTTTTGTACCAGGCCCCGGTCCAACAGCACCTTGACTTCCTGCTGGGGAATCGCCTCGCCGCGATTGTAGGCCACCAGGCGCACCGTATACCAACCGCTCGGCTGCGGGCGATGGTCGTCGTCGACGCCGTGCCAGAGTACGACGTTTTCGCCGACCGGCAGCGTCTGTGCCTTGTGCAGCACGGCGATTGGGCGGTCGTCGGCCGAGTAGACGATCGCGTCGATCGGACACGCCCGCTGCATCGTGAAGCTGAGGGCCGCGTAATCATCGACGCCGTCGTCGTTGGGGGTGAAGATCTCGCAGCTCGTGCGGACATCGGTCAACGCCACGTCGCTCAGCGCGACCGGCGGCACGTCGATCTCCGCACGTTCCGTCGGAAGCTCCACGTCTCGCTGCTCGTCGAAATGCCCGGACGCGGAGAATCGCAGCTTGTGGCTGCCGGGTGTCAGCCCCAGGATCCAGTACGTACCGTCGACGTCGCAGTCGGTCGAGAGGGTCGTGTCGGCGACCTCCACGCGGGCCGGCTGCGCGGCATCTGCCAATTCGACCGCTCCCCGAGCCGATCCGATGTCGCCGTTGAAGACACTCACCGGGCCCGTGAGCGGTTGTGATTCCAGCTTCGACTCGTCTCGGGCAACGACACGATACGCGTACGTCCCATCGGCGGCGAGCTGCCCGCGGTCGTCTTTGCCGTCCCGGGCGATCTCGAGCGGGCCGCCCGGTTGGGGTGCGTCTTGCAGCAACGTCCGCACCGGATTGCGGTCGGGGCCTTCGATCGCCGCGGACACATCGGCCGGCTCGGAGAGCATCAGGCGGAGCTTCCAGCTTGCGTCTTCCAGTGCCGAGGGAAACGGGTTCGGGGCATCTGATACGTCGCCCAGACGCGGCGGCATCCGATCGACCATCAACGCGTACGCGCCGGCCCGGTCGATCGTGGCGGTCACTTGCCGCGGGCCGCTCCGTTGCCGCCCGAGAAGTTCCCACGCGTCGGCGTCGAAGCGGCAAATGCCGGGTGTGGCGTCGCCGGGGTCCTCCGTGTCGCGCCAGGCAAGCGTCAGCGGCACTGGTTCGAGGAACTCCTCGGCTGCTGGGTGGCCGGTGGCAGGGCGTAGCGGTGCCGTGCCAGACAACCTTCACTGCGTGGGGGTCGAGGCGATCGATCGTCGACGCAGACGAAGGCCAACGCTCGCCCAACGGGCAGAGCCCCAACGCGGCCATGTCCTTGAGCAAGTCCGGGCGGTTGTCGCGGACCAGCCGGAGGAAGCGCTCCAGGCTGCCGCCCTGCTGCCAGAGCAGCGCCGAGACGATCCGCTCGGCGGACAGCTCCTGCGACGCCCGCCACAAACCGGCCGCCACGGCGATCGGATTGTCGGCACCCCGCAGCCGCCGGTACTCCGCTTGGGTGATCTTGCTGCCGGTGGCCAGACGTGCCTGCTGGAGCACCTCTTGCAGATTGACCGACCGGTCCCCCCGGGCCTTCTCCTCCACGGCGAACCGGTTCTGCACCTTGGGGCTGCCCAACACGGCGGCCGCGAAGAAGATATCGAAGCCCTGTTGCCACGCCTGCTCGAGCGATGTCCGCCGGCCGTATTGGTACTTCGCACCACGCGGCGGCGCGTTGTCTTGGCGTCTCTGGGCGTCCCCTGGTGTGGTCTGCTGCTGCGATCGCCGAAAGAACTGATGCCGCACGGCCGCCCCATAGCCGCGCAAGATCAACCCCACGTCGCGTTCGTCCGGGTCTTCTTCCGCCGCCTGGATCACCAGCCGATAGACACCGCCGTCGAACGGTACGTAGCCGGTCTCGCCTTCGGACAGCCGGAGCTTCGGGCGCCAGTAGGCGATCACCCCCGGCAGCTTCGGCCGACGGGAATCGGCGTCTGCGTCGGCATCCGTATCGTCCGGGGCAGCCCGCATGGTCGTGCTCTGAGGATCGAAGAACGCGAGCCTGGTCACGTATTCCTGCGTCCGCACCAGGCTCCCCAGCACGTGCAACAGTTCGTTGTGGTTGTGGTACGTGATGCCGGGAAAGTCGGGCGACTGCGTGACGCTATGGGCATACAACTCGTCATAGACTCGCGTGGGGTTCATCCCCACGCCGATTCCCAAGGCCCCCACGCCCATCTCGAAACTCGACGGCGGCACCGAGAGGAAGTTGATGTATCCGCCGGAGGAGAGTTCACCTTCCCAGTCGATCGAGATACCGCTGCGCCGCTGCGGATCGAGGGCCGTCTCGTAGCCGAAGTACGGGATCAGGATCTTCTCGACCCCGGTCTGCCCGGCGGCCACGAATTGGTGTTGCTGGCCGGGGATCGGGCGGTAGAAGTGAACGTAGTCGATCTGCTCGCTGCCGTCGGCGTCCTTGCCGCGGCGGATCACGCTGGCGTCCTTTTCGCGGGCCACGCGGAACGTGTGCGAGATACTGCGAAACACCCGCCGGCCGTGAGGCGTAACGGTCGCCCGCGACGGTCCGACGTGCAGCTTGTCGATGATCGTCTGTTCCTTATCGACGTAACTCACGTCGATCGCGTTGGCGATAGTATCTGCCACGACGCGAAGCCAAATGATCGGCTGGTTCTCCGGTGTGATCCGGCAGCGGAAGTAGCCCTTCTCGTCGATCACGTTCCCGTAGCCGACGTACTGCTCGACCGTCTTTCGCACGCCGCCGGGGCTGGGCAACGAGTAGATCTGGCTGACGCTGATCTTCGTGCCCTGGGGAACCGGCAACCAGGTGGTCTCGTCGAGCGTGGCCGGACGGTTGTCGGCCGGCGGTAGGTTGTAGTAGAGGTGGGTCTCGAAATTGCCCGGCAGGCCGTTGCCGGCGCCGGCCACGCTCACCAACAGCACCAGGTCCCAGGGGTTGGGCGTGGCACCGAGGGTCGACGTCTGTACGGAGAGCTGGATCGTGTCGGTATCGCCCTGGCGTGCCCTCGGGTTGACCGAAAACGGCATCGTAAACGGCCCCGAAGCCCCGCCTTGATCACGTTGAGCCCTTTACGCCGCTCACTTGCGCGCTCTCATCGGCCACCGTGCGGCCGACTTTGGTCAATCCGCGCATTGAGAAGCCGTACACGCGCACGTTCGTCAGCGGCTCGTTTTCGCTGGTGTTGGTGATCTTCAGGTGAAGCTCGTTCTTGGTGCTTCCCCGCCGTGCGTCGACCAGGTGCCACTCCAGGTCGGTCGGCTTTCGGGCGGTCTCGGGCGTGGCCGGGCGGATGGTGAAGTCCGTTTCCCAGGCCCGCCAGGCCGCCGTGGGAAGTTGTTCGGTGTCCGGCGTGGTGGCAGCTTGCGACCCCGGGTTCTCATCGGCCTTCCAGAGCGTGACGAACACGTGGCCCGGGTTGCCCAGCGGGGCGTGGTCGGCCAGCGTAGCCTGAAGCGTCAATTCCAACGTCCCGTTGGCCTCGATCGGAGAAATCTCCCAGAGCGTCTGCTTGTCGTCGCTGGAGACGACCGTGATGCCCGGCCCCAATTGCAGCCGTTGCCAGTCGTTGTGATGGACCGCCTTCAAACGCATCGTGCTGCTGGGCACCCGATTGTGGTTTTCGATCCGCAGCGTGACCGGCGTCGTCTTGCCTTGTTGCAGCGAGTAGTCGGCCGCGGCCGGCAAGGCCCACGTCGACAGCAGAAGGACCAGCAGGCTGCAAAAAGGGGACAGGCCCCTTTTGTGCGAAGCACCCTTCGGGCCGTTTCGGCAAAAGGGGCCTGTCCCCTTTTTACGGCCTGAGCGTATGAGTGTCATTTCCATCGGTTCCCTCACTAAGCAGCCACATCGAGTGGAATCGCCGTCGGGTGGTTGGGGCAGACCGCAGCGAAGCCCCAGATTGCCGGATGTTCTGGGGCACCGCTGCGGTCTGCCCCAGCCACCCATCCGCGTGTAAGCGTTCCGAGACGGAACGTCGCATCGGCATTGGCTGCAACAAGAACGTCTGCGGCTCCTCCGTCGCTCGGCTTCTACGGGCGCGAATATCGCCGAGGATGCTATCGAACTGGGCCTCTTCATAGCCGACCGCTTCGAGCCGCTTCAACGCCTCGCGCAGCGTCTCGCCGTCTTCGCCGAGCTTGTCGTGCAAGGCGGCCAGTCCGGTCAGCTTCAAGGCGATCGACGACTCGACCACCTGCAGCCGTCTTTCGTGCTGTTGCCGCTGGTCTTCCGGCAGCGCCGCAAACTCCGGGCTTTGCATCGTGCGGGTCAGTGCCTGCTTCTGCTCGAACAGCGGCGTCAGCTTGCCGGCCCCGCGCCGAAATCCCTTCTCGACCAGCAGGTCGACCAACTGCATCGTCTTGCCGGCCGATTCGAGGAAGTTCTGGCGATAGTCCGGATCGTCCGGCGTCGGCAGCGATTGCCCCTCGGCGAGTTGCCGGCGCACGAGGTCGTCGGCCGTGGTGTGGCCCATCTTGATGTTCTTCCAGCTTCGAATCACCTCGGCGATTTCTTGCGCCAACGGGCTCTCGGGGATATCGAGCCGCGAAAGGACCTCGATGCCGATGTCGCAGATCGTGCTGTGGTCGACGACTTCGCCGGCCAACGCCCGGTCGGGCAACTCGTTCAGCAGCTTCAAGCCTGCGTCGGTCGTGCAGAGGAATCCCAACATGATGCGGATCGCCCGCTTGTCGAGTTCCTTGGCGTAGGCTTCGAACGGCTTGCGGTTGAGGTCTTGCTCCAACAGGTTTTCTTCCAGCCCGCCGAGCTTCTTGTGCAGCATGGCCGCGTCGTCGGCGATGATCCCCATCGCGTTGGCCGAACTCAGCCGCGCACTCTCCGGCTGCACTAACGTGCGGAACTCTTCGGGCAACTCGTCCATTCGCTCGGCCAGGTCCTGCTTCTTCACCTTGACGAGCTGGCCGTTCTCGTCGCGGTAGATGACGTCTTGTCCCAAGGCGGTCAGGAAGACCAGGGCCTGGATGCGATCGAGCGTCAGGTAGCGCTCGCCGTGCGAGGCGTCGAGCAGGATGCCCTCGAGCGCCTCTTCGTTGTCTTTGAGGTATCGATCGAGCGCATCGAGATCGGCCTCGTCGAGCATTCTCTCCAGTTCATCCGGCGGCCGCATTTCGATGCCCGCCCCGGTGATCCGCGGCTGTTCGTCGACCATGAAGGCCATATCGAACTGCCCGGGATGCAAACCGCCGCTGACGTGGCTGAAGCTGCGTTGCAGCAGGCACTCCAACGCGATCCGTTCGCCCGGCGTGCGGCCCGCCAACGCTGGAAGAATCACGAGTTCTCGTCCTCCAGCACGGCCCGTAAGTCGCCGGCGGGCGGGTTGTCGGCAAGCTCCTGCTGCATCTGCCTCAACTGCCGCGCGTAGTAGAGCAAGGCCGCCTGCTTGTAGATCCGCGTCTGCGAGAGCTGATCCTCCACGGCCGTCTTCAACATCCCGGCGCTCTGGTCCACCACGTTCATCAACATGCCGGCCAGGCGGTCGGCCACGTCGTAGTCGATCTTGAAGTGTTTGACCATCAGGTCGCGGACGGCGTCGTCGCGGACCTTGGTGACGACCTTCCAGGCGACCTCGCGGAAGATCTGGCCCATGCTCTTGTTCAACAAGTCCTCGACCGAGACGATGCTCAACAATGGATTGGTACGGCCGTAGACGAACTTCGCGCTCCACCAGACCTTCTCGTTGAAGGTCATCGGGCGCGCCCGGGCCGGCTTGATACCCAACGCCCCGCCGACGTACTTGTCGACCAGCCCGCTGATCTCCTGGTTGATCAAGTGCCAAATCAACGCGTCGCCGATCTTCGTGGCGAAGGCGCCCCACTCCTGGGTGACGTTCCAGAAGGCCATCTGGCCTTCCATCTCGTCGATCAGGTCGGACGGGACCACCGTGTAGTCGAGTTCGTTGGCGGCGATCAGCGAGTTGAGCACATCGGAGAAGCGATAGAGCTGCATCTGGTCGAAGGCGTCTTCGGCCTGAAGCTCCTGCTTGGCCAAGGCGACCAGGCCGTGGTCGAGATACGCCCGGCGCAAGAGGTCGGAGGAATACGAGGCGTCTTCATCGATCAGGGCCTGGCGTTGCTTCAAGAGGTGGCCCGTGCGGCGCATCACGGCGAACTTCTCGGCCAGGCCGTACAGATGCTGGGCCTCGCGCGCGGCCCGGCTGGCCAGCAGCAGGCTTTCCAGCGTGTTCTGACGCATCAGCCGCACGTCGAGGACTCGCTGCCGCGCGGCTGCTCGGATGCGCGACGCTGTCTCGGCAGGAAGGCCGAAATACGCCTTCTTGGAAGTCGCCGGGGCACCGGCTAGTTGCTCAAAATACTTCGCCTCCAACTGCTGCCGCTTGACAGCCGCCAGGTCGATCTCCCGCGCTACGCGGTCGCAAAACCAGTAGAGGTTCCGCAGCGACGGTGCCTCCGCGTCCAGATAGCCGACCGCCTCGCCCGCCAATCCGGCCGCGCCGGCAACCGCCCGATAGAAGACCGTTTCCTCATACCAGGTCCGCCGGCGCGACTCGGCCGTCGACTTGACCAGCCGACCGACGCCCCGGGTGAGATCGGCCGCCAGCGAGGCCTCGATCTCCAGCAACCGCTTCTCTTTCGTCCGCAGCTTGTCGATTTCCGTGCGGGCCTGCTCGTCGTGGACGTACAGCGGCGTAAGCGAGACGGCGCCGGTCGCGTGGACCTCTTTGTCGAGGAATACGGCCGTGTCCTGATTCTCGGCGGCGCGATCCGATGAGGCCGTCAGCAGGCAAGTTAGTAGAACCGCGCCGCCACAAAGCGTTCGCAGCGCAAGGCCGGCTCTCCATCCAGACATGGGCGTCTCCTTGCAGAGAAGTGTCTCCTCGCGGGGATCCACAGGCCGATCGAAAAGACTCCCCAGGCTACGCACGTGCAACCAACGCCGCGCACCGCGTTGGCCACCGGTACCCCCAAGGGGAGTGGGATGCCTTGGTGAAATCTATCACTGCGAGTCGGCAAAGTCACGTTTCGCCACAGCAGACCGCACAGTTTCGCGTTGCTGTGCAACCGCGACACTTCGCCGATCGTGACGTTTGAAATGCCGAGAGATTTCGTCCCTCTTGTGGTAATCTGTTCCCTCTGCGGCCGTTCTCCCGTCCCGTTTGCACGCCGCCATGGAAGCGATCACCTCGATGAACTTCGGTCGAAATCGTGGCCGGTGTCGTCTGCGCATACTTACCAGTAAACGCGCATAGACCCCTTGTACTATTCAACCCCCGCCACAGAGTTAAATCACCGCTGATTTCGGCCTTCGGCTTGACTCATAACCCTTAGGTTCCAATAATGACTATATAGTCAGCATATGGAACATAAGGTCACCATAAAGACCGTCCGGTCGGCATTCGAGGAGCTACAGATGCCACAACTCGCTCAACGACGGAAAGAGATGGTTGCGTCCTTGATGAAGGACGGCATCTACGAGGCGGCGGTCGAGGTGCTCACTGAGCACGGGCCCGACGCGCTGACGATGGACCGGATCGCGGAAACGGCGGGCGTGGCCAAGGGCAGCCTGTACAACTACTTCCGCAACAAGCACGAGATGATCGCGTTTATCCACGAGAAGACGGTCGAGCCGGTCCAACTCGCGGTGCAGAAGATGCTGGCCAAGCCGCTGCCCGCTCCGGAGAAGCTGGAGACGATTCTGCGGATGTGGTTCGAGCACTTCGCCAGCAATCGCGGCATCTTCGACTTTTTGATCAACGATCCGCGCACGACGGAAGTCGTGGAGAGTTGCCGCAAGACTTGCCGGGCTGAAGGCATCGAGAATCTCACGCAGGTATTCGCACAGGGAATCGCCGACGGTGCCTTCCGGCCGGTCGACGCGGCCCGCACGGCGGAGATGTTTCTCGGGGCCGTGATTATCGGCTGCGAACAACAAACGGCGATGGGGGAACAACGGCCGGTGGAAGAGGCGGTCCATACGGTGTTGGATCTGTTCATCAACGGGCTGAAACCGAGAAACCTCAACACAGAGTGAGAGATGCGACGACGATTTGCTTATGTTCTCGTGGCCTGCCTGGCCGCCACACCGTTTGCCGGATGCTCCCGGTCGGCCGACCGCAGCGCCTATGGCGCGACGGAAGACTCGGCGGTCGCGAAGATCCACGTCGAGTTGGACGCCGTGACGCGCGGAGACGTTTCTGCCACGGTCGAGTTGGTGGGAAGCCTGATCGCGCAGCGCCGCTCGATCATCGTGTCGGAAGTCGACGCGGTGATTGAGGAGATCCCAACGTCGCAGCACGCTCAGATCGAAGTCGAGATCGACGGCCGGCGCGTTCTCCAAGCCCCGCGGCTCGACCTCGGGCTGGCCGTAGCCGAAGACGACGTGCTGGTGCGGCTGGACCGGGCACCCTTTCTCCTGAAGCTGCAAGCGGCCCAGGCCAAGCTGAACACGGCCGGGCGGGAATTGGAGAACCTGCGATCGTGGCGGCGGCCCGAGGAAATACGCCGAGCGGAAGCAGCTCGCGACGAGGCCGCAGTGAACGCCGAGTTGGCGGCCTTGAATTTGAGCCGTGCCCGAGAGTTGCTCGGCCGCAAAGCAATGGCCCAGGCCAGCTACGACACGACGTACGCCGCGTGGCGATCGGCCCAGGCGGTGTTGAAGCGGGCCACCGCCGATTTGGAACTGGCCAACGCCGGCCCCACCGCGGAGGAGATCGCCGTGGGAACGGCCGCCATCGAGCAGGCCCGGGCCGAGGTCGCCCGAGCCCAGTGGGAACTGGAGAAGACCGAGATCCGCGCCCCGTACGACGGCGTGGTCACCGACCGCTTTGTCGACGAGGGTGAACGCGTCACGGCGATGCCCCGGGTCGAAATCATGGAGCTGATGGACCTTAGCGTGTTGACGGCCCAACTGCGGGTGCCGGAACGCTACGTCAACCAGATTCACGTCGGCGACGCAGCCGAGGTTTGTGTGAGAGGTTGCGTCGATCCGGTTCGCGGGTTGGTGTCGCTGATCAACGACAAGGTCGACCCCGAAAGCCGCACATTCCGCATTCGGGTGCGCATCGAAAACGACCAATGCCGCTTCAAGGTGGGGCAATTCGTGCGGGTGGCGTTGAAGATCGACGGCGCCTCCGAGGCGCTCACGATTCCCGCACAAGCCGTGACCTATCGCGGCGGCGAGTCGCGCGTCTTCGTGTGCGAAGACGGCCGCGTGCGCCAGAAGAACGTCACCCTGGGGCTCAGCGACGGCACGACCGCCGAGGTGCTCTCGGGGCTTGACGAGGGTCAGCGCGTCGTGGTGAAAGACCCTTCGATCCTCTCCGACGGGATGTCGGTCGAAGTCCGCACGGCCGAGTCTCAGCCCCAAGCGCCGGTGGATGCCTCATGAAAATCTCCGACTTCTGCATCCGACGGCCCGTCTTCACGTTGATGATGATCGCGGCGCTGGTCGTCTTCGGCCTGACCGCCTACGCCGGCCTGGGCGTGAGCCTGTTTCCCGACGTCGATTTCCCGATCGTCACGGTCACGGTGATCTACGAAGGGGCCGATCCGGAGACGGTCGAGACGGACGTCACCGACGTGATCGAAGAGGCGGTGAACACGATCAGCGGGATCAAGTCGCTACGGTCCGAGAGCGCCGAGGGGATCTGCCAGGTCTTTGTCGAGTTCGAGCTGAATCGCGATATCGACGTGGCTTCGCAAGACGTCCGCGACAAGGTGGCAGCCATTCGTGCGGAATTGCCGGCTGGCATCGAGCCCCCGGTGGTCGAGAAGTTCGATCCCGACTCGGCCCCGATCCTCTCGATCGTGCTCTCCGGGCCGACCTCGATCCGCGAGTTGACCGAGTTGGCCGACGAGAAGATCAAGCCGCGGATCGAGGGCATTGAGGGCGTAGGCTCCGTGCGGCTGGTGGGCGGGCGCGACCGGGAGATCCGCGTTTGGCTGCGGGTCGACGACCTGCGGACCTACGAGTTGGCTGCCCAAGACGTGATCGATGCCTTGCAGGAAGAGAACGTCGAGTTTCCCGGCGGACGCGTGGAGAGTGAGAATCGCGAGATCGTCATCAAGACCCAGGGCGAGGTCGAGCGCGTCCGCCAGTTCGAGGACCTAGTGATCGCCTATCGCGACGGGGCCCCGATTCGGGTGCGCGACGTGGCCTCGGTGGAAGACGGCCAGGAGGACTTCCGCAGTCTATCGCGCCTCAACGGTCAGGAGGCCGTTTCGCTGCTGGTGCGGCGGCAGTCGGGCGAGAATCTGCTGGCCGTGGCCGAAGCCGTCAAGGAACAACTCGACGAGATCCGCGCCGGGTTGCCCGAGGGTTATCGGCTGATTCTGGCCCAAGATCTCTCGGTATTCGTGGCCGCCAGCTTCGAGGACACCCAGGGCGAATTGCTCCGCGGCAGCTTCCTGGCCGTGTTGGTGATTCTCGTGTTTCTGCGAAATCCCCGCGGGGCGTTCGTGGCCGCGGTGACGATTCCCACGACGATCGTCGCCACGTTCACGTTCGTCGGCGCGATGGGCTTCACGCTGAATATGATGTCGATGTTGGCGTTGAGCATCTCGGTGGGCATGGTGATCGACGACTCGATCGTGGTGCTGGAGAATTCCTTCCGCCATATGGAACAAGGCAAGCCGCGGATGCAGGCGGCCCTGGCAGGCATCGCGGAGATCGGCTTCGCCGTGATCGCCACGTCGCTGGCGATCATCGCGGTCTTCATCCCCGTGGCGTTCATGGAAGGGCTGGTGGGCCGGTTCTTCTACGAGTTCGGCATGACGGTGGCCTTCGCAGTGGTGATCTCGACGTTCATCGCCGTGACGCTTTCGCCGATGCTCTGTTCCCGCGTATTGAAACTGCCGAAGCGGCACGGACGGTTCTTCAGATTCATGGAACGGGGCTTCACGTCGTTGGAGACGGGCTACCGCCGCGCGCTGCAAGCCGCGCTGAACCACCGCCTGATCACCGTGGTTTCCGCGGCCGCCATCTTCGTGGCCAGCTTGATGCTCACCGGGCTGATCGGCAAGGAGTTCGTGGCCTCGCAGGATGAAGGCCAGTTCAACGTCCAGGTGGAAACGCCACTGGGCTCTTCCATCTACCGCACCAGCAAGATCCTGCAAACGATCGAAACGCGTCTGCTGGAACTGCCCGGGGTGACCGACGTTTTCAGCACGGTCGGCGCCGGGGCCGAGGGCCGTGTGAACGTGGGCACCGTGCTGGTGAAGATGGTGCCGAAGTCGCAGCGATCGCTCGGGCAACAGGACACCATGTTGCTGGCCCGCGAGCGGCTGGCCGATCTGACCGAATGTGACATTAGCGTCGAGGAGATCCCCCGGGTCAGCGGCGGCGGCTTTCGCGCGGCCCCGGTGCAGTACAACCTGCGCGGCCCCGATCTGGCCGTGTTGGAGAAACACTCGCAAGAGGTCGTCCGCGGCATGCGGGACGTCGACGGGATCGTCGACGTCAACTCGACCTACGACGCCCAGAAACCGGAAATTGCCGTGGTGATCGACCGCGAGCGGGCGGCCGACTTGGGCGTCTCGGCGCGCGACCTGGGCAAGGCGATCCGCACACTTGTCGGCGGGCAGGAGGTGACCACCTTCGAGGACGGCGGCGAGACGTTCGACGTACGCGTGCGGCTGGTGGCTTCCGATCGAACGCGCCGCGAGGCGGCCTACGCGTTGCCGGTCCGCGGCCGCAACGGGCTGGTCGAGTTGCGCAATCTGGTCGACGTCCGCGACGGGACCGGTCCGGTGCAGATCGACCGCCAAGATCGCCAGCGGCAGATCACGATCATGGCCAACCTGGAACAAACCAAGCCCCTGGGCGCCGCGATCGCCGACGTGGAAGCGGTCGCCGCCACGGCCGATCTCCCGCCGGAGGTATCCACCGCGTTCACCGGTTCGGCCGACCTGATGGCCGAGTCGTTCGCCAGCATCGGCTTCAGCATGATGTTGGCGATCGTGTTGATCTACATGATTCTGGCCGCCCAGTTCGAGAGCTTCGTCCATCCGTTGACGGTAATGCTCGCGTTGCCGCTTTCGGTCGGCGGGGCCTTGGGCGCGTTGGCGCTTACCGGCCGGACCCTGAACATCTTCAGCATGATCGGCATGATTATGCTCATGGGGTTGGTGACAAAAAACGCGATCCTGTTGGTCGAATACACCAATCAGCTTCGTGGCCGCGGCATGGGCAAGACAGAGGCTCTGCTCAAGGCCGGGCCGGTGCGGCTGCGGCCGATTCTGATGACCGCCTTCTCGACGATCGCCGGCATGATCCCCATCGCGATCGGACTCGGCGAGGGCGCCGAATCGCGGGCGCCGATGGGCACGTGCGTGGTTGGCGGCATGGTCACCTCGACGCTGTTGACGCTGATCGTGATCCCCGTGATGTACAGCCTGATGGACGACCTGGCCGGCTGGATCAAGCAGAGATTGACGGCGACGGCCGAACGAGCAGTGGCCCGAACCACGAAGCAAGACGCCGGGCAGACTACGCCGCCGAAACGCCGCGTCGACCAGAAGCGGCCCGTACCGACGGCCGTGGCTGCGGTCGTGATAGACTCCTAAGGTGCGGCTTTATCCCAGTCGCCCTACAGGTAAGGTCAATTGTCGCACCAAGCCGCGCTCCGGCGGCGTTTCTGCCGAATCCAAACCGCGAGCGAGGCCACCGCAACGCCAACCAACGCCAGCGCCGACGGCTCGGGCACGGGCGTGAGCAGATAGACCCGGTCTTTCCTCCCCCAGATCGTCGATACGCTGCCGGAGGCCAGAATCTGGCCCCGGTCGTTGATCGCCGTGGCGCCGGTCAGCGTGACCGGTGTGGAGCCGGAAGGCCAAACGGCCAAGTCGTTCAGGTCGTACACCGTGTTGTCGTCCCATAGCGTGGCGTGGAAACTCAAGGGGTCGAGAATCTTCGACCCGCCCACGATCCACCCGACGTTGTTGACGTCCACCGCGGCGGAGTCGCCGGCCCCGAGCAGGGAATCCAAGACCGTCATCTCGCCGGGATCCGACGTCCCGTTGGCGTTGGCGTCCTGCCACACGAACGGCCGCTGCGGATCGCTGGAGGAGAACGCAATCAAGTGGCCTACGACCTGGCCGGCGTCGTTGATACCATAGGCGAACGAATGGCGAAAGCCGGCGGGCACGCCGAGGTCGATCATGTCGCCGGGATCGGACGCGCGGTTGCCGTTGCGGTCGCGCCAGAAGAACGCGTGGTTGTCGCCACCATCTCGGCTCCACCCGGCCACGTGCCCCCACGCGTTGATCGCCTCGCCGCGGCCCCGATCATCGCCAAAATGTCCCAGGTCGATAAAGGTATCGTTCTCCCAGAGAAACGGCCCAAAGCCGCCGCCGGGTGTGTTTGAGCGGCCGGTGACTTGATTGGCGTTGTTCACGTCGCGGGCCTCGCTCAGCACGCCGCCGGGCACCAATGTGCCGAGGTCTTTCATCTCTCCGGCCGCGGTCCGCAGGAAGGCGTGGGTCTGCGAGGAATCGGCATAGGTCGAATCGCCGACGATCGCTCCGGCGTCGTTGATCCCATAGGCGTCGCTCGAACGGAACGAACCGGTGCTCGGCAGGATGCCGATCTTCTCGGTGGTCCCGTCGCGAAAGATCAACCCCCGATCGCCGGTGGCCGAGCCGCTGAACATGTGCCCGACGCCGACGCCCTGGCCGTTGAGCCCGGCGCCGAAGTTGCTTTCGCTGGTTGAAGTGGGAGCGATTTCCACGACATCGTACGCCGGCGGAACGACCGCTTCGGCGATCGCGCCGCAGAGTACGATTGGGAGCGAGAGGAGGAGTACGTTTTGCAGGTTCATTTGTCTGCTTTCTCTTGATAGCGGTACTTGCAGAAAGACTGATCGGTTAGTTCAGAGTTGGTATCAGCCCTTCCGCCGCCGAGCGACGCAGAGCAAGCCCACGACACCCATGCCCGACAAGACGAAGGTGCCCGGCTCGGGGACCTCGGCGATGCGGATCTGGTCGATCCAAATGGCCTCGGAGGTCAGATACTCGATGAAGAAGATCGACTGCGGATTGCCGCGGAAGCCCAACGGATCGGGGGCGTCGTACTTCTGGTCGTCGACGAAGAAATCGTAGGTCTGCGTGGTCGGATCGACCAGCAGGCTGACCTTGTACCACTGCATCGGCTCCCAAGTCAGGCCGGTGCTTTCGTAGCCGCCGTCGCCGTTGCCGTTGCCGTCGAAGGCCAGGAAGCTGCCACCCGTGTTGGCCGACCATTGTGGGCCGATCTTGCTGCCGGTGCCGCCTCGGCCGGGACGCGAGGTCACGCCACCGCCTTCGGGCATCCGCACGTATTGCTCGATGAAAAACGGCGAGGACTGCGCCTGCGACAAAGCGCGGTGGATCCAGGTCGGCATATAGCGGTCGTTCTTCTTGATGAACAGGGAGGCGTCTCCCTCGAAGGGATCGCTCGTACTGGCCACGGCCCGGCTGGGAGCGCCGCCGGCGCCGCCACCGGCGCTGAGCGTCCACGTGTTGGCCCAACCCGGCTCGCCACCGCCGCGCGAGCGGATCGTCTCTCCCAGGTCGTAAGGCGAGTCGGGCGTGGGGTTGCCGTTGACGCCGATCGCGTCGTTGAACCCGGTCTCGGCGATCACCGTCCCGACCGTCACTGCCGCCGCCGGCACACCGCTGCCAACGAGTATCAGCCCGGCGAGAACTGCGATACGAGACAGCATTGTGTGACTCCTTTTCAATTGTGTTCGTCTGGTTGGATCATGGTGGTGGCAAGCGGCCTGCTACCGAGTTTTCGCCGTCGCAAGCCAACGGCCAAGATGGCTCCGCCGATACCCAGCAGCACCAGCGTGCCCGGCTCGGGAATCGCCACCAGATCGGAGACGAAGACGCCGCTGGTGTCGTCGGCAAAACGAATCGAAAACGCAACGTTCCCCAGATCGTCAAAGTCTCCGGAGACGCCGCCGAAGATGTAAGGGAAATCTCGCTGGGCTGTCACGATCCGCACGTCGCCTGCAGCCACTTCGATGGCGTCGCCCGACTTCGCGATGCACTGCAACTCCCCCTGGAGATCTTGAGCATAGAGGCCGAAGTGCTCGTTATCGGAGGGCACGGCCGGCCCGGACAACCCGAACAAGAAAGTGCGTCGTCCGCCGTTGTTCAATACGCTGTCGAAGACCGCCGTGGCGATGTCGCCGTCGATGTAGACGCCCTCCGGCGCGTCGGGAGGCTGATCGCGTTTGCGCGCAGCCAGCGTGACGCCAATGTCCCGATCCCAGCGGAAATAGGCGTAGCGGTTTGATGCGTTGACGCCCGGCCCGTCCAACAACGCCTCGAAAGCGACCTGCCCAGCCGTGTTGATGATCGGCAGGAAGTTGGTGTTGAATCGCAGAGTCGTCCCCTCGGGCAGGCCCGGCGTCTGATCGCCGGTGGCGGCGATCGGTGAGATTCCGTATTCGTCTCCCACCACGATCGACCACGTGCTGCCCTGACCGGGAGCCGTCAATCGCATCGCCATGGCAAATTGCCCGGCCGTGTTGGCAGTGAAGATGCGAAACTCGTCGACGGTCGTTCCCTGGGGCATACCCGGCGCCGGACTGCCTTCGGCAAACAACTCTTGCCACGTCCCGCTCTCTTCCAGCCAGAGCTTGAGTGTGCCGTCGACCGGAGCACTGAGGAACGTCTGCCCGCGTTCCGTAATCCACGGAGTCCTGGGTTGTCCCAAGTGCTGCCCGGGTTGCATGAAGGGTAGCGGACTCCCCTCGCGCATCAGAAACCGAAGCTGCCCGTCCTCAACGGCCCAACAGCCGTAATCGTTCGACGTGTTCACGCCCGGTCCGGCAAGGTGGGCCTCGAAGCGCATCTGCCCCGCTCGATTCGTCAATACGGGGCGGAAGCTCGCAAAGGCCAGGTCGCCGGTCGTGCCAATCACGGGGTCGGAGGGGCCCACCACCAAGTCGAAGACGCCGTCGCGGACGATCCACAGGGCCATGTCCTTGTCGTCCTGGACGCCCGGCCCGGTCACCCTCGCCGGAAATACTATCCGGCCCCAAGGGTCGATCGTCGTGGGCATGATCTCGGCGAGTTTCACGCCGCCGCCGATTCCCGGAGCGTCTTGGCCGGTGCGGGCGAGCAACTCGAGTTGGCCGTCTTGCTCGGTCCAAACGCCAAAATCGTTTGTCGGGTCGACGCCGGGGCCGGTCAGTCGCGCGCCGAAGGCGACGCCGGCGGTGGGGTCCAGCCGGACGTCGGCGAACCCGCGAACGTCGCCGAAGGGGCCAACGTCCTGGAACCCGGCAAACGTAACACCCGGCTCCGTGCCCGGGGCGTGTTGGCCGGATAGTGCCACGGTGCGGATCGAAGACGCGTTGGCCTCGGCCAGGCCGCCGGCCAGCAAGGCCAGGCCGCCGGCCAGCAAGGCCAGGCATGTCAAGAACACCGCCGGTACGTTGTTGGTTCGGGATGCCACCAGCTTATCACCTATGAGTTGAAATGCGAGCGAAAACATCTCATGCCTCCTTTCCCCACCGGCGGATGCGAACGGTCGACAGCAACGCCGCCGCACTGATGCCCAAGAGCACCAGCGTCGACGGTTCCGGCACGGCCGTTCCGAAGATGCCCAGCGACAGCCCTTCGTAGGAGCCGACGGAATCGTGGGCCTTCACCGCGATCAGATTCTCGCCGTCGACCAGGTAGTTGGTCACGTCCAGCGGCCCGAAGCTGCCGATACGGCTGTCGGTATCCGTGACGACGAGGTGGCCGTTGATGTAGATCAGGGCGTCGTCGTTGATCGTAACCAGATGTCCCCCGGCGAGGTTGGCATCGATCTCCGATTCGGCCCAACTGTTGTTGCTCAGCAGGGCATAGCGGTGGCCGTTGGCCGGATTGACGAGCCACGGGCTGACGACCGACGCAGACAGCGGGCCGACGTGGCACAGCGCAGCCAGGAAAGCGGTACAGAGTGTCATCGAGCGGATCATGGTTCTGCCTCCTTCATCAAGCGGGTTGCCTACAATACGGGTTTCACTGGCTATTGCGCAGACGGAGAGCCCCCGCATGCGAAACAAGGGAAAACCGGCCGCAGGTTGCGGCCAACGTTGTGCACAGACGCACCCATCAAGAAAGGACGATCCGCGCGGGATCGCCAATATCGACTTGGGTGCCGAGTCGCTGCCTCCGGGTCGGATGCCCAGGGGTGCCGGGTGGATGCCTCAGGCTACGCACCTTGGAACGAATCCTCAGAACGGCTATTAGTATATCGAGCCTGGGGGAGATGTCCAGCTTTTTCCAGGGGAAGGGCGAAAATAGCTCGGCCGAGGGGATGGTGACCCAGCTTCTTGACGTCGCTCCCTGCAGGCTGGTACCCTATACAGTAGGCTTCGGAATAGACTCGGGACGTTCCGGGCTTGTGCATGGCAGCCCATGAGAAAGGACGAAAAGGATGTCGGATCAGCTTACCGACGCACAAATCGAACAGATCAAGGGCGCCGTCGCATCGGGCCGCAAGATCGAGGCGATCAAGGTCTATCGCGAGGCGACCGGCAGCGGCCTGAAGGACGCCAAGGATTTCATCGAGGCGCTCACGCCGAGACTCCAAGACCCCGACGACGAGGAAACCGGCGAGCCTTCCGGATCGGGCGGCAAGGGCTGCGCGTCGGTGGTCGTCGTTTGCGTTGGCCTGGCGGCCGCGTTTGTCTGGCTGTGGACTTCAATGGCTTGAAATGAGCTTGGCCTACCGAATCGCATTGGCCTGCGGGGCCCTGCCGCTGCTGGTGGGCGTCTCGATCTTCGTGCTCTGGACGGCCACGCGATCGACGTGGCTGATGGCGGCGGGCTTGTACACCGTTTACGCGGGCATGGCGGTCGTCTTGGTGGGAGGGATTGCGCTGGCCCGCTACTACCGGACGGCCTCGCGCGCGGCCGGCGTCTCGCCACGGCGGCTGCGGCTTTCGACGTGCGCCGCCGGCCTGCTCCTGCTGTCGAACTTCCCCGTCGCCGGCGGGATCATCGCGGCGGTGATCGCGATCGAGACGTGCTATACGGTCGTCGTACACAACGCGTCGAACGAGCCGCTGGACGACGTGCGCGTGTTTGGCGGCGGCTGCGACGAGTCGCTCGGCCGTATACCGCCCGGCGACACGGCGCAGGAGTCGTTCTGGATCGACGAAGACGGCCAACTCGAGTTTCGCGCCCGACGTGCAGCGGCCGTCCATCAAGCAGTCATCGACTGGTACGTCTCCAACAACCTCGGCGGCCACACGGTTGTTACGGTCAATGCCGACGGCACGATTACCGCCGAAAACCGCCACCTGAGCGGCACGGACGGATCGTGACCGGGAGTGAGCCAGAGGCTACGGCTTCTCTCGCGTCAGGCCGAACAGGTGGACCAAGCACCCGCCGATGGCGCCGCCGAGGCCGCCTCCGATCGCCCCGCCAACCGCACCACCGGGCACGGTTTGTGTGGCGGCGTTGAGTCCCAGCATCACGCCCACGCCGACCACCACGCAAACCACCATCAACGCCGTGCCTGCCGGTGTGGGTACTTTCTGCGGTTTGTCGCTTGCCATGTTAGCAGCCCGTTGAAAAGGTCTCTTGGAAGAACGCCGTAATGGCATTATCTTGATGGTATTCGAGTGAGCGAAAGGAGTCAAGATGGCGCGGGGGAAACGGAAGGACAAGAAAGTCTCGAACGACAAGTGGGAATCTCCGACCGATCGCGACGCCCGGATCACCAAGATGAAGGACGGTCGCACGCACCTCGCCTACAAGGCGGAGCACACGGTCGACCTCGATACGGGAATTATCGTGGCGGCCGAGGTCTATCACGCCAACCAGAGCGACCAGGAGACGATCGACGCGTCGATGGAATCGGCCGAAGACAACCTGATTCGCGGCGAAGTCGACGCCACGCCGAAGGACGGCGAGAAGCGACCGCCATCTACTCGACCAGCAGAAAGCCCGCGATGGCCAGTTTGTCAACGGGCTGCTAGATACACGGGCTGCTAGTGCTCTGTCAACATTGGATTTTAGGGTAGAGTGATTTCAATTTCTTTCGGG
>CAYYNP010000060.1:0-37889 GCA_964472545.1 uncultured Planctomycetaceae bacterium | reverse complement strand
GTCGACGGAGCCAGTCCCCTTTTTCGGGCTCCCGCACACCTTGCAGTTCTCCTGGACTGGACATGGGCCCGCTCGGTCTGCTAGCCTGGAGACGATAGAAACAGATTCCAAGACCCGATCTTGTCGGGCTTGCCGATAGGAAACGATATGAAACGGCGCGATCTTCTCAAGGCGGCCTCGGCGACGGCCGGAGCGCTGGCCGTTCATCCCTTCGTCACCCGGGCAGACTCCGTTCCCGCCGACGCGCCGCAGGAGGCCGACGTGGTCGTGGTCGGCGGTGGGACCGCCGGCACGATTGCAGCAGTCCAGGCCGCTCGGGCAGGTGCCAAGACCGTCCTGATCGAACGCGGCAGTCAACTCGGCGGGACGACAACCATAGGAGGCGTGGCCTTTCCGGGGCTGTTCCACGCCTGGGGCAAACAGATCATCGCGGGCATCGGGTGGGAGTTGGTCAAGAGCACGGTCGCGATGGACGGTGGCAAACTGCCCGATTTCTCGCGGTCGGCGCCCCGCCACTGGGAGCACCAAGTGCTCGTCAACCCGTTTCTCTATGCGCTGTTGGCAGAAGAAGCATGTTTGCGCTCGGGCGTGACCATCCACTACGACGAGTTCCCGCTCTCGGTCGAGAAGGCAGCCGGCGGCTGGGTGGTTCAGAGCGTGGGCCCCGGATCTCGCCGGAAGATCGCTTGCAAGCAGTTGATCGACTGCACCGGCGGGGCGGACGTCGTGGGAATGCTCGAGTTCGCCAGGCTTCGCGAAGAAGAAACCCAGCCGGGATCGATGCTCTTCAAGTTCGGCGGCGACGCCTTTCGAGCCGGGCGCGAGCGACTTCAGGCGGTCTACGTCCACGGAGCCGATTCTTCGACATCGGCCACGCGCACGCAAGCCACGCTGGCGGGACGCAAGGAGATCCTCAAACAGCTTCGCAAGAGGATCGCGTCGGGCAGCAAAGACGCGCGATTGGTGCAGATGCAAACGGAAGCGGCATTTCGCGAGAGCTACCGCATTCTCGGAGAGACGGTCATCACACGAGACGACTACGCGGCGGGCCGGCGGTTTGAAGACGCCGTTTGCTATGCGTTTTACCCGATCGATCTGCACACGCGCCAGGGCGTCAGGCCGCAGCCGTTGGCTCGAGGCGTGGTGCCTACGGTGCCGTTGCGAGCGCTGGTGCCGAAGGGCAGTCGCAACGTCTTGGTGGCCGGCCGATGCGTCAGCAGCGACCGCCTTGCCAACTCCGGTCTGCGAGTCCAGGCAAGCTGCATGGCCATGGGGCAGGCCGCCGGCGCCACGGCCGCTCTGGCGGCACGGCGCGAAACCACACCGCTCGACGTACCTTTCGACGAGATCTCACGCGTGCTGTGCGATCACGGCGCAATCGTACCGGGGCATGCGCAAGCGGGCGATGCGACGTAGAGCATCTCGCGAGTGTCGGGCCGGGGCCGTAGGAGGTTGGGAGCCGTGAAGCGGCTCCTGAATGCCGGATCGCGGCAGAAAGGGCGAGCCACCGCCGAGAGCAGGAGAACTGCAGAGTCGATTCGCGGGAGTGGAAAACGGGGACTGGCTCCGAGCCAGAATCAACACGGAACCTGCCGACGAGATTCCCGGCTCGGTGCCTGTCCCCCTTTTCCACGGTGCCCCAATGTCGCCGCCCGAACAAAGGGGACAGGCACCGTCGGCACTGCGAATCCCTACAGCCACATCGATCGTCGACGGAGCCAGTCCCCTTTTTCGGGCTCCCGCACACTTTGCAGTTCTCCTGCCGCCGAGAGTGGCACATGCCGAGCGTGCTTAGTATCATGGACGGCATGAACGAGACCGCTCGAGCAGATTGGCTCAATACTTGAATCATCACACCCTACAGGAGTTCTCGATGAAAACGCTCTGTCTTACTTTGATGCTGGTGGTGGCGACGTTCGCGTGTCCGGCGCTGGCCGACAATTGGGCGCACTGGCGCGGCCCGACGGGCAACAGTGTGGCCGTCGACGCCCAGCCGCCGATTCACTGGAGCGATACGAAGAACGTGAAATGGAAGGTGCCGATTCCCGGGCGCGGCTCCGGCTCGCCGGTGTTATGGGACGAGCGGATCTTCGTCGTCACGGCGGTTGCGGCCGACGATAACCCGACCGCACCGTTGCCGAAGTTGGCCTTCAAGCTGCTCTGTTTCGATCGCAACAACGGCCGGCTGCTTTGGGACCGCACCGCCGTGGTGGCCACGCCGCATCAGCAGACGCACGCCACCCACTTCTTTGCCTCCGCATCGCCCTGCACCGACGGTGAGCACGTCTACGCCCACTTTGGTTCGCGGGGGCTCTACTGCTACACCATGGACGGCGTGCTGAAGTGGAGCCGGACCGACTTCGGCAAGATGGAAACGCGTATGAGCTACGGCGAAGCAAGCTCGCCCACGCTCGAAGGCGACAAGATCCTGGTGCCCTGGGATCACGAAGGACCGTCGTCGTTGTACGCGCTCGACAAAGCCACCGGCAAGACGATCTGGAAGGCAGAACGCGACGAACCGACGTGTTGGGCCACGCCGCTGGTCGTCGAGCACCAAGGGGCGAAGCAGGTCGTGATGAACGGCCAGACGTGTGCGAGGGCATACGACCTTCAGACGGGCAAAGAACTCTGGCGATGCGGCGGCCAGGCCCAGCGTCCGGTGGCGTCGGCCGTTGCCGCCAACGGTCTGGTCTTTATCGGAAGCGGTTTTCAAGGGGCGTTCTTGGGCGCCTTCCGCTTGGACGGCCAGGGCGACCTCGAAAACACCGACCACGTTGCCTGGGTGTGGGACCACGATACGCCGGATATCGCCTCGCCGATGCTCTCCGGCAACCGCCTCTACTTCCACAAAGGCAAGACCGGGATGCTCTCGTGCGTCGACGCGGCGACGGGAACGCCACATTACATCACAGCGCGGGTTCCCGGTGTGGAGAGGACCTACGCATCGCCCATTGCAGCCGGCGGCTACGTCTTCGTCACCGGACGCAGTGGAACCACCGTGGTGCTCGATGATAGCGATCAATTGAACGTCGTCGCCACCAACTCCGTCGGCGAAACGGTCGACGCCACACCCGCACCGGTCGACAACGAGTTGATCATCCGCGGTGAAAATCACCTGTTCTGCATCGCGGATCCTTCCGCCCCTAAAGCCACGGCAACGCAGGCGAAGAAGCACCTGTTCATTCTGTCGGGGCAGTCGAACATGCAGGGGCATCGGCCCGACGAGGCGTTCACGCCCGCCGTGCAGGCGGCGTTCGGACGCGAGAACGTGGTCGTGGTACAGCACGCGCTCGGTGGCCAGCCGATCCAACGCTGGTATAAGAAATGGAAATCGCCCAACGGCGAGGCGCCGGAAACGACCGGCGATCTCTACGACCAACTCATGGAAAGGGTCCGCGCCGAGACGTCCGGCCAACAGATCGACAGCGTGTCGTTCTTCTGGATGCAGGGCGAACGCGACGCGAGGATGCAATGGGGGCCCGTCTATCGGGAAAGCCTCGAAGGACTGATCGAGCAACTCGGCGACGACCTTCGGCGCGACGACCTGAACGTCGTGATCGGCCGACTCAGCGACTTCGACATGCAGAACGCCACGTACCCACACTGGACCATGGTCCGCGAGATCCAGGTGCAGGTTGCCGAAAAGCACCCGAGTGCCGCTTGGATCGACACCGACGATCTGAACGACGGCGTGAATCGCCGCGGAGCGCAGATCAAGGACGATCTGCACTACTCTGCCGAAGGCTACAAGATCTTCGGCAAACGGATGGCCGATGCCGCGATCGAGCTTATCAAAGCACGGGAAGAGTGATATGCGTGCGAGCGGTCCGCACCGGCGAGCACCTGCAATGGGACGGCCCCAACATGCGGTTCACAAACTCCGCCGCCACCAACGCGCTGCTCGAGCCGGACTACCAGAACGGCTGGGAGTTGGGGGCGTGAGCCCTTGCTGTGGGTAGCACGAGTCGCAGCCGATAGCGTGGGCTGCGGTCTTGGGATTCGCCAAGCCGGAGCCCCTACGAATCGACGTCAATCGGCAGCACCGTTGGGGAGCGAGAGTGTGGTTCGCGCACGGTCGTTCAGATTCAATGAAATGTGCCCCGAAAACGTGTTGACACGGCGCTTTCTTGTAGGATACTGGAGGCTGTGGACACGGGGGGTTCTCAATTCTCCGTACCAGAATCACCGGCGAGAAGCGATTCGGCCACCCTGCTGACGCCTCGCCCTGGGATGCTGTAGTTTCTCTGTCGGACCGAGATAGGCAGCGACGCACCTGAGCGAACCGGTCACCTTCTACGGTGACGAGTTTCTGCCGCCAAGGTGCATTCTTCCGGTGTTCTGCCCCCACGGCCGAAGACCTTTCTGCCGAAATCGCGCGGTCATCGCAGGTGGGCCCCATGGGATTCGCACCGCGGGGATCGTGTTCCCCTTAGCTGATAGACGCTTACAGCGCAAACCGTTTCTCTGAAACAGGAGAGGACTTATGAAAGCCGGAATCTTCAAAGGGACCTTGGCGGTCCTGACCGTTGCCATGCTCCTCATGGCGGCCACTTCGGCCAACGCGGTGGTAACTACGCACATCGGCACTGCCGTCAGCAATCACGACAGTTGGAATGACGTTGCCAACTGGGACGCTGATATTCCAACCGGAGCGATTGATGTGGTGATCCCCGCCGGTACAAGGGCGGAGGTGAACAGTGCCGCAACGCCCACCTACACCGGCACGCTGACCCTGGAGGACAATGCAACGCTGCAGATTGGGTGGGGCACGATTTCTGAAAACAAGAATGCGCTCGGCAGCGCTGAAATTGCGATGGGTGATGGTTCTAATATACTGCTGAGACACAAACTGACTCTAGACTTCGCACCAATTACGTTGGCGGGAGACGCCTCGATCCACCTCAGCCCGTCAACGTCGGCTCACCACAGCGTTCGCAACCTTGATGCCATCACCGGGATAGGCGCTCTGACCGTGACGGGAAACAACAACAACACGCTGAACCTGAACGTCGCCAGTCCGGACTGGTCCGGCGGCTTTGTTGCCAATGCCAACGACGGTTGGCGGGTCGAGGCCAACGTCAGTGGAGCTTTTGGCGCCGGAGACGTGACCTTCAACGCCCGCGCGGCAGGCGACAGGGGGGCCACGCTTCAGATCGATGCCGTGGACGTGATCGCCGACACGGCAGCGTTGTTTCTCAATGGTCCGAAAGACAATCGCAGAGATGCGAAACTGATCATGAACGCAGACGATACCGTCAGCGAACTCTGGATCGACGGTGCCCAGGCCTTTCCCGGAACCTATACCGGCACCTCGGGCGACTGGATCCATGGACTTGGAATTCTGACCGTCACGACCGGTCCTGATGACTTCCCTCCGACGCTCGCCGGCAGTGATTTTGTCGATGACGTCTTCGGGGGGCCGATCTATGAAGATCTCACGAAGGTGAATTACACCGTGACCTTCAGCGACGACATGGACGAGTCCACGGTTACCGCTGCCGTCTTCGGAAACGCGGGCGACGCGACCTTTGACATCGGGGCGATTACCAAGACCATCACTCCTCCCTCCCCTAACCTGCCCAGCGTGTTCGCCGTAGAGGTCCTTCCGTCATCGGTGGGGAATCTTCAACTTCAGGTCAATTCCGGCGCCGTACTGAAAGACATCGGTGGCAACCCCCTCGACACGGCCTCGGCGATCCTCGACGACACCACGATCACCATCAATGCCGGAACGACCCCGCCCACGACCATCACCGGCACGCTCGGCGGCAACGACAGTTGGAATGAGCCCGACAACTGGGACAACGCGGTTCCTTTCGGGCCCGCCAGCGCGATCATCGCCGCCGGCGTCGCCGCAAAGGCGGACACCACGCCGCCCGCGTATTCAGGGGGGCTGACCATGAAAGAGGGGGCGAACCTGGTAGTATATGGCACGGACGCCGTAAATGCGATCGGCAGCGGTCCGATCACGATGGAGACCGGCTCACTGATCAATCTGAGAACGAATAATGGTTCGACGTATACGTTCGCAGACACCATCACGCTTGCGGGCGACGCGACGATCAAAGGCGGCCAATCAACGTCCGGCCATCACTGCACCCGCAATTTCGACGGCGAGATCAGCGGCCCCGGCCAGTTGACGATTGACGGCGTGAACAACAACACCTTCAACCTGAACGCAGCCAACACCTTTGACGGCCTGGTCGCCATGTCGGCCCAGAACCAACCCTACCGAGTGTTCGCCAAAGCCACCGGTTCTCTTGGCCTCGGAGACGTGGCCTTCGACAACAAGGTCTCGCTAATTATCGATGCTTTGGATGTGATCGCCGACGACGCAACGCTGACTCTGATTGGGTCGAGGAGCACTAAGCCCAACAACAATAATCCTGGTGCCAAGCTGATCCTGAACTTCGACGAGACTATCGCGGACCTCTGGCTCGACGGTACGCAGGTCGCGGCCGGAATCTACGACAGCGCGAGCCAACTCTTCGACGTTGACGGCTTGCCGCTGATCAAGGGCGACGGGATCTTGACCGTCACCCCCTTCTCCAACGCCTACATCTGGGAAGGCACCGGTGAAGCCCTCTGGGCCAGTGCCAATTGGAACGACGGCACCGACGGTGGCCTGATGCCCGCCGCCAATGGCGACATGACCATCGACGTCGGCGGAAGCGTGGTGACCGTGGCCGACGATTTCACCCTCACCACCGGCGGCCCCGCCGCCTCGGTTACCCTCGGCAGCAACGCCGAACTCATCGTCGGCGCTACCAAAGCGCTGGAAGTGACCGGGCCGGTCGACGTCGGCGCCGAGGCAACATTGACCGTCGGCGGCACACTCACGGCCGCCGAAGTGATCGGCGGCGGCACGCTCGGCGGCAGCGGGACGATTCGCGCCGATCTCATCGCGACCGGTGTGGTCTCGCCCGGTCCCGATGCCGCCGGAAACGCCGCCGCCGTGTTGACGATCGACGGTTCCGGTGAACTCGGCGAAACGGCCGAATACGTCTGCGAACTCGACGGCCTCTCGAACGACAAACTGATCTTCATGGGTCAGGACGCCTTTCTCGGCGGCACGCTCACGTTGGTGCCCCGCGGCGTCGACGCCTCGCAAATCGGAACCACCGTCACCCGCTCGATCGTCGGCGTGGAAGGGGAGGCGGCCCTGCTGGAGTCGTTCGCCACGGTCCCGCCGTCGCCCGACTTCGACGCCGTCCCGGCCGACCCGCCAAGCGTCGGCCACCTGGGCCTGGGCGTGTTCCACCGCGGCGTCACCTACGCCGAGGTGATCGGCGGCGCGGTCACGGGCGTCGACGTCGACCTCTACACGGCCATCGGCGGCGACGGCAACGCCGACGGCAACGTCGACGGCCAGGATATCCAAACGCTGATCATCAACTTCACCCTCCCGGGCGACCCGGCCGACCGCGACTGGCTCAAGAGCGACACGGCCGGCGGCCCCGCAGGACGCGGCGACGGCAACGTCGACGGCCAGGACATCACCGGCCTGATCACCAACTTCACCGGCGACGCGGGCCCCATCGAGCCAGGCACCGCCGCTGCCGAGTACAACCCGAACACCGGCGAGTTTACGATCATGGTCGACGGCGTGATGAACTGGAGCCTCACCAGCGACGGTCTGTTCGCCGGCTCCGCGCTCGACGCATTGCAAGATATCCTGCCGCTGGGCGATGCGGCCAACTTGGTTTCCGCCAACCCCAACACGGTCGGCGAAGGCCTGCCGGGCGCGTCGCCGTTCGGCTATGCCGAGGTCGCATTGGGCCAGATCGTCGAGCCGGGAACCGACGCCGGCGCATTTCGCCTGACCTTTGTCAGCGGATTCGGCGCCGAGCCGCAGATCGGCTCGATCAACGTGGTGCCCGAACCGGGCACGCTGGCAATGCTGTTGGCAAGTCTTCTCGCCGCCGGGCTCATCTGGCGACGCAGAGGGTCGCATTGAGCGGGCGTTGGTAGAGGGGGGTGTTACGTGTTTCCGCCAATGGCGGCGCGGAGCGGATCACCGCGTCGCCCGGTGTACGTGGCTGCGCCCCGGCAAGGACGCCCGCGCGCCGTTCGTACGGCCGTGGCAGGTTGCGCATTACGGCTGCGCGTCTTGGCTCGTCCGCAGTCGGCCAGTCCTAGATTCCGGATATTTTTTCCTGAACAGTCTTCTCACGGGGCCTTCTCTTGATACAATGGGGCTTGTGGGCAGGCGTAAGTTCTCT
Organism: uncultured Planctomycetaceae bacterium; assembly: GCA_964472545.1. GTDB lineage: Bacteria > Planctomycetota > Planctomycetia > Pirellulales > Thermoguttaceae > CAYYNP01. Next base: position 29,667 of record CAYYNP010000060.1, on the reverse strand, counting down.
CTTGACACAAGTGAGGCAACGTCGCACCGGGGCGAACGGACGGTCACCTTCACCGGTGACGAGTTCTTCCTCGAAGGTGCCTTCTTTGCAGTGATCCGCCCGGCAGTCGACGGCTGAGGACCTCTCTGCCGCCGCACGCCGCGATCGCAACCGGCCCAGAATCCGATTCCTACCGCGGGGAACGTGTGTTCCCCGTGCCTGATAGACAAGTACCGCGTACAGCGTTTTTCTGAAACGGGAGAAGACCCCAAGACGGGAGAAGACCAATGAAAAGTAGCAGGTTAGCTTGGTCCGCCGCGTTGTCGGTGGGCTGCATTGTCGCGATCGGCGTCATGGCCGGATCGGCCTCCGCCGCTCTGCTCGTCTACGAACCGTTCGCCTACCCGGACGCGCCCCTCAACGGGCAGGGTGGCGCCCTGGGGACCATCGGCACTTGGACCACGAACGACACCGGCTTCGCGGAGGGCTGGTGGTCCCACCCGGAGGGCGAAATCACCGGGCAGTTTGACGATCGCGGCGGAGACTTCAACATGTTCGACGGAACGGTGGACAATCTGCCCACTTCCGGCGGATTCGTCGGCGCCGCCGGCCCGGTAGAACAAGGGGGCACCTCGGGCACAAGGGACCCGACCGGTAACATGGACGCCAACATCGGACTCGACCCCAGCGTGACCGAGACGTTCCAATCCGGAACCACGACTTGGTTCAGCTACGTAGGGGCCCATGCCGACAACCGCAACCAGAGTTCGCCCACCTTCATGCTCAGCACCGACCCGACGACTGACGGCGCACGGGGCCTCACGATGCAGAACTCGGGGAACGGAATCGGAGGGGTCGGTGGCCCAACTCGCTTCAACCTGCAGGACATTTACCCGCACTATTTCAGCAACGGGGCTCACCACCAAACTCCGGGCGGATACTCCGGCGGCGTATTCGGCGGACACGACGGCATTGTGACGTCCTTTTGCAGCACCCCAACCTGCGACGGCGTCTTGGACGAGTCGGGGCAGCCACGGACCCAGACCATGGCATGGCAGATCAGTGATGCTAACGGGTTTGGCGCGCCGAACATCGTTGTCGGCAAGATCGAGTGGGACGCCGACACCCAAGGGGAGGATATCATCTCGGTCGTCGGCTTCCTGGAAACCGACACGTTAGACGAGGCGGCATTCGACGCGCTGATTCTCGACCTGCCACCTCTCTCAAGCGCCAACTGGGCTTTCAACAAGCCGAACCTCGACCAAAGTCAGTTCGACACCCTCAATCTCTCCGGCCTCAAGTTCTACGTCGACGAGATCCGTATCGCTACGACGTTCGCTGAAGTCGTTGGAGGAAGCAGCTTCGATCCGCTCTTCTGGCAGACGGCCACCTCCGGGAACTGGGCCGACCCGATGTGGACCGCGACGCCTGGCACGCTTGAAGATCTCGCGCCAACGGAGCGGACCGAGATGACCATCGACCAGGCCGACACGGTCGTCACGGTGAATTCCGCCGTGGACCCCGCCGGATCGGTCGACCTGGGTGCAAGCACCAACGCGGAACTCATCGTCGCCGAGACGTTTGCGCTGGAAGTGATCGGGGCGGTCGACGTCGGGGCCGACGGCACATTGACCGTCGACGGCGGACTGACCTCCGGCAAACTCGACTCGATCGGCACGGTCAACATCGGCGCCGCCGCCACCAACGCCGCAGGCACCGGCGGCCCCAGCCTCGGAACGGTTACGGTAACCGGCGGATCGATCGACTCGGCCGTCGCGATCGACGCCGATTCGTTGAGCATCGACGCCGGCCGCCTTACCGCCACCGCCGCCTCGGTCGTCGGAAACGCTACCGTCAGCAACTCCGGCTCGCTCGACGCGGGCGCCGGCCTCTTCGAGGCAGACGGCCTGACCGTCCTTGGCGGCGGCGCGTACACGGGCACGGGCGGGCTGGACGTCGCCACCGTCGACCTGGCCGGCGGCACTCTGAACACGGCCGGCGGCGAAATCGGCGCCTTCGAAATCTCCGGCGGACAACTGACCACCAGCGCCGATCTGAACGTCACCACCGGTCGAGTCACCGGCGGTACGTTCGTGCTGAACGCGAATCGGGTGGTCGTCGACGAGAGCCTGAGACTCGGCAGCGTCGCTTACGCTATCACGCAGGGCGATCTGCTGGCGGCCCACGGAGCCAACATGCTGGCCAATGCGGACCTCACCGTCAGCGGTGGCACGCTGACCGTTACCGCCGTGGGCGCTCTGTCGGGCAACCCATTGGCTTACTATTCGTTCGACGACGCCAATAGCGTAGGCAACGACGATACGGGCAACGGCAACACGGGCACGCCCGTCGTGCCGGCGGCCTTCGACGCCGACGGGAAGTTCGGTGGAGCCCTGTTGCTCAACGATAACGTCGCCAGGTCGGGGCACATGCAGATTCAGCCCAGCGGCATCGATCTCGACCAGCAGGTGGTCGATGAGTGGACCATTGCCGGCTGGTACTTGAACCTCGCGCCGCAAGGCGATTGGCGAACGTTTGCCAGGGGGTTCAATAACGATCATCACATCATTGTCGAGAACCTCAGCGATAGCCTGGGGGCCTTTCTGAACGGCCGGGGCGATTTCACCGGCGGCGGGGCGACCTTGGCCCCGGATCCCGACGTGTGGCATCACCTTGCCGCCGTCGGCAATGCCGCCGGCACCACCTTCTACGTCGACGGTGCCCCGGCCGGTTCGATCGCGGAGCGCGCCCAAGACAACGTACACACGATTGGCGGCTACAGGACCAATAGCCAGCGGTTCGCCGAGAAACTCGACGACGTGCTGATCTTCGGAAGGGCGCTGAGCCCGGAAGAAGTGGCGGGCTTGTTGGTTCCTCCCACGTCGGAGACCGAACAGCTCGGCACCAATCTGGCGGTGACCGCCGACGTCGGCCCCACCGTCGAGTTCCGCGGAAAAGGCGCCGTGAATCTCGGCAACCTGACGATCGCAGCGGGCGTAACGCAGCTTACGCTCTCCGACGCGACGTTCGGCTTTGCCGACGTCACGGCCGTTCACGACGTGTCGATCGGCGGCGATATGCTGGTCCGCAACGAACTGCGGCCGGCCGGCGACTTGACCATCGCCGGTGGCCTGGAACTGGACGACGGAGCCGCCTACGTCGTCGAGTTGGGCGTGGCCACGAACGATCAAGGCCAGGTTGTCGGCCCCCGGCATAGCCGCCTGATCAACGCCGGCAGCGGAGACTTCCACCTGCCCGCGGCGCTCGAGTTCGACGTCACCGGAGTGCATGCGTCGGAAATCGGCCAGACGGCGACCAAGACGATCGTCAGCGCAGTGGCCGAGGGTCTGATGCAGGGCCCGTTCGCCCAGGTTCCGTCGTCGCCGGGCGCCGGCGATCCGGCGACCACCGGCCATCTCGGCTCCGGCGTTTTCTTCCGCGGCGTCGACTACGTCGAGGTGGTTCCCCCGGCGCCCGACGGGAACAGCTTCGTCGAGGCCAACGTCGACGTGTACACCGCCGTCGGCGGCGACGGCAACGCCGACGGCAACGTCGACGGCCAGGATATCCAGACCTTGATCATCAACTTCAGCCTCCCCGGCGACCCGGCCGACCGCAACTGGCTCCAGAACGACACGGCCGGCGGCGCCGCAGGCCGCGGCGACGGCAACGTCGACGGCCAGGACATCACCGATCTGATTACCCAGTTCACCGGCGACGCCGGCCCGGTCGAGCCCGGCACGGCCGCCGCCGAGTACAACCCGAACACGGGCGAGTTTACGATCGTGGTCGACGGCGTGATGAACTGGAGCCTCACCAGCGACGGCCTGTTCGCCGGCTCGGGACTTGACGCGTTGCAAGATATCCTGCCGCTGGGTGATGCGGCCAACTTGGTTTCCGCCAACATCAACACGGTCGGCGAAGGCCTGCCGGGTGCGTCGCCGTTCGGCTATGCCGAGGTCGCGTTGGGCCAGATCGTCGAGCCGGGCACCGACGCCGGCGCGTTTCGCCTGACCTTTGTCAGCGGATTCGGCGCCGAACCACAGATTGGCTCGATCAACGTGGTGCCCGAACCGGGTACGCTGGCAATGCTGTTGGCGAGTGCCCTTGGTGCAGGGCTCATTTGGCGGCGACTCAGACGGTCGCATTGAGCGGCCTTCGGCTTGCCTGGATTGCCAGCGGCCGCCCCCAGAACGCCCGAAGCGATGTTTCACGTGGCCGGGGGACGTCCTACTGTTCACGAAGGAATGAAATGACACACCCCACGGTTGAAAGGGGTCGATACACGAACTTCGTCGTGTCGATCCTCTCGTGTATGTTGGTTTCCATAGGGTCGAGCGACCTGGAAGCGGCCGACGTTTCCAAGAGTCCTCTGCCGGCGCAGACGATACTCGACGCCACGAACGTCCGTGGCGGGTTGATCGTTCATCTCGGCTGCGGCGACGGGCGTCTGACGGCGGAACTCGGCGCCGGCGATGGCGTCGTCGTACAGGGATTCGACGCCGACGCGGCCAACGTCGAGCAGGCCCGCCGACACGCCGAGTCGCGGGGAGTCTATGGCAAGGTCTCGATCGGCTTGGCCCACGGCCGGCGGCTTCCGTACGTCGACGGCCTTGTAAACCTGGTGGTGGCCGAGGACTTGGGTGCCGTCTCTCTCGAAGAGGTCCTGCGCGTGCTCGCTCCCGGCGGTGTCGCTTACCTGAAGCAGGGCCACGGCTGGAAACTCATCCGCAAGCCGATTCCGCCGGAGATCGACGAGTGGACGCATTACCTGCACGACGCGAGCGGCAATGCGGTGGCGCGGGACAAACAGGCCGGGCCGCCGGGGCGCGTCCAATGGGTTGCCTCGCCGCGATGGCCGCGCAGCCACGAACACACGCCGAGTATCCCGGCGATGGTCTCGACCGGCGGACGCATCCTCTACCTGATGGACGAGGGAGCCCGCGGCATCCGCGATCTGCGATTGCCGGAGCGCTGGGCACTGCTGGCCCGCGACGCCTTCAGCGGCGTACGGCTTTGGCGGACGGCGGTGCCGGGCTTCGGCGGCGAGCATTGGAAGAACCACGCCCATTGGAGCAGCCCGATGTCGCTTCCGCGGCGGTTGGTGGCCGTCGGCGATCGGGCCTTTCTGACGCTCGGCTACCGCGGCCGCGTGGCCGCGTTCGACACCCGAACCGGCCGTCGCGTGCGGGAGTATGCCGACACGGAAAACACCGACGAGATGATCCTCGCCGACGGCATCCTCCTGCTGCGGCGCCGCAAGACGGTTCCCGACTACCCGCAAGGGGCGACCCCCTGGAACGTACACGTCCGCCGCAAGGGTAACAACGGCGACGACAAGCTGACGCGACTCCCCCCGGCCGCGCCCGGCGACGAAACGATCGTGGCCCTCGATCCGGAGACGGGCAAGGTCCTCTGGCAACACCCGGAAACACGGATCGTCACGCTGACGTTGGCCGCCGGCGACGGGCGCGTCTGCTACCACAACTTCGAGGAAGTCGTTTGCCTCGACGCAAAGACGGGGGAGGAACTGTGGCGTGCGCCGTGCAAGACGTGGCCCGATCTGACGGGCACGTCCGGCACACTGTTGATGGCCGACGGCAAGGTGTTTTACGTGGGCGACCGCGGCCTGCACGCCTGGTCGGCCGACGAGGGTCGGCAGCTCTGGAAGGGCCCGCGCGTGTTGCGTTCGGCGCCGCGGCAACCGCCCGATCTAGTTCTGGCCGGCGGCCTACTCTGGGGCGGGCCGACCGTGGAGATGAAGCTGGGGCAACTGCCCCGCGAGGAGTCGCCCGACGTGGTCCCGGCGTTTACCGGCACCGCCGTGCTCGGGCTGGATCCCGACACCGGGGAGGTCGTCAAGCGGCACGAGATCGGCACACTGGTGAGCATCGGGCATCACGTGCGATGCTATCGAAGCAAGGCGACCGAGCGGTTCCTGCTGTGGTCGAAGCGGGGCGTGGAGTTCGTCGATATCGTCGACGGCCGGCGGCACGTCCGCTGCGACTGGTTCCGCGGCGAATGCAGCTACGGCGTGATGCCCGCCGGGGGCCTGATCTACGCGCCGCCCGATCCGTGCATCTGCTACCTGGGCGTGAAACTGGAAGGGTTCTACGCGCTGGCGGCGGCCACGGCAGATGAGGACAACGCGTCGATACCCGCCAGCCTGGAAGAACCGCTTCAGCGCGGCCCGGCATACGCCGCAGACCCGTCTGCGCCCCGGCAACCTCCCTCGGCCGACTGGCCGACCTACCGGCACGACCCTGCGCGGAGCGGTTCGACGACTACGTCGGTGCCGACGGACTTGAACCGGCGGTGGACGGCCGAACTGGGCGCCCGGCTCAGTAGCCCCGTGTCGGCCGGCGGACGCGTATTTGTGGCGTCGATCGACGCGCATCGGGTCTACGCGCTGGGCGCGGAGACGGGCGAGCGGCTGTGGAGTTTCACGGCCGACGCGCGTATCGATTCACCCCCGACGATTTACGCCGAGACGGTCTTGTTCGGGTGTCGCGACGGATGGGTCTATTGTCTGCGCGCGTCGGACGGTGCCCTGGCATGGCGGTTCCGCGCCGCGCCCGGCGATCGTCGGATCGTGGCCGGCGAGCAGGTCGAGTCGGTGTGGCCGGTGCCGGGGAGCGTGTTGATGGTCGAGGGGGTCGCCTATTTCGCCGCCGGGCGGTCGAGCTTCCTCGACGGCGGGATGATCCTCTACGCGCTGGACGCAACCACGGGCAAGGTCCTTCGCCGCAAACGTCTGGAAGGTCCGCAACCCGACCTGGCCAAAGACGTGGGCCAGCCCTACCACATGGACGGGGCAACGTCGGATATTCTCACCAGCGACGGCGAGTCGATCTTTTTGATGTTCAACCAGTTCGACCGCAAACTGAACAAGTTGCCCACGCCTGCCACGACGGAACCCGGCACGCGGCACGGCAAGCTGCACCTGATGGCCCGCAACGGGTTCCTCGACGACACCTGGTTCGACCGGGTCTTCTGGACCTATGGCCGCACCTGGCTGGGGCGGCATTTCCAGGGGATTCCGCCCGCGTCGGGGCAGTTGCTCGTCTTCGATGACCGAGCGGTTTACGCCCTGCAGGGATTCCCCTCGCGGCATTTCATGAGCCCCTCGTTTACGCCCGGCACCGGCTACGTGCTGCGCGCCGACGCGGTCGGCACGGGGTCGGCCGCCGGAAAGAAGGCACCGCAGGGGAAATGGGCGACGAAGGTTCCCGTCCGCGCGATGGGAATGGTGCTGGCCAACGAAACGCTGTTTCTCGCCGGAGCGGTGGACGTCGTCCCGCCGGACGACCCCTACGCGAGTCTGGAAGGCCGCAGCCGCGCGGTCCTTTGGGCGGTCTCAACCACCGACGGCAAGAAAGTCACCGAATACCCGCTCGCCTCTCCGCCGGTCTTCGACGGCATGATCGCCGCCGGCGGAAACCTCTACTTGGCGACCGTCGACGGCAAGGTCGTTTGTCTGGGAAAGCCGATACGGGGAGAGGATTGACCGTCGATTGAGAATTGGCCCATCGGCCCGAAAAAGGGGCCTGCGAATTGACGTCGCGCTATTCCAGTTGTAGGGCGGTCAACGACTCGCCGAGTTCAATAACCACGTCCGTCTTGTGCCCTTTGACGTCGTCGCGGTCCGGTCCGTCCAGACCGGCGAAGAACAGATCGCGCGACTTGTTGCTTCCTTTCAGCTTGTCGCGGACGCCGTCGTCGAACACGTTTTCTCCCGGTTGGAGCCAGTTGTCTACCAGGGAGTCGACAACCCGACCGTACGGCGTGCCGGCTTGCCAAGCCGAGATCCACGCGTCGTGGACCGCGAGAAGTGCGGCCGGGTCCGTGTCGTAGATGGTCCGGCCGGCGATGAGAATATCGCCCGGACGATCCTCATTCGCGTCGCCGCCGGCGCGGCTGCCGCCCTTGACGACGTCGGCCCCCAGGCCGCCGATGAGCAGGTCGAGCCCCCGGCCTCCGTGTAGTTTATCGTCGCCGGCACCGCCGATCAGCACCGTGGAGATCGTACCCAAGTTCCGGTGTACGTGTACGTGGTCGTCGCCGTCTTGGGCAAAGACCACGATTCGGTCGATCCCCGGGCCGTACTCGTCCTTGAACTTGACCTTGTTCGTTTTCTCGCGGATGCCGACCTTGATCGTATCGGGCTCGTGACCCCGCTTCAAGTGGATCTTGTCTCGGCCCGTGCTGCCGCCGACGAGAAGGACGTTCTGCGTTGGGTCGAACGGGTCGGGCGCCAAGAGCACGACGGATGCGGTCACGTCGATGCTGGCGGTGTCGGCCGCACCGGCGTCGTCGGTGACCGTGAAGTTGAGCGTGTAGGTGTCCGCTGCGGCCGGCGTGAAATCGAACGGCGTGCCCGATCCGGCGGCAACGATCCGGCCGCCGCCGTCGGTCACGTCCCACGCGATCGTGTGCGTATCGTGCGGATCCGGGTCGGTGAAGGTGCCGTCAAACGAAAGCGTCTGTCCTCGCACGCCCGCCACGGGCCCCGCCAGTTCTTCTACGCGGGGCGACCGGTTGACGATCAACACTTCCCCGCCGGCAATGGAAAACTCCTCACCCGCTACGGTTCCGAAGATTGCCTCCGTGCCGTTGTTGGTCACTTGGAGCTTTTCGGTTGCGGTCAGGCTGAAGGTCGCGCCGGTGCCGGAGCCCAAGAGCACCTTGACCTCTCGTCCGTCCGCCACGGCACGGGCCTCGACCGAGCCCTGAGAGACCCACACGACGCTCGAACCGAACGAGTAGACGAAATCGGCCCCTTCCGCGGCAATCTCCAGCGACGTGGGAGGAGAGGCCTCGGGGCTCTCGATCCAAGCGGGTTCGCTTCCCGGACCGACCGTGATCCGGACGCCTTCGTTGACGGCCGTATCCGGGTCGTCCGGCTCGTCCTGGATGGCCCAAGTGCGATCGCCTCGGATGCTGATGAAGCCCGAGGTCGTCGCGTCGCTGAACTCGTCGGAGAAGGCGGTCGGCTGCGGGTCCACTTCGTCGAAGACGCCGTCGCCGTCGATATCCGTTTTCCAGCCCGGGGTACTTCTGGAACCGAAGGATTGCCCGTAGAAATGGTAGGCGAAGCCGGTCGGGTCGGCGACACCGAGGGGCGTGTAGTCGAGCGTGGCCAGCTTCTCTTTCATAGCGGCCTCGCCGTTGTCGAAGAACGTACTGAAGACCTGGAACTCCGGAAGGGGGAAATTGCCGACGACGTCGTAGGTTTCCACGGTGACGTGTACCGGTTTGCCACGGGAATTCGCGTAGGCGACCTCTTCCTGGGTGAGTCGCTCGATCACTCCAGCGTCACCCGGGAACCCGTCCGGGTCGAATTCGTCGTCATCGTCTAGGTCCTTGAAGGGTTCGTCGGGATCGAACAGTCCGTTTCCATTCAAGTCGTCAAAGGTCTCGCCGTGAGGGAGTCCATCCTGTGCCGTCTGCACGTCGACGCCGGCGACGATGTCCACGATGTGTCGATAGGCTGCCTGCTCGCCGCCATAGTCGATGATCGTGTCCCAATCGTAGCCGATGCTAACGTAGACTGGCAGTCCGCGGGCCTGCTCCACTGCGTATGCATAGACGTCAAGATCAACGGGCTTCGTCGGCTTGTGCGCTTCGCCCGGCCACCTCTCGCCGGGAAACGACGATGCTTCTACGTCCAGTCGAATTGCGTCGAAGCGGGCTTCCGGTTCGACCAAATTGTTGTAGTTGACCGCGTATCGGTCATGCACCGCGGGATCGTAGTCGGGCGACTCGGGGTCGTCGGGATCGAAGAAGATACGATTGGCGTCGGAATAAAGCGCCTCGACGCGCAAGCCGTACGAGTGCAGCAGGTCGATGATCGGAGCCAGCGTGGCAGCGTCCTGGGCCTCGGCACCTTCAATGTAATCGGCGTCGTCAGGGTCTTTCGGGCCGTTACCCCAGTTGTCGTAGTAGATGGTGCGAATGCCCTCGGAGACGGCGAATTCGGCCAGGCGTTGGGCCTCGGCCAAGTCGACGGGCGTTCCATCCTTGTCGGGGGCGGGGTCGCGCCAGACGTAGAGTGCATGGGGCTCGGGCAAGTCGAACACGTAGGCCGAGCCGGAATTGGCGACGACGTCGTCGTCCCATCCTGCCCCGACGGCCACGGTGCTGCCGGAAATGGAGACGGGAATTCCAAAATAGTCCCAGGCGGCGGCGTCACTGGCGGCCAGTTTCTGCTGGGGCTTCCAACTGCCGCCGATGCGGCGGAAGACAAAGGCGGCGCCTGAATCGGCGACACTCACGCCGTCGTGCCCGCCTGCCCCCACGACGATCACGTCCCCGGCAATGGCCACATCTGCTCCGAACCAGTCCGCCGCGTCTGCGTCCCAGCCGGTGAGTTTGCCCTCCCGGGTCCAAGTGGTGCCGTTGTAGCGGAAAACATAGGCCGCCCCCGAATCAGTGCCCGTATCATCGTCGGCATACGCCCCCACTACGATCGTGTCGCCGGAGACGTCGACGTCAAGGCCGAAATAGTCGTCGTGGCCGGCGTCGTCCCCGGCAGTCAGCTTCTCCGGCGAACCCCAAGTGTCCCCGTCGCGTCGGAAGACATAGACGGCGCCGGAATTGGTGCCGCCCGAATCGTCGCGCCACGGAGCCCCCACAACGATCGTGTCGCCGGAGATGGCCACACTTCCTCCGAACCAGTCCACCCCCACCAGTCCCTCGCGTGCGGCCGTGTCGGGGGCAATCAGTTTGTCTACTTGGCCCCACTGGTCCGCGCCTCCCTGGTTACGCGAAAAGACGTACGCCGAGCCTATCCCGTCATGGTCCCCGGGTGCTCCGACCACCGCGATGTCTCCCTGGATGGCCACCGACGTTCGTGCGAACATGTCCCATGACATGACGTCGTCAGCGACCAGCTCGGCTACCTGGCCCCAGTTGTCCTCGCCTCCCTCGTTTCGCGAGAAGAGATAGGCCGCGCCGGTATACGCGCCGCGCTGATAGGTTCCGTCGTTCCCGTTGCCCGAGGCGTCCACGGCAGTCGAGCTTTCCGGCACTTCGCTGAAGCGCCAGAACGCGACGGGTTCATCGCCGAGGACTTGCCCTTCGAAGCTCGCCGGGGCCAACAGCGCCGCGTCACGATGGGCCTGGAGGCGGACGGTGTTGAGCACGCCGGCGTACAGGGCCACCTCGTCAATCACGCCGTTGAAGGGCCGTTCGCGAGTATACATATTGCCGATACCGAGACTTGTCTCGGTATGGGTAAGCAGATCTCCGCCGCCGGCGGGGAACGACTCGACGACGTCGTTGACGTAGATCTTGATCTCCGTCCCGTCATAGGTTGCCGCTACGTACGTCTTGGGGCCCAACTCTTCGTCGAGTCCGGGTCCCGGAACCGATACGTCGCTGACGGCATCGAAGGTGCCTGCGGCCGTGCGGACTTCAACGTGTACTCTTCCCAAGTCGCCGATCGTCAGGTGGTACAGGGATACCCATTGGTTGTTATCGGTCGACTTGCACACGATAACTTGTCGCGATCCGTTAGGTCCGGCCCAATCGACCACCGCCTCCATGGTGATCGTGGTGGGATTCAGCGGCGCCTCGCTGGGGACCACAACGCGGCCATGGCCCGAGCTATCGAACAACACGGCAGTGTCGCTGCCGCCGAGCCCCGGCTGGCCAAGCGAGATGCCGAGGCCGGACTCGGCCCCGTACGCACCGACCACCGCGTTGTCGCCGTCGACGGCGATCGCCGAGCCGAAGAGGTCGCCCGGGGCGACGGTGGCGGGGAGTTTCCGTACGCGCTCCCAATCGGTACCGCGATTCTGGAAGACGTAAGCCGCGCCGGAGTTCTTCCCGTCAAGGTCGTTTCCATCTGCCGCAACCACAATCGTGTTTCCGGAGACGGCGGCACGGTAACCGAACGCATCCTCGGCCCCGGGATCGCCGGCGGTCAGCTTGCCCTGCTCCAGCAAGACGTGACTAGGCTCGAAAACGGCGAACGTAGAGAACGACGTCACTTGGCCGTTGACGACGTCTTCCAAGGGGGCCACCGAGGTGGTCGCGTTCACCCATTGGCCGGCCGCCGCGTCGAAGTGGAACAATTGCGCCTGGGCCTCGGGACCGAGGAATGCGAATTCGTCGTAGTCGAAAGACAATTCCACTCGGCCGGAGAACGTCGCGCTGGTCGACAGGTCGTAGTAAACCGGAGCGCCGGGCGACTCATAGCCTTCCGGAGGCGCCGGGCCTTCGCTGCCGACGGTCAGGCTGGTATAGCCGGGCTGAGTGACCGTGTGATACAGCACGTCGATCGGAGTTGCCCCGGTTGTCGTGTCGATCGGCTCGACCAGCACATCGGTGCCGACCAGCGTCCGAGTGCCCAAGGACGTGTGAACGATATCCGGGCTTCCCAGCACGGCCCAGTTCTGAGGATCTTCGCTGCCGATGCGCCATAGCGCGACGCCTCGCACGTCCAGATCTTCGGCCAGTGCGCGGCGTGCAGCCACGCTGTCGTGATCGGCGAACCAAACTTCTCGGCTGTCGCCCGTATCGGGATCCGTGTAGGTGAACCAGTGTTCGCGAACCGGTTGACCGCCGGTGTTCGTTTCCTGCCAGTGGACCGTGGCGTCGTGCGTGGTGATCAGGTCCTGAAAGGCGTTCCAGCCGCGGGCATCAGCGGCAGCTCCCAGCGGCCAGTCCTGGCCGTAATGCAGGGGGATCCCCATCATGATCTTGGCCGGCGCCACCCGGGTCTTGGCGAAGTCGATCACGTCTTCGACCCACCACACCGGCGAGATGGGGCCGGGCGCACTGGTGGACCAGGAGAAGTCGTAGCTCATGACGCGGAAGTAATCGACCGCCGCCCCCAACGCGGCCCAGTCCTGGGCTTGCGGGCCGTTCCAACCGCCGGGCTCTGAGGTCTTCGGGTGGACCGCAGTGCTCAACAGGCGCCCGTGGCCGTGTAGTTCCGTTGCCAGTTCCTCAATGAACGTTGTATAGAGATCCCGATCGGCCGCATCCAAGTTTTCGTAGTTGATATCGATCCCGTCGTAGCCGTAGGTTATCACTTCGTTGACAATGTTCCCGACGTGCTCTGCCCGCAGCACGGGATCGTTGAGAATCGTGCTGACCGGCACCGCAACGAATTGGTTGGTGATCGTCGGCATGACTTCGACGCCGTTGTCGTGCGCCAACTGCACCAGCGTGGCGTCTCGGACGCCCGACAGCGGAGTCAACGTGCCGTCGGCCTGCACTTCATAGGCGAAGGGGCTGATTTCGGCAATCAACTCCGCGTTCTCTTCAAACGACGTGCGGGCGTTGCCCGTGTCGAAGTAGGTGGGCATCCAGGCAGCGATCTCTAGCGGCACGGGGTCGGTGCCGACGTTCACCTGCGTCGTCGCAACTGCGGACAGTTTGCCGTCGTTGTCGGTGGCACGCAGACTGACGTCATGCGTCGCCGGAGCGCTGAGTCCGGCCGCCGAGAAGACGACGCTGAAGCCGGCCTCGTCGCCCCGGGCCGCGTCGATGCCCGATTCACCAAAAACTCCGTCGCCGTCGAGATCCCACTCGTAGCCGACGATCGACCCGTCCGCGTCGCTCGATCCGGCCGCGGTAAGCAGCACGCTGCCGCCTTGCTCGACCGTATACGGCCCGCCGTCGTCGGCCACCGGCCACACGGCGGCCCCTCCCACAACCGTCATCAGCCGGCGATCTTCCAGCGGCTCGAACGTGCAACGGTGGCGGGTTCGGCGGCGCGCATCACCATGCCGCGTCCTGACAGTCTGGCAGTCGCTCCGTGCAAGTAGGGAAGACAATCTCATCGGGACCTCCTTGGCGGCGGGCATGACGGTGCAAAATCCTCGCCGGTCGATGCCCGGCCGCCTATAGTTCGCGTGCTGAAGGGGCTGAGGCCAAAGCGCGATCTTCTGCCGACCGCCGGCCGGTTATTGGCGCCTGGGGGTGAAACGCAGGCAAAAGCGTTGCGTTGCGCGACTTCCACGAGATTTCGAAGATTCTCTGCAACATGCTGACGCACAACAGGTTAGAGCACGCACATAACCTGCCGTTACCAGAATCGTCTGCAACGTGGCGATGCCTGCCCGGCGGCGAGTTGAATTCCTGTAAGGGCAATCCCCACTGAATGATTACTATGTTAATCACCTTTCTATTGACAATACAACCTCTGGCAGTTATAAATGAAGTCTATTGGCAGCCGCTGGCCGGGCCGGTGCGCGTTCTCTGTGTTGGCTTTTACGGACGTACGTCCTACTCACCGCCGGGGAGACTCCGGAAGACGCCAGATATCTGCGCTCGGTTTGCCCGCTCGTGACGCCTGAGTCTCTATGGGGCTCGGGGCGACGGTAGAACTGCCGAAAGTGCCGACGGCACGAGGACTGTGACCATGCTTCGGACACGTCTCAACCGCGCGCACCGAAAACCGGCAGCCGGTCGCCTGTCGGGCATGGAACGCCTCGAACGTCGGTTGCTGCTCTCCGGTCTCCAAGCAGATAATGCCGCCGAACTTGTCGATCGGGTGGAATCGCTGGGCAATCTACCGGCCGAGACCTCCTCAGCAATCGAGCCGCCGATCGACAATCGCCAGCTTACGGCCGACCCGGGCGTCCAGCAGATGCCGTCGATTGCGGTCGATCCGCTCGATGCGGAGCATCTGGTCGTTGCCTACATGGACTACTCGTTGGTAGAGACCGGCTACGCCGGCATCGGCGTGTCGGTATCGCGCGACGGCGGCAACAGTTGGCAGCAGGCCTCGATTCCGCTGCCGGAAGGTGTTGACGAAGGAGCCGCCAATCCGATCGTACAGTTCGACGGTCAAGGACGCCCGTACGTCAGTTTTATGGCGGCCACTTTCTTGGGCGATAAGCCGCCGCTGACGAACGGGGATTGGGGCGACCGCTACACGGGCGTGCAAGCCCACAACGGCGTGTTCGTCTGCCGCAGCGACGACGGGGGCGACACGTGGCGCGATCCGGTGGCGGTCGTCTCTCACCTCTACCAGGGCGAGGACGTCCCGTTCGAGGTGATTCCGGACCTGGCGATCGACGTGTTCTCGCACTTACCCGACGGACGGCCCAATCCGCGATACGGGGACCTCTACGTTGTCTGGACCCGGCTTTACGCGGGGGGCCAGTTCCCCGGCGAGCCGTATGCCGACGGCGGCAGCGATATCATGTTGGCCGTTTCCCGCGACGGGGGGCTGACCTTCCAGACACAGCTTCAGACTCGCCACCTATGGAACGACGCCAACGGCGACCGCGTCGAGCAGGACGGCGAATTCGTGCCGACGCCCGTCACCGTGCTGCCGCACATGGACGAAGGTGCGGGGATTCCCGACAACACGGGCATCGGCCCGCCGCCGGGTTGGGGATTCGTCGACCAGTCGCACGTCGCCGTGGGGGCGGAAGGTGACGTCTACGTGGCCTCGTACTGGGGCGGAGATTTCGTCGTCCACCACTCCGCCGACGGCGGGGCGAGCTTTGCGGTTCCGTTGAAGGACACCGGGCGCGGGCTGCCCTTCGGTTCGCCGGCGACCTCCCGGCCGTACAAGCCGCTGGCCAACTCCAACGGCCTGCCCGGCCAGCGGTTTCGCACCCACGCCCAGCGGTCGATCGTCGCCGATCCGGCCCGGCCGGGGCACGTCTACGTGGCCGAGCCGATTCGCATCGAGGACCGGCTGGGAAACCAGATCGACGGGGCCGACGTCTACTTCTCGCGTTCGGCCGATTACGGCGACTCTTGGCGGACGGACTTCCAGATCGGCCCGAATCCGGCTCCCGGCTCGGCCGTCGATCCGTTCGAGGTCAACAACACGCCCGCCACGGCGTTGAATCTGGGGCGCGTGCCACAGCGCGTGCTTCCGGAGTTGGCCGTTACGCCGGGCGACGAAGATTGGTTTCGCGTCGAAACCGTCTTCCCGGACAAACTGATCGCGTCGGTCGCCTTTGCCGGCGATGCCGCGGCTACGTCCGGCTCGCTGCAACTCGAGTTGTGGGACGCCACGGGGACCACACCGTTGGCCACCGGCGATGAAGTTCTCGACGCAAGCGGCAACCTCGTGGGGCTGGAAGTGCTGCACGTCGCCGGGGCCGAGCAGGTCTTTTTGCTGCGTGTACTTTCGGTCGACGCCGGTGAGAACACTGGGGAGAACACTGGCGAGAACGACGCGGAAACCGTCTTCTACTCGCTGCAAATCCAGTCGGAGCAGCGCCCGCTGAACGACGACAACCGGGGCCGGACCGCCACCGGTTTCGCCGAGGACGAGGTGATCTCCGGCCAGGCGTTGTCGCGGCCGGCGATCGACGCCCAAGGCAACCTGGGGGTGATCTGGTACGACACGCGGCGCGACCCGGCCGGCGGCCTGCTGGACGTCTTCGGTACGGTGAGCACCGACGGCGGGCGGACGTTCAGCGAGAACTTCCGCATCAGCGACGTTTCCTTCAACGCCGACGCGGGAGCGTTTACCGACCCGACCGGAAGCGAGAACTTCTACCTGGGCGATTTCATCGGCCTGGCGATGGCCGACAACACCGGGTACGCCGCGTGGACCGATACTCGATTCGGAAACCAGGACGTCTTCTTCGCCCGCTTCGATGTCGACCCGAGCCCGGCGGCGCCGAACGACCGCTTCGAGCCCAACGAAGCGGCCGGCGAGGCCACCGAACTCGGCCGCGTGGTACAACGCCGGTTGCCGA
Organism: uncultured Planctomycetaceae bacterium; assembly: GCA_964472545.1. Classification (GTDB taxonomy): domain Bacteria; phylum Planctomycetota; class Planctomycetia; order Pirellulales; family Thermoguttaceae; genus CAYYNP01. The sequence goes on along the minus strand of CAYYNP010000060.1, from coordinate 13,006 downwards.
ACCTGTCCGTGGTGCCCGGCGACGAGGATTGGTTTCGATTGGAAACGGTTGCCGACGGTCAGTTGATTGCCGCGGCGGTGCCCGACGGCCCGACGCCGCTGTCGCTGGAGGTCTGGGACGCGACCGCAACCACTCGGCTGGCCGTCGGCAGCGACGTGCTCGACCGAACCGGAGCCGTTGTGGAACATGGGGTCCGTGTCCCTAGCCACGCGGGCGAGACGTTCCTGGTGCGCGTGCTCGGCGCCGACGCCGGGCAGGAGGCCGGCGCCGGGTCTTACACGTTGCGGCTGAAATCGCTCACCGCGGAACTAGGCTCGCGGGCGTTTGCCAATGTGGACGGGACGTTGGCGGCCGGCGGTGGAGCGCTCTTCCTGGTGACCACACCGGCGTCCGGGTCGGCCCAGATCGAGCTTACCGGAGGCGACAACGTGCTGGGCGACCTTTCCGTGCAGGTCCTCGATCCGGAGACGTTCGCCGCGCTGGCCACCGGTACACCGCCCCCGGCGCCGTCGCTCACGGCCGCGTCGGCGGAACCGAACGACTCGATCGCCGACGCCAATCCCACGGGCCTTTCCGGACCGGCGTCGGTCACGATCGACGGCCACATCGGCGATGGAGACTTCGGAGAAACCAGCGGCGACTTCGACTACTACCGCTTTGACGCGGGTGCCGATCACCTGATCCGCGTTTCGGTCGATCCGCGCGGCAGCGGGCTGGATAGCATGATCGCTTTGTACAGCGGTGCCGGCGAACGGCTCGCAGCGGTCGATGCGGGCGGACCCAACGGCAGCGAGTCACTGGCCTTCCGGACCGAAACGGCCGACACCTACACCGTGGCCGTGGTAGCCTGGCAGAGCGGTTTCGCCGCAGATCCGTTCGTGCCCGGCGGGGGAGCGGGCTTCGGCACGACGGGCGATTACCGGTTGGTGTTCAGCAGCGAGCGGGTCGGCCCCGGCGCGGTCAAGCAGGCCGCCTTGCCGGTCCAACAGGGCGGCGAGTTGCTGGTGATGGTCACCGGCGAGAACGATTCCAGCGGCGACTTCACGCTTGAGGTGACCAACTTCGACCAGTGGACGACGGCCGGCAGCGAGACGCTCTTCTTTCCCGCCGGCGCCGGGCCCTCCGAAGTGGCCCTGGGGGAGTTGAACAACGACGGACGGCTCGATCTGGTCGTGTCCAACGGACTGACCGACACGATCAGCGTGTTGTTGGGCAACGGCGACGGGACGTTCCAGTCGCCACGGCAGTCGGCCATCGGAGCGTTCGTCTCTCCCAGCCGGATCGGCGAAAGTCGCACGCCCAACTATCGCCGCGACATCGCGATCGCCGACTTCGACGGCAACGGAATCGCCGACGTGGCAGTGACCAACTACGATTCGTCGGACGTCTCCGTCCTGCTGGGCCGCGGCGACGGCACCTTTCAGCCGCAGCGCCGGTTCGACGCCGCCGTGTTTCCCTACGCGATCGACGTTGCCGACTTCGACGGCGACGGGACGTTCGATCTGGTCGCGATCGATTCGCCGCCGACCGCTCAGGAGGCGAACTCGGTCGCCGTCTTGCTCGGCCGCGGCGATGGGACCTTTCGGCCGCAACGGACTTTCACCACCCCCAACGTGCTCTCCCTGGCCGGGATGCGCGTCGCGGAACTCAACGGCGACGGACGGCCCGATCTGGTTCTCAGCGGGGCCATTGACCGAGGAATCAACATCTATCTGGGCAACGGCGATGGGACGTTTCGCTTCCTAGGAATCTTCGACGCACTGCGAGAGGCGCCGAACGTGGAGTTGGAGGACCTCGACGGCGACGGCCATCTCGACGCCGTGGTGGCCAGTTCCGACGAATCGGGCCGCGTTTCGGTAGTTCCGGGCAACGGCGACGGCACGTTTCAGCCGCCGCATCACTTCCTCGCCGGACAGCAGCCGTTCGATGCGCAGATCGTCGATTTCGGCAGCCAACTGGAGCTGCCCGACGGATCGACCGCGCTGGGTCCGCCTGACGGAAAGCCGGACTTGATCGTGGCGGCCAGCGGCATCCCTCGCGCCGCGCCGGCCATCGGGCCGCCGGAGGTCGTGCTGCTGCCGGGCGTCTTCGACGTCGACGCGTCGGGTGAGTACGTGATGTTCGGGCCGCCGCTGCACCTGGCCGACGCGGAAGGCCCCACCGGGCTGCAGGTCGACGACGTCAACGGCGACGGCGCAGCCGACGTCGCCGTGCTGGATCGGCGCGGCGTGCTGATGATCTACGGCGAGCCGCCGGCGATCGACCGAAACGACACGCCCGAAACGGCCCGCGATTTGGGCACCGTGGTACACGTGCTGGACCCCGCGCGGACCGTTGTGCCGGGGTGTGAAGACGCCTACTTTCGACTGACGGTTCCTACCGAAGCGGTGGCCGGTGCCGGCGACGAGATTCTGGACTTCTCCGGCAGCTTCGACGCGATGCAAGGTGCGGGACTTCAGATGGAGGTGTTCGATTCGACCGGCACGCGACTGGCCTCCGGTGAGCGGTTCCGCCTTCGCGCGGCGCAGGGCGAAGAGTTGCTGTTGCACGTCTTCGGCGTCGAGGGGCCGGACGGCTCGCGAGGCTCGGGCGCCTACACTCTCTGCATCGACGTGCTGCCGCAGGTCGTTGCGGTGGAGTCGCAGTCGCTCTTGCCCGGCGTCGGCGCCCGACCCGGAGGACCGACCACGAGTCTGGTGGTCACGCTGCAAGGCGACCGGCTCGACGCGGCCACGGCGGAAGACCCGGCAAATTATGACGTCACGCACGTTGGCCCGGACGGATTGTTCGGTACGGCCGACGATCGCCGGGTGCCAATTGGGGGCGTGGGGATCGACCGGCCGATCGTCTACAACCCGGGTGCCAACGTGGAGATCTCCAGCGGCCTGACCTATCCCACGGCCGTGCGTCAGACGGTGACCCTTCTGTTTGCCGACCCGCTACGGGCCGGTTCGTACGTGGTGGAACTTTCCTCGGCGATTCGGGCGGCGCCGTTCAATGAGGCGGAAGCGGATCTGTTGACCGCTCGGCCGGGCTTCAGCGGCCATCCGGTGGTCTCGTCCGACGGCCTGCAAGTCGGCGAAGGCGCGCGAATCGAGGCCGTCGATCTGGTGCTTCAGACGGGCGCGTTGGGCGATCTGGGCGTCTTCGAGGCCGGCACGCCGTTTCTGAGCCAGCTTCAAAACGACCTCGGAGCCTTGCTCGACGCGGCGCTCTCGACGATCGGCGACGATCCGTCGCTAACCGGCATGATCCTCGACCAGATCCTGGACCGGGTAGTGCCCGGTTTGGGCGGCGTGGGCCAACGGGCGACGTCGCTGTTGGCGATCTTCCTCGATCCGGTGCAGTTCGACGTGGTCGATCCCGGCGGCCGCCACGCGATCTACGATCTGTCGCTGAACCAGTTGATCAACAACATCCCCAACGCCGCCGTGGTGGTCGGCGGCAACGTCGAGGTGGTGATCATCCCGATCACGCCCCAGGCGTTCGGCACGTATCGGGTCGACGTCGCCGAGGTTCCGGAACACGCCCGCGGCGGGTGGGCCCTGGCCGGATACGGGGGGAACGACCTGGTGGACGTGACCGGGCAGATTCGCGCGGGCACGCACAGCTTCTCGATCACGGTCGGTTCGTTTGTACCCCCGCCGGCGGACGGCAGCGTGTCGGACGCCTACCGTATCGCCGCCGTGGCGCCGCCGCCGAACTGGTTTGGCGGCAGCGGCTTTGGAAGTCACCTGGCGGTCGATCCCCTGCAAGCGGCCGAGTCGCTCGGGGTTTCCGAGTTGGCGAAAGGCGCTGGAGGTTCTGAGGGCAAGAGACCGCCGAAGGAGCCGCCGCCCGGGATCAGGCAGGAGTTCGACCGTTGGGACAAGAACGAGGACGGCTTCTGGTCGTACGATGAGTACATGCGTTGGTGGCGCGACCGCGGAGAGGATCCGGGAGATGCGAGGGAAGTCTTCACGCTCTTCGACAAGAACAATGACCGAAAACTGGACGTTCTGGAATTCAGCAGGCTCGGTCCCGGCATGCGCAACTTCCGCGGCGCACGGGGGGAACCGGCGCCGCACGGAGAGGCGCCGCACGGAGAGTGGTTCGTTGAAGACGGCGGCGAGGCGCACGACGGGCGAACTCCGGCTGCCGACGACACCGGCGGGACCGATGTCCCGGCCGTGCCGCCGCGGCGGATTGTATCGGCGTACGACGACGTCCTCACCGGCGACGTCTTCACCGGCGACGTGCTGCACGACGTGTTGCACGAAACGGCGCCGGCCGAAGCGCCCCCGGCAAAGCCCGTCGAGGCCGACGCACGGATCGACGACGCGAACCGCCCAGCCGAGCCGGCGCCGCCGAAGCACGTGCTGTCCGAGTTGGCGGCGTTGATCCGCTCGGTTTGCAGCCTGCTCACGTCCAGCATAGGAGCCTAGGATGGTCCCGAAGGCGAACGGCTACGATGCCGACTTGGAGCCCTATCGCGACTATTTGCGCTTGCTGGCCCGACTGCAACTCGACCAGCGTCTGCGCGGCAAGATGGACCCGTCGGATATCGTGCAGCAGACGCTACTGGAGGCGTATCGCGATCGGGCGCAATTCTGTGGAACGACCGAAGGCGAGAAGACGGCCTGGCTGCGGAAGATCCTCGCCCACAACCTGGCCGACGTGGCCCGGCGGTTCGGACGCAAGAAACGAGACGTCGGCCTGGAGCGTTCGCTGCAGGCGTCGCTCGACCGCTCGTCGGTCCGATTGGACGCGTGGCTGGCGGCCGAGACGCCTTCCCCCAGCCAAAACGCCGAGCGCAACGACCAGTTGGCGCATTTGGCCGATGCCTTGTCGCAACTGCCCGACGATCAGCGGCGTACGATCGAACTGTTCCATCTCGAGGGTCTCTCGACCCGGGAAGTCGGCCATCGGCTCGGCCGCAGCGAGGCCTCGGTGGCGGGTCTGCTGCAACGAGGGCTGAAGAAGCTACGTCAATCGATCCGCCAAGGGGAAAGGAACGGCCAATGACGCAAGCAGGCAACGGCGATTCGTCGCGAGAAGAGCGCCTCAACGAAGCCATCGCCTCCTATCTCCGCGGCCAAGAGGGCGATGACGCGGTCGACCGGCAGCAATGGCTCGAGAAGTATCCGGAGTTCGCTACGGAGTTGGCGGAGTTTTTCGACGACCAGGACGAGATCGGGGCCATGGTCGGGCGCGTTGGCGACGACTCCGGCAAAGCCGCCAGTTCCGAGAAGGACGTCCGGCGCGCCGCCTTCGCAAACCGGGAGGGCGAGGGCCCGACCACCGTCCACTTCCGCCTGCCCAAGCCCCGGTCGATTTCCAGCCGCTATCAGGTCAAAGACTTCCACGCCCGCGGCGGGATGGGAGAAGTTTGGCTGGCCAAGGACGGAGAGATCGGCCGGCAGATCGCGCTGAAGAGACTCCGCGGCGAACGGGAGGATCAGAAGGAACGCTTCCTGGCCGAGGCCCAGATTACCGGCCAACTGGAACACCCGGGCATCGTGCCCCTGCACGACTTGGGCATCGACGAAGACGGGCAGCCGTATTACATCATGAAATACGTGCAGGGCCGGACGCTCAAGGAAGCGATTCTCGAACACCACACGGCCGAGCCGTCAGAGGAGGGGCAGGCACAGGACGTGCCGCCGGACGTGCGGCAACTTCGGCTGCTCGAGGCGTTCGTCGATCTCTGCCACGCGGTGGCGTTTGCCCACAGCCGCGGCGTGTTACACCGGGACCTGAAGCCCAGCAACATCATGCTGGGCCGCTTCGGCGAGATGGTGGTGCTGGATTGGGGGCTGGCCAAGACCTCCACCGAACCGGAACGGCTCGACGGCTCGGCCTACGTACACGTCTCGTCGTCGAGCGGATCGACGGCCACGCAGGACGGATCGGTGATGGGATCGCCGGCCTATATGGCCCCGGAAATGGCCGAGGGGCGAATCGCCGAAGCAGATGAAACGACCGACGTCTACCTGCTCGGCGCCACGCTCTACGAAATCCTCACCGGCCGGCCGCCGCGCAAAGGCGAAAGCCAACTCGACATGATCGAACTGGCCCGCACGGTGACGCCTACGGCGCCCCGCAAACTCAAGGCGACGATTCCTCCCGCACTAGAGGCGATCTGCCTGAAGGCCATGTCGCATCGCATGCAGGACCGTTATCCGGCGGCCCTGCAAATGGCCGAAGACGTGCAGCGGTTCCTGGCCGACGAGCCGGTTTCGGTCTATCGCGAGAGTTTCACGCAGCGCACCTGGCGATGGTGCAAGCGGCATCGGCTGGCGTTGAAGCGGTCGGCTGCGGCTGCGGTGGCGTTGGCACTGGTGGCAGTCGCGCTGTTCTTCGCACAGAGGGAACAAGCCCTGTTGCGGCAGAGGCAAGCCCTGGCCGACGTTGCCGAGTTTCGCCGGCTGGCCGACGAGATGCACTTCTACGCCGTCAGCAGCGACCCGGCCGCCGAGCGTGCCCCGTACTACGATCTGCAGCACGGTATCGCGGCGGGCGAGAAGGCCCTGCTCAAGGCCGAGCCGTGGGGTCCCGGTCTCGAACGGCTCGAATTGTCCGAGACCGACGCCGCCCTGAAGGACGAGGTTGCCGGGGAGGTCTACGACCTGCACCTGCTGATGGTGCAAACCCGCTTGCACTCCGCCCATGCCGCCAGCGAAGTCAAGCAACTGCTGGAACTGCTGGATCGAACGTCCGAGTTTCGGAAGCCGACGCAAGGCTACTACCGGTTGCGGGCCCGATGTCTGCGACGTCTGGGCGAAAAGGAACTCGCCGAAGAGGTAGCCCAAGCCGCAGAGCGCCCCGGTACACCTGCCACCGCGTGGGACTTCTTCCTGCTGGGCGAAGACCATCGCACCAACGCCGCCAACCGCCGCGAGGCCGACGTCGACCCGTGGGCCTGGGGACCGGACCTGACCGAGTTGACCAAGGCCCGCGACGCCTATCGGGCTGCCCTGCAAGAGGACCCGAGCCATTACTGGTCGCACCTGCAACTCGGACGCTGCCTGCTGGCCCAGGAGCACGAAACCGAAGCGATCGAGGCCTTAGGGACGTGTATCGCGTTGCGGCCCGACTGCCCCTGGGGCTACAGCGCGCGGGCCGCGGCATTGGCCGTGGCAGGGCAATTCGAGGAAGCCCACCGGAATTTGGATCGGTTGCGTGATCGGCTCGGTGAGCAGGACGCCGAGTTCTGGCCGGCACGGCTGAATCGTGGCGTGGTCTACTGGCTATCGGAGGATCGCGAGCGAGCAGAGAAGGAATTCACCGACGTACTCAACGCCCCGGAGGACCACCGGTTGCTGGAAGCGGCCTTCTATCGCGGTCAGGTACGTTTCAAGTTGGGCCGCCGTAACGAGGCCCTGGGCGATTTCGAGACGGTCGCCGAGAACCGGCCCGACTTCCGGCCGCTCTATCTTGCCCGGGCACAGATCCACATCTTCGAGGGCCGCGACGCGATGGGCCTGGAGGATTTCAACACGTTTCTGCAGTTGACGGCGGCCGGTCCGTTCGACGTCGACGGATGGCGCGCGTGTCACCACCGAGGGCGATGGTTGTTGCGCAGCCTTTGGCCAGAACTGTCCGGCGCGACCGACCGGCAGAAGACTGCCGTGCAAGAACTGGCCCATACGGAACTGCAGAAGTCGCGAGACGCCGGCGGACAATCGGCGACGCTCTTTCTGGATCTGGGGTTGGCGCTGCGAATGCTCGGGCAGGTCGAGAAAGCGATCGAAGTCTATTCCGAAGGCCTCGAGTGCTGGCCGGACGACGTCGAGTTGCTGATCGCACGCGGTGCCAGTCGCCTTCAGCAGGGGGAGATCGCGGCGCTGAGCGACTTCAGCAAAGCGGTCCGCCTGGATCCCAAGAACGCCGAAGCCCGGGCCGGCCTGGGCAACGTCTGCGCCAAGCTCCACTCGCCTTCCGAGGCGGAGCAACACGCCACCCGGGCCCTGTTGTACGAGGGTGGCGACTACCGTGTCCTGCACAACGTGGCCTGCACCTACGCCGAGCTGTCGCTGTCCGACCCCGATCGGGAAGAGGAGTATCAGGATCGGGCGATGGACCTGCTGCAACTTGCCGTGGAATTGTGGGAGCGCGGCGGGACCAAGTCCCATAACGAACGCGAGGAAATCGCCCGCGAAGACTGGTTCCCCGAGTCGATGCGCGCCCGCGACGACTTTCGGCAACTCATCGGGCAAGCACCACCCGAACGGCCCGACGTACCACAGCCATAGCGGCCCGCCTTCCCCGGGCGAGTCCGTCCCGTTCACGGGGGACCTGTGATGACCGCCAATCGATCCGACGGAACGACCTTCCTGCCGCTACTGCAAAGCACGCAGGCCTACCTGCAGTCGCTGCTGCGGCGGCAAGCCCCCGACAGCCTGTTGGCCGAATCGTGGGAGGAGTTCTATCGCGTTTACGACGGGCTGATCCGGCGGTACGCGATCGCCCGGGGAATGCGTCACGCCGACGTCGACGACTGCGTGCAAGAGGTCTGGAGCGCGGTGGCGTTGAAACTGGTCGATTTCCAGCGTCCGGAGAACCGTCCCGGATTGCGATCCTGGCTCTACACGCTGGTCCGCAGCAAGGCCACCGATCTGATCCGCCGCAAAGGCCGGCAGGCGGCCCATCGCTTCGGCGGCGACAGCCAGTCGTTCGCCGAGCCGCGCGGCAACGAGCCCGACCCGGCGGAACTCTGCCAGCGGCAATGGGAAGACGCCATGCTGCAAACGGCCGTCGAGGAGCTGCGCAAGGACGTTTCCGAGTTGAACCACCGGGTGCTCGTGATGCGATTGCTGGAAGGCCACGGCGTGGCCGAGGTCGCCGCCGAGTTGAGCATCACGCTGGCCCAAGTCCGCTACCGCCAGCATCGCACGCTCAAGAAGCTCCGAGCCCGGCTGGCCGTCTACCAGGGGAAGCACTTCGGCGAGGGGCCGTCCGCATAAGTACGAGAGTTCAATCGTGGCTTCATTCACATGCACTCCAGCGACGCAGGTACTACCATGATCCGTTTCACAGCGTTCTTCGCGTGGGCTTTCTCCGCAAGCGTTGCCTCTGCCGAGATCGTGATTGACGTGGTCCACGTAGGTGACCCGGGCAACGCGGCCGACATAAGCTTCGGCAGCGTGGACTACAGCTACAACATCGGCAAGTACGAGGTCAGCAACGCCGAGTACGTCGAGTTTCTCAACGCCGTGGCGGCGGTGGGCGACCCGCAAGGACTGTATGCCACGGAGATGGGCGACGGCTGGCGGGGGACCGGCGGTATCGCGCGAAGCGGCTCCGGCACGGCGGGCGATCCTTGGGTGTACTCGCCTCGCGATGATCGGGCCAATCGGCCGGTGAACTACGTTAGCTTCTGGGACGCCTGCCGCTTCGTCAACTGGCTGCACAACGGCCAACCAAGCGGCGGGCAAGACCGCAGCACTACCGAAGACGGGGTCTACTTCCTAAACGGCGTGGCGGACCCTGTCAACGCCACCGTCGGCCGCAAGCCGGACTGGACCTGGGCCGTCACCAGTGAAGACGAGTGGTACAAGGCGGCGTACTACAAGGGCGGCGGCACCGACGCCGGATACTGGGACTATCCCACGCAGAGCGACGCGCCCCCGACTCCCGAATTGCCGCCGGGCACGGATCCGCTCAACGGCTCGGCCAACTACGACGACGGCGGCTGGGTCGACACGACCTTCTACACCACCGAACGGGGCGCGTACGGCACGGCCGGCGGCGCCTACGGCACGTTCGACCAGGCAGGCAACGTCTGGGAGTGGAACGAGACGGTATCCGGCCCCTTCGATTGGTTTCGAGGCCTGCGGGGCGGTTCGTTCGACGACGGCGAGAGAAACTTGCGCCCGTCATACCCCGACGCCATCCCTCCGTTGCTCGAGTATTACGATCGCGGCTTCCGCGTCGTCAGTGTCCCCGAGCCTGGGAGCATCACTCTGTTGCTTGCCGGCGCCGCGGGGTTGTTGGGCTACGCGTGGCGAAGACGGCGAAAGACGCCACGTTAGGGCTTGTCCGGAAACAACTTCGTCCGCTTCATGGTAGCCATCACACTCCGTGTGATGATTCGCCCGAAAAACTGCGAAGTTGTTTCCGGACAGGCCCGTAGAACGCCGACCGGTCTTTCTTCGGAAATCCCGCGCAACACGCGGCCCCGGGCTGCGTTTCACTTGGTGAAGTGCGAGCGAAACCACGAACCGCTCACCAGTATGCCGGTATTCCCGCCTGCCGAAGGAGATTCCGATGAAACTCTCTTCCTTCTCCCTGCCGAGTCGTCGCCGGACCGACCGAAGCTCGTCCGCCGACCCTCGAACCCGAACAAAGGCCCGCTTGAGCATCGAAGGGCTGGAACTCCGGCGGATGATGTCGCACGTGCTCGAACCCGTTCAACTTCCCATCGGAGGCGAGGCGGTCCAGGCGTATGAAGCCCCGGCGGTTCTCGAATCGGCCGAGGGTGACGTCGGCGGCTCGGCCGACACGGAGCCGGGAGCCAGCGTGGCGGGCCTCTTCGTCGACGATTCCGATTTCCTCGGCGGAACCGACGCCGGGATCTTGCCCGGCGGCTGCGTCGTCGACCAGTTCCCCCCTCGGCCGATCCCCGGTCCGATAATCTGCTTTCCGCCGCCCCACCTTCCGCCGATAACGGACGTTGCCGACGCCACGGTGGCCGGCCGCCACGTCTTCTACAACAACTCGGCGTTCGACGGGGGCGATCCCGACGCCAACGCGAGCGACGACGAAGCCATCGCCACCGACAAGACGGCCTTGCTGCCGGGCAACACGGCCACGTTCGACAACTACACGAGCTACAGCCGCGGCATCAACGGGATCATGGTGGATATCGCCGGAATGGACGATCCGGCCGGCATCACCACGGAGAACGTCTCCGATTACTTCCAACTTCGCGTGGGCAGCAGCGACGGCCGTTTCGAATGGTGTGGCACACCTTACCAAAACCAATGGCCATTTGCACCTTACGACAGGGGAAACACCATTAGTGATTGGGGTAATGCTCCAGCCCCCAACAACGTCACCGTCCGCGAAGGTGCCGGCGAGAACGGTTCCGACCGTGTGACGATCACCTGGCCCGACAACGCCATCCGAGATCTGTGGCTCGAGGTGAGAGTGTTGGCCGACGGCGTGGGCTTAGAGGCCGACGACGTCTTCTGCTTCGGCAACGCCGTGGGTGAAGCCGGCAATTCGAGCCGCGACGCACACGTCACGGCCACCGACCTGCTGTTGGCCCGCAACAACCAACGCAGCTTCCTGAACCCGGCCCCGGTCGATTTCAATTGCGATTTCAACCGCGACCAGCGCGTCAATGCCACCGACATGTTGCTGGCCAGGAACAACCCGACGAACTTCGTGACGGCCCTGAGGCTGGTCGATCTTCCCGATCTCGAACCGGATGACCCGTCCACCGTAGACCCTCCGGAACCGTTTCCTTTCCCCTACCCGTGGCCGGGTGGTGGAATCTACTGGTAGACCGATAAGCCGCCGGCAATGCAGAGAGCGTGAAACGCACCGGGAATCCCGGTGCGTTTTGCATGCGCCGTGTCGTCGTTAGCGATTTCTTCCGGTGCGATAACTCGCGCGAGAACAACGAGTTAGAGCGAGTCCCCATCTTCTTTTTGGAATTCCGCGCCACAAGCCGCCGGGGGCTGCGTTTCACCTAGTGAAGTGCAAGTCAAGCCACTAACCCCTCACCGGCACGCGGCTTTGACCGCCAGCCCAAAGGAGATTCCGATGTCACTTTCTTCCCTTTCCCCACTGAGTCGTAGCCGGGCCAACCGCCTGGCGTCTGCCGACCCCCGAGCCCGAACGAAGGCCCGCCTGGGCATCGAAGGGCTGGAAGTCCGGCGGATGATGTCACACGTGCTCGAGCCGGTTCAACTCTCCGCCGAGGCGGAGCAGTCGCTGGTGGCCCCGGCGGCCATCGAAGCGGCCGAGGACGTTATCGGCGAGACGGTCGACACGGCCCCGTCCCCCTCCGTTGCAGCCGCCTGGGACGGGGGTTTCACCGACGGTTCCGATTTCGTCACCATCACTTGGCCGGATCTGGACCCCGTTCTGCCGACCCCCGACGTCACGGTGGAAGGCCGCCACGTCTTCTACAACAACTCGGCGTTCGACGGGGAGAATCTCCTTCCCAACGCCAGCGACGACGAGGCGATCGCCACCGACAAGACGGCCCTGCTGCCGGGCAACACGGCCACGTTCGACAATTACACGAGCTACAGCCGCGGCATCAACGGCGTCATGGTCGACATCGACGGGGCCGATCTTTCGGGGCTGACGACGCGGAACGTCTCCGATTACTTCGAGTTCCACGTGGGCAACGACGCGGACCCCGACGACTGGAGCGAGGCCCCGGCCCCGAGAAGCGTCACCGTCCGTGAGGGCGCCGGCGAGAACGGTTCCGACCGCGTGACGATCATCTGGCGCGACGGCACGATCCGAAACGAGTGGCTCGACGTACGCGTGTTGGCCGAGGGCGTGGGCCTGGAAACCGACGACGTCTTCCGCTTCGGCAACGCCGTGGGCGAAGCCGGCAATTCGAGCAGCAACGCACACGTCACGGCCACCGACCTGCTGTTGGCCCGCAACAACCAACGCAGCTTTGTCAACCCGGCCCCGGTCGATTTCGATTACGACTTCAACCGCGACCAGCGCGTCAATGCCACCGACGTGCTACTGGCCAGGAACAACGCCACGAACTTCATGTCGGCGTTGAGCCTGGTGGATCTCCCCGACCTTGATCCGCCGAGCGACCCGCCCGGTGGTGGCGACGCCGGGTGGATTCCTTTCGACTTCGGGTGGCTGGGTGGTGGGATGTTCTGGTAGGCCGATAGGCCACCGACAATGCAGGATGCGTGGAACGCACCGGAATCTCCGGTGCGTTTTGCGTATGCCACGAAACGGATCGGCTAAGCTCCGGGAGATGTGGCTCCGGGAGATGTGGCTCCGGGAGATGTGGCTCCGGGAGATGTGGCTCCGGGAG
>CAYYNP010000059.1:24164-38213 GCA_964472545.1 uncultured Planctomycetaceae bacterium | reverse complement strand
AGAAAGGGGACAGGCACCGTCGGCACTGCGAATCCCTACAGCCACATCGATCGTTGACGGAGCCAGTCCCCATTTTCGGGCTCCCGCACACTTTGCAGTTCTCCTGACAGCCGCGGGGCGTTCGTTGACGCCGAAGTGCCCACGTCTATAATGTCTCTAACGGCGGCCGACGGCTGGTATTTCACGCCGACAAGCGCCCAGGGTGGGTGTGTCAACGCAGCAGCAAAAGGAGATGGCGATGGGTATGGTGACCGAGTTGACCGACAGCGATTTCGAGGCCGAAGTCCTGAAATCGACCAAACCGGTGTTCGTCGACTTCTGGGCGCCCACCTGTGCTCCCTGCCGAATGATCGCCCCGGTAATCGACGAGTTGGCCCAAGAGAACGCCGAGAACGTGAAGTTCGTGAAGGTCGACGTCAGCGCCAACCCGCAATATGCCAGCCAGTATGGCATCATGACGATCCCCGCCCTGCTGATCTTCAAGGACGGCGAAATGGTCGAGCGCCTCGGCCCGCAGCCGAAGGCCAAGCTGCAAGAGGCTATCGATCAAGCGGCTGGGTAGATCCCCCTCGCAATGACTTCATGTTGGAGTGATCGGGTGTGCCACTGCTGCACGGAGGCAGTGTCTTCTGCAGTTGGCCCAAATACCGCTGCTTCTGCAAAGCCGTGGTACGCGCGTGGTTCGTGCGCGGCATCTGCTGCCGCGCGGTGTCCTTGTCGCCCTCATGTGCCCAGCTTTTGCAGATACCCCATCGCCTCCCGCTACGACCCATTTGAGTTGAACTCGCCGGCCGAGTTTGCCGATTAACGAGTCTAGGAAGTTTATTCCTATTGCGCGGAATGTACACGCTGAGGCTCGCTCTTATGGCCGAACCCGACCTGACCGGCTGTCCGCCCGACTGTTTGCCAACGCTCGGTAGTGGGGAACCTCCGATAGCCACCGGAACCCGCATCGACTCACCACACGAAATGGAGCGGGGCGCCGAAGAAGCCGCGCAGGCGGATGCATCGGCCGTGTCGGTCGCAGACGAAGGCGAGACGGTGGCCGAACAACTCCGCCGACAGGCCACGCAATTGGCGGCCCATCTGCGCCAGAGGCAAGCGGAAATCGACCATCGCGAAGCGCAGCTCAACGCCCAATTCGCCGAACTGGATCGCGACGCTCGTACGGCCCGGCTTTGGCTCGCCGAGCGTGAGGCCGAGATCGACGACCGCCGCCAGGGCCTCGATGAGTTGGAGTGTGGGGCCAGGGAACGTCTCGACCGTTTGGCGGCCGCCGAGCTTGCCCAACGCGAGCGGGACGAGGCCAACAAGGCTCTGGCCGCCGAACTGGCGGCCCGCGATGAGGAACTGACCGAGCGGGAGCAGGCGATTGAGCGATCGCGTCGGGCGGCCCGCGACGTCCGTCGCCGCGAGGAAACCGAATTGCGGCAGGAGCGACAGCGGATCGAGGCACGTCGGGCAGCGGCCGAGCAATTGGCCCGGCAGTTGTTGGCGGGCGTCGAGCGGCGGCGGCAAGTTGTCGAAGCTCGCGAGGCCGAGTTGGAACATCGTGCCCACGAACCCGACGACCGCATGTTCGCGCGAGAAGAGGACCTCCGCCGCACGGCCGAATCGTTGGTCCGCAAACGGCGGCAACTGGCGGACGCCGAGGATCGGCTGGCCGAGGAGCAGGCGGAAACGGATCGGCTACGGCAGCAGCTTGTGGCGCGTCGGGAAGAGGCTCACGAGGCCGAATTGGAGTTGCGGCAGCAACAAGAGGCCGAGCAACGCCGAGTCGAGGCCGAATTGGAGATGAAACGCCAGGCGGTCCAGCGTCGCAGCGACCACGTGGACCAATGCCGGGCTTCGCTACAACAGCTTCGCTCAGAGTTGGAGCGCATGCACCGCGAGACGCTCGAGATTCGCCTGGCCACCGAGGAGCTTTGGGTCGAGCTTTCCGGTGCAGCGCCCCCCGCCGCGTTGACCCGCTCGTTGGGGCAGATTCGCACCAAGCTCGCCGACGGCTATCGGCAGGCCAACGCCGAGCTACAGAGCCAGCGGGGCGAGTTGGAGCGGATTCGTGCCCAACTCGGCCAGCAACACGAGAAGATCCAGCGCCGCAAAGCCGACCTCGAAAGCTGGGCCGATCAACAGCAAAAGGAAGCCGATCGCCAGGCGGCACGGCTGGTGGCGCGCGAAGCCCATTTGCAGCGCCGCGAGGCGGAATTGGCCGATCGGGCACACGCCTGGGAGGCCGAACGGATGCAACACCGGCGCGAGATCCACCGGCTGCGAACACGCTGCGATGCGCCGGAGGAAGACGCGGTCTTGGTCTAACGCGACGACGCCGTTTGGCTGGTTGTCGGCGTCTTCTCTTGCTCGGCCAACTCGACCGCCCGATCGGCCACACGGCGGCCGGCCAGCAGCTCACTACGCGAATAGACGGACCGTGTGCCGAGGGTGGCCCTTTGACGCAGCCCGGCCAACTTCTCCCAGCTTAGGTCGTTGTTCAGGTGCCAGGCCGCCAGTTGTGCGGAGCGCTGGTCGATCTGACCGCTGCCGAGCATCGCACAAACCTCGGCGACCCCGTCTTTGACGCCGCAACTCTGAAGCGGCCGGATGGTGTACTCGATCCTCGGGTTGGGATCCGGCGCGCCGTGGTCGAGGCAAACGCAGGGCATGCGCATCCGCACCAGCTTCTCCGGCGGCACGTTCATCATCGGGCCGCCCCAAGGGTTTCCGCCGCCCGGATTGCGGCCCCGCATGCCGGGAGCGACGTTCATCGGATTCATCATCGGGTTCATCATCGGTCCGCCCGGCCCGACGCCCACACGCTGCGGGGAGTTGTTGCGGTCTGCGCCCAGGTCGAACGGCGGCATCATTCCTTGGGCCAGTACCGGCACTCCGGCAAACGCCCTGGGCAACGCAATCGAGAGCGGCTTGTCCGTCTTGTTGGTGACCAGAAGGTTGCACTTGGCCGAGTTGCGCGGAATCAGCCGGACTTCGATCTGGCCCTGAGCGATCCCCGTGAAGACGTCGACAACCTCGGCTTCCGGCCTCTTGCCACTGGGCTTTGCGGAACTTGACTGCCCTTGATCGGCAACTTGATCGGCAAACACCACGGCCGGTACCAACAACGGCGCCGCCAAGATTACCAACGGCAACGCGCGCAACACTAGACGTGACCTCGACATGGCCGCATCCTCCTGACTCTGTTCCCTTGCCCTATCGCGGCTGCCAAACTTCGGCCGCCAGGCGGTGACCCGAACCGCCAATATGCAGTGTACCCGATTCGCCGTCGGCGGGCCAAACAGGATACGGCATGATGACACGACACACTGCATAACGTGTAAGTCACATCCTGGCAATGACTTGCGAGAATATGCTATACTTAATCGGTTCTGCGTGCAAGTGCTTTGATTGACACCTTGACTTCTTTTCTCGCACCAGAGTCTTCTCATGCGCATCGGCAGCCGTCTTTCGGGCGTCGACCTGACGACCCAACACAATCTTCTTCGCGCTTACACTCAACTGAACGACAGCAGCACGCGGCTGGCAACCATGCGGCGGGTCAATTCCGGCTCGGACGACCCGGCCGGGCTGATCGCCGTGGAGAACCTGCGTGCCGAACTGGTCGCCATTGAAGAGGCCAGCAACAACGCCGCCCGGGCGCGCGGGCAGGTACGCGTGGCCGACTCGGCGATGAGCGAGGTCGGCAGCCTGTTGAATACGATCCGCGGCAACGTGATGGCCGCCGCGGGCGGGGGATACAGCGACGCCGAGATCGCCGCCATGCAGATCGAAAACGACGCCGCCCTGGACGCCATCAATCGCATCGGCAACACCACGTCGTTCGGCGGCCTGAAACTGCTCGACGGCAGTGCGGGCTTCAGCGTCAGCGGCGTCAACTCCGAGCAGATCGCCGATCTGCAGGTCTTCGCCAACTCGGCCGGCGACCGAGAACTGGAGTTCGAGGTCGTCGAGGCGGCGACCAGCGCCGAGTTGACCTTCAGCGACGCCGACGCTACGCTCGACGAAGACGTCGAACTACAACTCAGCGGAGACGAGGGCACGGTGGTGCTGGAGTTTTCCGCCGGCGCCACGCTGGACGAGGTCGCCACGGCCGTCAACGCCGCCGCCGAAACCACCGGCGTGACGGCGTCGGTCGACGGCAACGAGCTAACGTTTGCCAGCGAGGCGGTTGGTACCGACGCAACCGTGGCCGTCGAGGTGCTCGAGGGCGTCTTCGACGTCGGCGACGGCAACGCCGCCGGCACCGACGTGGTGGTGCGACTCGACGGCCAGACGTTCACCGGCAACGGCAACGAAGTCGCCATCCAGACCGGGTCGCTACGAGCCGAATTGACGCTTGCCCAGGGATTCCTGGGAAGCCTCGACGCGGTAACGCTTACCGGTGACCCGCTGAATTACGTGCTCTCGCCCCAGGTTACGGACGAAGTCTCACTGGCGTTGCCCAAGATCGACCCGGCGGCGCTTGGGGGCGCGGCCGACCGTTTGAGCGATCTGGCTTCCGGTGGCGGTGCGAGTCTCGGCAGCGGCAACTTCGCCCAGGCGATGAGCATCCTCGACGCGGCCGGCGAACAGGTCGTCGAAGCCCGGGTTCGGGCGGGGGCCTTCGAGAGGTATACCGTCGAGTCGTCCGAACGGATTCTCGGCAGTATGGAAGAGAATCTCAGCGCGGCGGTCAGCCAGATCTTCGATACCGACGTGGCCGCGGAAACCTCGCGGTTGATGCGCGCCCAGATTCTCGTCGACACGGCCACCTCGTCGGTGATGCTGGCCGGCCAGAGCCGCGGCCGGATCGGCACGTTGTTGGGGCTCTAGCAATTCTGCCCCCGTGTCGCAGTGCATTCGGGCTTCGGGCGCGACCACCGGTCGGAGCTTTGTCGCAGTTGGGGCCTTCTGGCGGTGGAGGCTTTGTGGCGGTGGAGGCTTTGTGGCAGTTGGGGGCGTCTTGACGCTGGTGCGGCGCGCGCGATAATGAACGGCTTGCGTGCGTGTGCCGATCCAACGCCTCGTTTCTGCCGTCTTGTTCCATGGCCGTGCTGCGATACGGGATCGATCGATCGATCCAACTGGAGTTTGACGAGGATGCTGCGCCGATTGTGTGCGATGTGCCGCGGGGCGAGTCGGTGGACGATCTGGGGGCCGCCCTCGCGGCGGCGCTCGACGACCCGCTCGACTATCCTCCACTGGGCAAGAGCACCACGCCGGGCGATCGGGTCGTGCTGGCCTTGGACGCCTCGCTGCCGTGTGCGGCCGAGGTCGTGTCCGGTGTGATCGACGGATTGTTGCGGGCCGGCGTCCATCCCGACGGGATCGCCGTGTTGCAGCCGCACGAGCCGTCCGACGACGCCGACGATCCATGCCGGCTGCTGGACTCGAAGCTGCGCGAGCTAATCGGCCTGTTCGTCCACGACCCGGCCGACCGCAACCGGCTCGCCTACCTGGCGGCCAACGAGGCCGACGAACCGATCTTGCTGCATCGGGCCATCCACGACGCCGATCTGGTGTTGCCGATCGGGCGGCTGCGTGCGGAATCGTCGGCCGGCTACTACGGCATCCACGGCGCGATCTTCCCCAACTTCGCAGACGATGCGACCCAGCGGCGTTTTCGCTCGATGGCTGCCTGGCGGGCGCAAGGTACCCGACGCGGCCAATCTACCCGGCCCGGACAAGGCGACGCCCGAACGCGGCTCGTCGAAGAGGTCGATCGCGTGGCGTGGCTGTTGGGGATCAACTTCACGATTCAACTTATCCCCGGCCCCGGCGGTGCGGTGATGCACGTGGTGGCCGGGCAGAGCGACGCCGTTCGCCGGCGTGGGCGCAAACTCTACGAAGACGCCTGGAGTCTGACGGCGACCGATCAGGCAGGACTGGTTGTCGTCGGCATCGAAGGCGGCCCGGCCGAACAGACCTGGCAGAACGTCGGCCGCGCGCTCGAGGCGGCAGGTGCGCTGGCCGAAGACGGGGGATCGATCGCCGTCTGTTGCGATTTGGCCGACGCGCCGGGGCCGTCGATGCAGATGCTGGCCGGCGCCGAGTCGCCCGACGCGGTCTTGCGGCGCATCCGCAAGGAGCGTTTCGCCGACGCGCTGCCGGCCGCCCAACTCGCCCGGGCGCAAGATCGCGGCCGGGTCTATCTGCTCAGCCGCCTCGACGCCGCCACTGTGGAGGAGTTGGACGTCGTCCACGTGGCCGCGCCCGAAGAACTGGCCCGGCTGGTACGGCGGCACGAGTCGTGCATCCTGCTGGCCGGTGCGCCAAATGCCATGATCCAATCACAGCAGACACCAGCCGCACCGTAACGCCTCGCCTTGCGGATCGTCCCATGTCCGATCTTACGTCTTGCATTGCCCGAAATGTGGCCGAGGTCCGCGGCCGGATCGCCGACGCCGCCGCACGCTCAGGCCGTACGGGCGACGCGATTACGCTGGTGGCCGTGTCGAAGTACGTCGGGGTGGAAGAGGTCTTGGCGTTGCTTCAGGCCGGATGCAGCGTATTGGGCGAGAGCCGCCCGCAGCAGTTCTGGCCGAAGGCCGAAGCGGTGGCTGAGGCTTTGGGTATCGGGAAAGGGGACGCGTCCAGTTTGCCCCAACGAGCCGCTCCAGAAAAGGGGACAGGTCCAATCGACTACGGCGACCCGGAGAGCGCCGCGCATGAATTGGTCCCGTCGCCTTTTCAAGGGCAACGAAATGGACCTGTCCCCAGCCCCCACTGGCACATGATCGGACCGTTACAGCGGAACAAGGTCCGCCGTACGCTGCCGCTGGTCGAGGTGGTCCAATCGGCGGATAGTCCGCGATTGATCGCCACGATCGACCGCGTCGCCGGCGAACTCTCGTCGCGGATGCCGATCTTGCTGCAAGTCAACGTCTCCGGCGAGGCAGCCAAGCAGGGCTTCGAGCCGGCGGACGTCGAGCCGTTCCTGAACGAGCTCGCCGAATACCCCAACATCGAAACCCGCGGACTGATGTGCATGGCCGGATTGGGAACTTCCGGCGGCGGGCGGCGCGACTTCGCGGCGCTGCGAGAAGTTCGCGACCGGCTCGGAGCCAACTGCCCCGAGGGCATCTCGCTGGACGAACTCTCGATGGGCATGAGCGGCGACTACGAGACGGCCATCGAAGAGGGGGCCACGATGGTCCGCGTGGGTTCGGCGTTGTTTCGTGGGGTGCGATGATGATCGAACTCGCGCCGCACGCCGAGGGGGCGATCTTGCCGGTGCGTGCCGCGCCGGGCGCCCGCCGCGACGAAATCCGCGGCGAGCAGGACGGAGCGCTCAAGGTCTGCGTGACGCAATCGGCCGAGCGCGGCAAGGCCAACAAGGCCCTGATTGCACTGCTGGCCAAGCGGCTTAGGCTGAGGAAGTCGCAGTTCGAGTTGATCGCCGGGGCCACGGCGCGGACGAAGCGGCTCCTGGTGCGGGACGTCACGCCGGACGAGTTGACGGCGATTCTGCGAGAGCGCTTGGCGCTGTAGTCCGGGTGCTCCATTTCCCACAAAGCCGCGACCGCCCGTTCGCGCTTGCAGAATCCTCACAAACCTCAGACGCCGACCGCCGTGTTGTGTTTTCGCAACATTAGCGGCTTGACGGAGTTGCGCCGCCGACCTACGTTTGCCGCGCAATCCCAATAGTCGCCCGACGGCGGCGAATAGAGAGTCAGACCCTCTTGGCGCGCCCCCGGCGCCATGCCGCCGTGGCCACCCGACAAGGAGATATCCCGTGGACTTTCGAGACGTCCGAGATCGGCAGAAGGTCGTAATGTGGGGGCTGTTCGTGCTCATCCCGCTGATCGTGCTGCCGTACTTCGCGTATACGCAGTGCCGGATCGAGGTGCCCAGCAAGCACATGGCGATCCTGATCAAGAAGACCGGCGAGGACCTGGACAACGGCCAGGAGATTGCGCCGCTGGGCGAAGACGGCGAGTACGCCTATAAGGGCGTGCAGCTCGAGCCGCTGGGCGAGGGCCGCTATTTCATGAACCCCTACGAGTTCACCTGGGTCGTCGTTCCGCAGATCGAAATCCCGGAGGGAAAGATGGGGGTTCGCACGCGGCTCTACGGCGACAACCTGGACCCGGGCGACCTGATCGCTTGGGAGGAGGGCCAAAAGGGAATCGTTCCCGAGGTGCTCCGCCCGGGACGCTATGCCATCAACGCCAAGTTCGCCGGCGACAAGCCACGACCGCAAGGCGACAGCTACGCGGAGATTATCGAGTTACGCGAGCCGGTAACCGTGCCGGCAGGGTTTCGGGGCGTGGTGACGAATCTCTCGGCACCGATGCCCGACGACCCCAACGTGCTGCTGGTCGAAGACGGCCGCCGCGGCGTCCAGCGGCAGACGCTCGCGCCGAGTACGTATTACAAGAACCCCTACGTCGAGCGGATCAGTCTGGTCGATTGCCGCAGCCAGCGTTTCAACCTCTCCGAGGGCGGCGGGATGGGGTTCCCGTCGAAGGACGGCTTCTTCGTCACGCTCGATGGCGTGATCGAGTTCCGCGTGATTGAGGAGGAGGCGGCAAAGGTCTACGTGACCTATAACGACACCGAGGAGAAACTCAAGGGCGGCGCGATCGGCAAGGACGACACGATTGACACGGAGATCATCAACAAGATCATCCTCCCCAACGCCCGATCGTTCTGCCGGCTGCGTGGCTCGAACCACGCAGGGCGCGACTTCATTTCGGGCGAAACACGAACCCAATTCCAGCAGGATTTTCAGCAGTCGCTGGCGGAGACCTGCAAGGGCGAGGGGATCGAAGTGATCCAGGCCCTGATCACGAAGATCAAACCGCCGGACCAGATCGCCAAGCCGGTCCGCGACCGCCAGATCGCCTTGCAGACCAAAGAGCAGTATGCCCGGGAGATCTTGCAGCAGAAGTCCGAGCAGGAGTTGGCCGTGGAGCAGGAGACGGTCAAGCAGAAACAGGAACTCGTGCAGGCCCAGCAGGAGGTGGTCAAGGTGGTCACCGAGGCCAAGCGGGAGCAGGAGGTGGCCGTGATCGAGGCCAACCAGAAGCTGGCGGTGGCCGAGTTCGAGCTGCAAGCGGCCACAGACCAGGCGGCAGCCGTATTGGCCCGCGGCCAGGCCGAGGCCGACGTGGTTCGCTTCAACAACGAAGCGGAAGCGGCCGGATGGAAGAAGGCGGTCGAGGCCTTTGGCGGCGACGGCGACCAATACGCCCGCTGGGTCTTGCTGAAGAAGATCGCCCCGGCCTTCCGCAGCATGATGGTCAACACGGCCGACAGCCCGATGATGGATATCTTCACGGAATACGGCACCGATCGGGCAACACCTGCCGAGGGAGCGCCCATTGAGGAAACGCCCGCCGAGGACACGACGGCGCCGGGCGAATCGTAGCGACAGACCGCCCGGGCCGAATTGCGACGCCCGGCGCATTCTCCATACCGAAAGGTCATACCGATGCGATCGATGAAGGTCACAGGCGTGATTGCCGCAGCCGTCCTGCTCATCCCGCTGGGCTACCTGGTGTTTGCCTGGACGGTCAACCGGGTCTACGTCCCCGAGGGCCACAGTCTAAAACTCCGCTACAAGGGCCCGCTCGTGTTCGGGTCGAGGGAATACGCCAAGGCGGGGCACCTTGCCGACTATGAGGAGAAGGGCGAGATCGGCGTGCTGGGGCAGCTTCGAGGGCCCGGGCGCCATTTCTATTGCCCCATCTGGTGGGAACGCGAAATCGTGAAGGACTTCGTCGTCGAGCCCGGCCACGTGGCGATTGTCACCAGCAAATTGGGCGAGGCGCTTCCCGAAGGCGAGTTCATCGTCGACGGCGACTTGGGGGCCACGCAGCACAAAGGCATCCTTCGCAAGGCCTACGGCCCGGGCCGATATCGGGCCAATCCCCACGCCTACGAATTCACGATCGTCGAAGAGGAGAAGACTACCGACGGCACGCAGGAGAAATTCTCCGGCTGGGTCGAGATCGACACCGGCTACGTGGGCGTAGTGACGTACTTGGCCGCCAACAAGGCGGAAGGCAAGGTGGCCGGCATCCAGAACGAGGTGCTGCCGCCTGGACTGTATCCGGTCAACGGACGGGAAATGAGCATCGACATCGTCGAGATCGGCTATCGTGAGGCCACCATCTCGGCCCTGCAAAAGACGCTGCCCAGCGGCGAGCCGATGCTCGACGAGAGCGGCGAACCCGAGGCCGTGGCCGACACGGGTATCAACTTCCCATCGAACGACGGTTTCGAGATCCAGATGGACTTCACCGCGATCTGGGGCGTGATGCCCGAAAACGCGCCGGAGATCGTCAAGAAGTTCGGCAACATCGACGCCGTCGAAGAGAAGGTGATCGAGCCGCAGTCGAAGAGCATCTATCGCAATAACGGCTCGAAGCTGGGGGCCGTCGAGCTACTGGTCGGCGAAACACGGCAGCAGTTTCAGTTGGATACGTCGCAAGAGTTCGACGCCGTGCTGGAAGACAAGGGGATCTCGCTGCTCTACGGTCTGGTCCGCCACATCTACATCCCGCAAGAGGTCCGCCTGCCGATCCAGCAGTCGTTCATCGCCGACGAACTGAAGCTCACCCGCGATCAGGAGAAGGAAACCGCCACCACCGAGGCGGAACTCCGCGAAGCCGAGAAGACGATCGAACTCGAGGCCGAGAAGATCCGCGTGGAGACCATCAAGCTGGTGGCCAACGTCAAGGCCGAAGGCGACAAGGTAGCCCAGGAGACGATGGCCGAGACCACGCAGATGGTCGCCGTGATCGACAAGCAGGCGGCCGAACTCGACGCCAAGAAGACGGTCGTGCTGGGCGAGGCCGACGCCAAGGCCGAACAGCTTCAGCAAGAGGCCAAAGCCGAGAAGTTTGGCCTGGCCGTGGCCGCCTTCGGTGACCCGGCCGCCTACACCCGCTGGGAATTCGCCGAAGGACTGCCCGAGACCATCGATTTCAAGCTACTCTACGCCGGCGAAGGCACGCTCTGGACCGACCTGAAGAACGTGGTGCCCACGGTGCCGCTGAGGCAGCCCGTGAGGACGCAGCCGTAGTAAGACGATAGTAGGCGTCTCGCTCCGCGAGACGCCATGGTGACATCTCGCGGAGCGAGATGACTTCTTTACGCAGCTACGCCGCCGACGTCCCTTGCAGATTCCCCTCGCGGAACGCGGTGGCCATAGCCAGCGGCACCTCGGCCTCGGCCAGCACGACCTTCGCCCGGTTCATCGCCACCGCAGCCTTCATCTCCTGCTCGTGTGCTTTGGCAAATGCGCGACGTTCTTCGGCTTTTGCCTGAGCCACGCGGGTGTCGGCTTCGGCCTGATCGGCCTGGAGCCGGGCGCCGATGTTCTGGCCCACGTCGATGTCGGCGATGTCGATCGAGACGATCTCGAACGCCGTCTGGGCGTCGAGCCCCCGCTCCAGCACCGCCTCGGAAATCCGGTCGGGGTTCTCCATCACGTGGAGATGGGACGCCGAGGAGCCAATCGAGGTAATGATCCCCTCGCCCACCCGGGCGATGATCGTCTCTTCGGTGGCGCCGCCGATGAGCTGTTCGAGGTTCGTCCGCACGGTCACCAAGGCGCGAACCTTCAACTCCACGCCGTTTCGGGCAATCGCCGAGAGGGTTGTTTTGTGCGACCGCTGGGGATCGGGACAGTCGATCACGCGGGGATTCACGCTGGTCTGCACGGCCTCGAGCACGTCGCGCCCGGCCAGATCGATCGCCGCGGCGCGGTCGAAGTCCAGGTCGATATCGGCCCGATGGGCGGCGATGATCGCCCGGAGAACCTTCGACACGTTTCCGCCGGCCAAATAGTGGGCCTCCAGCCGCCGGGTGGTGATGCCCGTCTGGCGATCCGGCCCGATGCCCGCCTTAGTGGCCATGATCTTCGCCTGCACGATCAACCGGCTGTTGACCCGGGTGAACGTCATCCGGATCAGGCTGATCAGGCTCACCCGGGCGTTGGACATGTAGGCCTGAAACCAGATGTTGCCGTAGGTGATCACCACCAACGCCACCACCAAGGCAAACAGGCCGAAGACGGCGGCGCCAATGATCCAGAGCGTCGTATCCTCAATGGCCAGCGGCAAAACCAGTCCACTCTCCATGACGGTATCCTTCTCGCGGGGAAAACGGCTGAGCAAATCTTCTCTGGGTGAATCCACCCGAAGCGTAGCATAGCGGATCGGGCCGCATGAGAATAGCTCGGCGCCGGCCGTGAGAAAAAAAACATGACTCCAGAAATAACCCCACGTGGTGGAGCGTCTCACTCACAGAGAAGGGGCACAGCAACGCCGTGTGACACGCCTGAGAATCGAGTTAGCACGTTGCCTGGCTCGGTCTTGGGGTATCGGCCGTGAGGGAGCTTCGCTGGCGGCCCGATTCGCGGCCGACTATTATGGAGCCTCTGGGAGCCACGTTGACAAACACCGGAAGCGAGAATGACGCCAGCGGCTGACGTGCTGATTCCGATCGTTGCGGCGGCCGCGGCGCTGTTGTTGGTGTGGGCGGCCGAAGCGCTGCATCAGCGGCGGTGCCGCGTGGTGGCGCGATTGGCCACCGGACCCACCGGCCGGCCGCGGCGATGGGTGCGTGGAGTGCGGCCGCTGAAAACGCTGGCGATCGCCGCGATGACCTGGGCGCTGGTCACGATGGCCTACTGTGGCGGCGGGATCTTCGACGTCGGCCGGTCCGACCCGAAAGAAGACCAGAACGTACGCCACGTCGTCTTTCTGGCCGATCTCTCCCCCAGCATGACCCTGCAGGACGCCGGCCCCAAGGGCGAGTCGACCCGGGCCGAGCGGGCCGACGCGGTCGTCGACGGCGTGCTCAAGCGGCTCGACGGCGACGTGGTCTTCTCGGTATTCGCCTTCTACACCGACGCCATGCCCGTGGTGGCCGACGCCCACGACCCGGAACTCGTCCGCAACGTCTTCGGCGGGCTGCCGCTGTGGTGCGTGATGGAGCCGGGCAAGACCGACCTGGGTACCGGTGTCCGCGGCGCGCTCGAGCAGTTGGCAGACTACCCGGCCGAGAGCACGACCGTATTCATCTGCACCGACGGCGACACGATCGAACTCGGTCCGGTGCCCAAGCCGCCGGAGTCGGTCCGCGAGGCCTACATCCTGGGCGTCGGCAACCCCCATCGCGGTACGTTCATCGACGACCACATGTCACGGCAGGACGCTGCGACGCTTCGCGACCTGGCTGGCCGGCTAGGCGGGCGCTATATCGACGTCAACGAGAAGCACGTGGGCACGCTGGCCCTGGGCGATTTGGCCGTGGGGGCCGGCGGCGGGCGCAGCGAATACGACCTGGTCGACGTGGCCATCGCGGTGTTTGTGGTGGCGGCGGCCGTTTGTGCGGCGATCCCGATCTTGCTGGAGTATTTTGGCAGCGACTGGCGAACGGTTCGTTCCGCATCGCCGGCTCCCCGTGGCCGCCCCGTGCGCGAAAGTCGCGTGCTAGAAAGTGGGGTGAGGCCATGAAAAAGGCGCTGGTACTGCTGTGGATGTTGTTTCCCGTCGGCGTGGCGGCGTATCACTTCAACCAGGGACAGAAGCAGGTGCAGCGCGAACGGGCGTACGAGCAGCTTTGCGAGATCCGCCGACTCGAACAGCAGGAGAAGCCCGACTGGCAGGCAATCCTCGACGGCTACGACCGGCTGGCCGATGCGCTGCCGATCGACGAAAAGCCCGAGGTGTTGCACGAGATCCGCCTGGCCAGGTGCAAGGCCCGGCTGGAGATGCTCGAGGTCAGCCAGGCGATCGACGACCTGACGCTGCTATTGCAGGAGACGGCGGTTGCCTACGGCGAGAACGCTCCGATTACCCGTGGTGTCCGCGAGGCGCTCGGCAAGGCCCACTACTACGCCACCTGGGTGCTGAAGACCAGCGGCGCCGCCGAGGATGAATGGCGGCCGTACGCCGAACGGGCCCGGCAGTTGTTCCGTTACCTGGCAGAGTTGGAAGATCCGGAGGAGTTTCGCCGTTACGAAGGCCGGGTGCGTGAGGCGTTCGAGGAGGCGTTGGAAGATAGTAGGCGTCTCGCTCCGCGGGACGCCCCGGTGGC
>CAYYNP010000059.1:0-24154 GCA_964472545.1 uncultured Planctomycetaceae bacterium | reverse complement strand
GCCGGGGGGGGGGGGTGGGGGTTGGGGGGGGGGTTTGAATTATTTTGGCCGCCGCCCCCCGCGCCCCGCCACGGTGACATCTCGCGGAGCGAGATGACTACTATAAGGACAATACGATGGGATATCGAACGCTCACCACAATCGCCGTGCTTTCGATCGCCGGTTTGGGCGTCGGCGCGGGTGCGTTCTGGCTGCAAGCCACCGGGCCGAATGACTCTTCTAGAAACAGTAACGACGGAATTACCGGCGTGAACCTCGGCACCGATGGTTCCGCGGCCGACGACCCGGCCGAAGAAGATGACGCCGACGGCACCCAAGGTGTCACCAGCGTGCAACTCGGCACCGACGGTTCCACTACCGAGGCCGTCGAAAGTCAAATGATCGAAGGCGTTGAAGGGACCGACGGCACCGTGATCGTGCCGCCGGAGAACAGCATCGAAGGCGTCAGCAACGCCGTCGGCTCGGTCGACGCCGTGCAAGGCATCGAAGGGATCGATACCGTGGCGTTGGAGAACCTGGAGATGGTCCTGCGGATGCAAGGTGCCGACGCCTCCGATTCCAGCGCCTCCGGCCAAGGCAACGGAGCCGCAGCGGCCCAATTGATCACCGGCGGACAGCCGGGGCCGCCAATGCTCGGCGGCGCGAACGACGGGCGAGAAGTGATGGAAGTGCCGGAAACGGAACTAAAGGGATCGTAGGGCCTTGCAGCTTGCAGAGGGATCGACCGCATATCGGCGTAGCAAAGAAGACTGCAAATTGAGAATTGGGAATTGCAAAATGCAAATTGTGGATTGCCGGCCGCACGCGAGTGGGTACAGCTTGGGAGATCGAAGGCATGTTGCGTATGCCCCTCGACTGAGCCAAGGCCTAGGGCTCTTGACAATTTGCATTTTTCAATTTGCAGTTCTCAATTCTCAATCTCCATCGGTCAACGTTTGCGTGGCTGCGGAACCCGACGCCGAAGGCCCCAACATTGAGGAACTTACCAAGCTCTATGAGCCGCTGGTGCGCCGCAGCTTTACTCGGCAGGCGTCGGCGATCTACGACCACGTGACGCGATACGCCGGCCAGGACGACGCCGAGTTGCGGCCACCCGATCTCTTCGTCCGGGCGTTTTACGAAGGCCGTTGGGACGCGATCCGCGATGCTCTGAAGCCGCCGCTGCCGGAGTCGATCGCTCAGGGCATCTACAACAAGATGCTCGTCGACTTGACCGGACGCAACGTGCCCGTGCTCACCCTGGACGATTTCCTCGGCCTCGCCGATGCCTGTCCCGGCGAGCCGAATTCCGGACAGATCCAGAAGCTCGGGCCGCTGCTGCGGATCGCCGTGCCGAAACAGCAGGAGCTTTGGCTGCGAAAGGCCCTGGAGAAGGGTACGCGGTGGCTCGGTGCTGACGAGGGCAAGCGATTGGCGACCGGCCGTGTCTTGTTGCACGCCGATTTCGACGGATTGGCTTTGGAATATCTCCCCTCGCTGCTGGAGGCCAACAAGCTCGAAGACGCCGGAATTCGGGCAGAAATCATGCAGTTTCTCGCCTCGCAAGAGAAGCTCCAAGAGCACCAGCAGACGCAAGTCGGCGCCCTTTGGAAACAGAACGCCGATGTGCTGGGCGACCCGACGGCCGATTCCGGCCGCCAGCAACAGGCGGTCGACCGCCTGGCCGATCTGATGGAGAAGGCCCCCGAAGAGGCGCTGCGGCCGTTGCTGGCGGCCATGGTCCAGCGCGATCCTGACCACGTCCTGAAACTGGCGTCGACGTTCGGCCGGCGAGCACCCATCAACTCCTACACGCGCGATTTCCGGCCGCGGACCAGCGCCCTGACGGCGCAGAAGTGCCTGTTGGAGTGCGTTGCCGAGGAGGCCGAACTGGACAAGCCCCCCTGGAGCCACGTGGCCGCGGTGATGGCCGACCGTTGGATTCAAGAGGCGGAACACACCATCCGCAGCCGCCCACCGGAAGACGTGCTCTCGCCGGACAAGCTCGCCAAATCGCCCCACGTCTTGCCCGCCGATGTACTCGACGCCGTGCCCGAAGCCGAGTGGATTGAGGCGTTGCCGCAGAGCGTGAGGGAGCGGATCGATCTGTGTGTCTCGCAGGTCGTCTTGGCGAGCGATCGGTACGAAGAGGCCGTCGAGCGGATCGTGGAATTGGCCGGCCGCAATCCGGCCGCCGGCATCGAGTTGGCCGAACAGTACCTGAAGTACTGGGCCATCCGCCACAATCCCCAGGTGCCGGAGTGGATCCGACAACGGCTGGGCCTGGCCGAGGGGGCGCAGATCATCGTCACCCCGCTGATGATGCAGCGAAACGTCGACAGCATGGCCGAGATGATGGACGCTTTCCGGCGTCACAAGATCAACCCCCGCGACGCCGAATTGCTGGTCAATGCCTTCGACGTCTGCTACAGCGACGCCGAGGTCTATCGCCGCGCGGACGTCGAAAAGGTCTTCGGCCCGATCGGTGATATGCCCGAGGATGTCTTCTCGCGATTGATTCGCAAGATGACCGACTCCCTGGCGACCCGGTGGCGAAGCATGGAGGTGCAAGAGGCGGCCGGCGCGCGGCGCGACCGGCAGCAGACGCTCGACATGGTCCGCCGCGGTTACGGCGTCGCCGTGGAGATGATCGACCGGCGGCTCGAACAACACCCGGACGCCTGGCGCGTAACGGCCATGGCCGGCACACTGGCGAGCGACTGGGGCACCTTCGAGTACTTCCAGGAACTGGTCACTTCCGATGGTACCCAGCGGATGCAGGTGTATCAGGAGAAAGGTCAAGAGGCCGAAGCGCGATTTGCCAAGGCCGCTGAGATCTACGCTCGGCAAGTTCCGCAGTTCACCCCGGGCAGCTACTCGATCGACGTCTACCTGGCCTGGTTCCACGGCCTTCTGGGCATCGGCGGAAATGGGAACCTGAACCTCTCGAAGTCGCTGGACCGGGCAGCGTTGGGGCGGCTGCGCGACGTGATCCGGGCGTTGCCCAAAGAAGCCGCCACGGCCCATGTCAACCTGTTTGCCAAGCACGTCAACGCTCGGCTGGAAGACACCGAGAATCCGCTGCACGAGGAACTCAAGTACAAGTATCTGGCCGGTTCGCTGGTGATCGTCAAGGAGAGTCCGTTCTCGTTTCAGGCCCAAAGCAAGGTGGACTATTACGACGAACTGCTCGAAGAGACCCGGCTGACTACTCGCGTCGACGGGCCGAACGAAGTGCCCCGCGACCGCCATTTCGGCATCATCCTCAGCATTCAGCACACCGAAGCGATGGGCCGGATGGCCGACTTCGGGGCGTATCTCGTGAACGAGCGGCCGCGTGCCGGAGCGCCCGCCCGCCCGGGCCAACCGGCCACGGCCGTATTCCGCATGAGCGACGTACAAGGCCGCCGCGATCAACTCGAATTGAACCTCACCGAGGCCTTGGCCCCGTTTTTCGAGATCGCCTCGATCACGTTTAGCCCCAAGGACGTACGCAGCCGGGCCATCGAGAAACCCGGCTGGGAGGAGACGGTGCTGGCGTATCTTCACGTGAAGGTCAAAGACGCCAGCGTCGATAAGATCCCGCAGATTCAACTCGACCTGGAATTCCTCGACCTGACCGGTCCGGTGACAATCGCCGCCGAATCGTCCGAAACGATGATCAAGGTCGATGCTGAGCCGGACGCCCCGCGGCCGTTCTTCCAAGCCGAAGTCACGCAGACGCTCGACACCCGGCGGATGGAAAGCAGCGGGGAAATCCTCTTGGAAGTGGAAGCGACCGGCTGTGGATTGGTGCCCGAGTTGGATGAACTGCTCGACCTGGACACCCTGCCCGAAGAGCTTCCCGTGGTGCGGATCGATCCCCAGGGCGACACGCTGGTGCGGCAGATCAACAGTTGGGCCGATAGTGTCCATGCCGTATCGGAGCGGGCGTGGACGGTCACGTTCGATGCCGCCGCTTTGAAAGAACCCGGCGGGCCGGCCGAGTTTCCGCTGCCACCGCCGCGAGCGGAAGACGCCACGGCCACCTATCGCACGTACGTCGACATGGACCTGGTCGATCTCGAGGATCCGGTCGTGGCTCTGGGCGACGAGTCGGCCGCCGGCGAGTTGGCCGCGTGGGCCGCGTCGGTGCCGCCGTGGGTGGTTGCATTGGTCGTCGTCGGCGGGGTGTTTGCGTTGGGCGTCGTGATCGCGCTCTTGGTGCGTTTGGCCCGCCGCCCGAGAGAGCGTCCGCTGCGAGCCCGCGACGTGTTTCAGATGCCGGCCGAGATCGATCCGTTCGTGGTCGTGCGCTTATTGAGGTCGATGGGCAGTAGCGAACTTGTCACGTTGGGTCAGAGAGATCGGGCCAACCTTGAAGAAGAGATCACCCGGATCGAGGCCTCCTCCTTCGGCGGCAACGGCTCCGGGGTGGCCGACGAGGAACTCCGCAACGTTGCCCGCAAGTGGTTGAGATTCGCCCGCTGAGAGACGATCGATCCTGTCTAGGGATCGCGTTACGGCCAAGACAACGAGGTATTTCATGCACCGAGCCGATAAAGACGCAGCCACTCCCGACGCCGCCACCCACGACGGCGACGCGCCTCGCGGGGCCGCCGATTTCGTGGTCGACGTCCGCCGCCGTGTGGCCGAGGTGGTCGTAGGGCAGGACGCGGTCGTCGAGCGGATCCTGATCGCCCTGTTCACCGGCGGACACTTGATGCTGCAAGGCGTGCCCGGGTTGGCCAAAACGCTGCTGGTCAACGCCGTGGCCAAGGCGATCGACCTGCAATTCGCCCGCATCCAGTTCACCATCGACATGCTCCCGTCCGACGTGGTGGGCTCCGAGGTGCTCGACCAGAAGACGGGCGATTTCCGCGTACACAAGGGCCCGGTGTTTACCAACCTGCTGCTGGCCGACGAGATCAACCGGGCGGCCCCCAAGGCCCAAAGTGCGATGCTCGAAGCGATGCAGGAACGCAAGGTGACCATCGGCGGCGAGACGTTCAAGCTGCCGGTGCCCTTCCTGGTGATCGCCACGCAGAACCCGGTCGAACAGGCCGGCACGTTCGAGTTGCCCGAGGCCCAACTCGACCGCTTCATGCTCTATCACCGGCTGGACTACCCCACGCCAAAGGAGGAAGAAGACATCGTCCGGCGGCAGTTGAACATGGGGCTGTCGAAAGACGAAGCCGGTGGTGCCGTGCCCAAAACGGCCTTCGACATGATCGTCGACCAGCCGTGCGCTACGATCGCCGATCTGGTCCGCGCGATGGAGATCGTGCAGAAGGTCCACGTCAG
Source organism: uncultured Planctomycetaceae bacterium (assembly GCA_964472545.1). Classification (GTDB taxonomy): domain Bacteria; phylum Planctomycetota; class Planctomycetia; order Pirellulales; family Thermoguttaceae; genus CAYYNP01. The sequence goes on along the minus strand of CAYYNP010000059.1, from coordinate 18,892 downwards.
CGACGTGCTGATCAAACACTGCGTCGACCTGGCCGGCCGCACGCGGCGATGCGAGCAGTTGGAACTCGGCTGTAGCCCCCGGGCCGGCATGGCGCTGGTCACAGCGGGTCGTGCCCGGGCGTTCATCTACGGGCGCGATTACGTGGTGCCGGAAGACGTCTTCGAGTTGGCCGAAGACGTGATGTTGCACCGTATTCGCTTGACCTACGAAGCCTCGGCCGAAGGTTACACCGGCCGTAGCGTGCTGGAATCGATCCTCTCCGATATCTCCTAGAAGCACTCTCCGTCCGCCCATGCGACGCACCCTAGAGTTACCCCACGATCCGATCGACTCGCGGCAGTTCGACGTCGCCGTGCGCCAACTGGCCGACAGTCTGGCCTTCGGGCCCGATGACTCGATCTACCACGGCTCCGGGCTGGAGTATGCCCAGTCGCGGGTTTACCTGCCCGGCGATAGCGTGAAGCTGATCGACTGGAAGGTCACCGCCCGGGCGGGCAAGGCGTACGTGAAGGAGTATCAAGAGCCGCGGCAGGTGCCGCTCTATATCCTCTTGGATACGTCGGCCTCGATGTGCGTCAGTTCCCGGCGGCTGAGCAAGTACGCTTGGGCCGTGCGGATCGCGGCGGCGGTGGCCTTGGCGGCGCAGGGGCGGCTGACACCGGTGGGACTGGTAGCCTGCGGCGAGCGCGAGGTGCGGATCCCGCCCACGCTTTCCCGTAGCGTAGTGATGCAGTGGGCTCATCGATTGCGGCGTCACGGTTTCCTGGAAAACACGTTGCTGGGTCGACGGGTGCGGGACTTGGTGCCGTCGCTAAAGCGCCGCAGCATGCTGTTGGTCTTGAGCGACCTGCACGATGCAGACGCCGTGGCGGCCTTGCGGTTGGTGGCCCAGGACCACGAATGCGCCGTAGTGCAGCTTCGCGATCCGGCCGAGACGGGCGTCCGCGGGGCGGGGCTCTTTCGCGGCCGCGAAGCGGAGTCGGGCCACACGTTCTTCGCCTCCGGATGGCGGCGCTGGCTGCGGCGTTCGGACGTCAAGAGCCGGCTCACGCGTCACGGCATCGACTACCTGCTACTGCGGACCGACCGGCCGATTCTCGGTCCGCTGCGGCACTTCCTCAAACAGCGAGGTCGTTCGACGACGGCCCGATAGACGGCGCAAGTCACACGTAATCCACATGAACACGCCCCCAGCCCACCCCGATCACCAGACCACCTCGCCACGGTGGCTGATCGCGGCCTGGGTTGTGTGCGGTGCGATTGCGGCGGCCGTGGTGCTCGTCGTCGTGGCTCCTTGGCGTCCCGGTCCGCCGCCAAGACCGCCGGCCGAGGGCGACGTGCCGTTGGGGGTCGAGGAGGCCGTGATCATCCGCTACGGCGGGCCGCGGCTGGTCGCCCGGCCGTATCGCCGCGGGGCGTCGATCAACGTCCGTATCGCCGACGAAGCCTTGCGAGGCGACGTGCGGATCTACGACGTCCGCTACGTGGTGAACCTGCCGGGCGAGTTCGAGCTGACCGATTATCTCACCTCGGCCGACGGCCGGCCGATCGACGATCTGCCGAAGTTCCGCGTGCGGGGGCTGACCAGCCTGACCAAAGACATCGAAACCCGCATTCGCGAGATGGAAGACGTCGGCGTACACATCTGGCACGGATACTACGAGACGCTGGCCGGGCTGGGCGTCTTCTGGGGGCTGTGGCTGGCGGGGTTGATCTTTGTCGGCCGTGCGAAGCGCCCCCCGCCGGCGAAGCCGGAACCGCCGGAACCGACGTTGGCCGAACGGATCGCCCGATATCTGGCTGCGTTGGCAGACCGCGATTTGAGCGTCGAGGAGAAGGCCCGGCTGGAGTTGCTGCTGTTGACCGCATGGCAGGAACGACTCGACTTGAACGCGCAGCGGATGGCCGCCGCCTGTCGCCGCATCCGCCAAAGCAACGAGTTGGGCTCGGCCTACGAGAAACTCCAGCGCTGGCTGCACGCCCCGGCCAACGACGTCACCACCGAAGAGTTGCTGCGTGACTTGACCGCCGCCGCCGGCAACGGACACGCTCGCGCCAAAGACAACCGCCCGCAAGCATCGCCCGCATCATGACCTTCGCCCATCCACAACTGATCGTGTTGCTGGTGATCCCGGTGACGATGGTCTTCTGGGAGTGGGTCCGCAAGGGCCGGCCGCTGGTGATGCCGTTCGACCACGTACGGCAACGTCGCGGGTGGCTGCTCGGTGGGCTGGTTCGCACGGCCAACTGCCTGCCGGCCACGTTGCTGGCGCTGGCGATCATCCTCTTGGCCCGGCCGCTGGCCTTTGCTCCGCCGAAGACCGAACGCAAGCTGTCGAACATCCAGATCGTGTTGGACGCCTCGACCAGCATGTTCGAGCCCTACGGCCCGCAAGACGGCGAAGAGCCCTACACCCGCTACGACGGCGCCAACGACGCGATCGACAAGTTTCTCACCGTCCGCGAGGGCGACTCCTTTGGGCTGACGATCTTCTCCCGCCAGTTCATCCACTGGGTGCCGCTCACTCAAGACACCGAGGCGATCCGCCTGGCCCGGCCGTTCATCGTGCCGGACGCCTTCCCCGACTATCTCTGGGGCTTCACCTACATCGCCAAGGCGCTCAACGGCGCGATCGACCCCTTGAGCCAACACGACGAAGGCGACCGGATGATCATCGTACTCACCGACGGCGAGGGCGAAGACACCAAGAACGGCGCCGAGCGCCCCCTGATTGCCAAGCTCCGCCGCCACGGCATCGTGGTCTTCGCCGTCTCGCTGCGCAACGAAGGCCCCGATCCCGCGCTGATCAACATCGCCCGACAAACCGGCGGCCAACTCTTCACGGCACTCACGCCGCAAGCGCTCGACGTCGTCTTCGACCGCATCGACCAGATGAAGAAGGTCGAGATCCGCTCGAAGCAGCCGCAAGTGATCGACCACTTCGAGCCGTTTCTGTTGCCGGCGTTGATCCTGCTGGGCGTGCAGTTGCTGGCGATCTTCGGGCTGCGGTTTACTCCGTGGTAGTGGGCCTTTTCGCTTGAAACCCGACGCCAGCAGCCGGAGCACTGAACCCTTTGGGGGGATACGCTATCCACCCCGCAGGCTCATTCGGCGGCCCCTCTCGGCGTATTGCGCCTATTGTCACTGTCACAATAATGACTATAATACTCTCGATTCGCCCGGCATCGGGCTTCCTGGGATTTGCCGTGGAACCGCTGGCTGCAGAATCTCCGCCGAGCGTGGAGAGGGAGGAGCACTGCCATGAGATGTCCAGTCTGTCCGTCCGAACTGAGGGAAACGGGCCTAGAAGAGCAATACTGCTTCGAGGCCTTGGACGTCTGCCGGGACTGTCGAGGGATATGGTTCGATAAGGGAGAACTCGACCGCCTCGACGGGAGCATCTGGGTGAACATCGAAGACCACCCATTCCACGAAGTGGAAGGAGATCACCGGCAGGTCGGCTGCCCCCGCTGCAAGTTGCCGCTTGCTCCGGTGAGTTTTCGGCAGCAGCAGGAACTCATCGTCGACCGTTGCCCCAAGTGTGAGGGTTTCTGGCTCGACGGTGACGAGTTGCAGCGCGTCGTGCATGTTGCCGACGGAGTTCACGACGACCTGACGCAGCAGGCGAGCGCAGGAAAGAAGCTCAACGCCTGGCAGCGAATCTGGTTGGCCGTGCGGAGGATTGGTAGCAAAACTCCGGCATAAGCAGCGTGGAAGGACTAACGATAGCGGCAACATGGTGAGTTCCGTTGCCCCCGCGCAATCGGGACCGGGAGGACAGTACCATGAGTGTTTGCGTGAGTTGCCAGGCGTGTAGCAAGGAGTTGCGGTCGAACGACCGTTACGCCGGACGGCGGGTAAAGTGCCCGGATTGTGGCACAATCAACCGGCTGCCAAGTCGCCCGGGCGGCAGCGCGCCGGCCCGGGACACCCCGAGCGATGCCCGGCCGGAAACCTGTCGCCTGTGTGGCCACGACTTCTCGGCCGATCCGGATCGAGTCAAGGACGCCAAGGGACAACACTACCACCGAAGCTGCTATCGAGCGGAGCATCAGCGCCGGTCGGCACGGGCCGCGGCCGCGCCCGATCTTGGCCAGCCGTTGACGTCCACCGACCTGTGGGACGAGTTCGACGTGGAGCATCCGCAGCAGCAGCCGGCGGAGCCCCTGACGACGCTCCGTTCCCACCCTGCTCCCGGACAGCCGGACTACCGGCTGCGTTGGATGCTCGGCATTGGGGTGTCCGTGCCGGTCGTGCTGCTGATCTTCATCCTCGGCAGCCTGGCGATGCGCGGCGGCGACGAACCATCGCCACCACGGGCAAGCGTCGATGGGGCAACCACCACGGCCGACTGGTCAGACAACGCGACGACGCCGACATCGGTTTCCCCAAAGCCGGAGATCGCTTCCCATCGCCGTTCAAGTCTTCCACCTCCGCCACCTCCACCTTCGCCCCGGCCTCCACAATTCCCCATACCTGAGCTTCCCAATGACGACGGCAGCGAAGCATTCAACATGCTGAAGTTCGGCGTGAGGCAGCTAAATCAAGGGGATTTCGATTTCGCCATTGCCGCCTTCAGCAAGGTGATCGAGTTGAACCCAAGGCTCGCCGTCTTTGCGTACCACGGCCGCTATACGGCCTATTTCGAAAACGGCGAGTACGACAAGGCCATCGCCGACGCGACCAAACTGCTCCGGTTATCGCCAGGACAGTCGGCCTCATTACACTTCATCCGCGCCGTGGCTCACCATTACAATGGCGATCACGGCAAGGCTATTGCCGACTACACGGAGGCGATTCTACTTGAGCCAACCTTGGCTGAGGCCTATGCCGCCCGCGCCGCCACCTACAGCAAGATGGGCCTGAACGAAAGGGCCCATGCGGACTGTACGGAGGCCATTCGGCTCGATCCGACCGTAGCCATCGCCTACTTCAGCCGCGCCATGACCTACTTCAAGAAGGAGGAGGACGGCAACGCCATATCGGACTTCAATGAGGCAATACGGCTCGATCCGACCTTAGTCCACGCCTACATCGGCCGGGGCGTTGCCTATTCACGCATGAGCAAATACGACATGGCAATCGCCGACTACACCGAAGCGATTCGGCTCGATCCGACCGGCGCGACGCCCTTTGCCGCGCGGGCCGAGGCCTATCACGAGAAAGGTGATTTCGACAACTCCATCGGCGATTGGAGCGAGGCGATTCGGTTGGACCCGAAGACCGCCCCGATGGCGCATACCGGGCGGGGCCACGCCTACGCGTGCAGCGGGGATTTGGACAAAGCCAGCGCCGACTGGACCGAGGCAATACGGCTTGCCGAGGTTCCGTTGGCCTACAATCGCCTGGCGAGGCTTCACGCCACCTGCCCCGTTGAAAGACATCGCGACGGGGAACGGGCCGTCGAGCTGGCGGTATTGGCGTGTCGAGCGATTGAATGGGGCCATCCAGACTACCTGGACACGCTCGCCGCCGCCTATGCCGAAATCGGAGATTTCGATCTGGCGGTCAAGTGGCAAACGAAGGCCTTGGATATGGGTCGAGATGACGAAGAAATGGCGGCGAGACTACGTGCCCGCCTCGAGTTGTACCAAGCCGGCAAGCCCTGCCGCGAAGACCCTCGGACGCGAAATGGTCGCGGGCCAGGGGTCGGGTAACCGTTCGGTCTTGGCAAGCCCGGTGCCGTTGCGCGGCGGCGGCACGAGTTTCGCGTGTTGGTCTCCGAGGTGTAGGGCACGCCGATCTCAGTCGACGGGCATCGGCTAGGGCCCGTCGCCCGGCCCCGTCGGCTCGGCGGCAACGTCGAACTCTACCGGGTTGCTCAGCACGCGGGTCTTCTGGCCGCTATCCTCCGCGTCCTTGGCGGCGGCGTAGACGATCGCCTGGACCGTGTGTTTGCCCGGCTTCAGTTGCAGGGTCTTCGGCCCGCTGACGCTCTTGATCGCCGTCCAGTTCTCGTCCAGTGCGAGGTGGGCCCCGGCGACGTGTTGGCCGGGCTTGCAGACGGGCATCGCGCCGGCAATCCGGCCTGCCCATCGATACGGCACGTTGTCGATGAGAATCTCCGGCGGCAATCCGCCGGGGGCGAGTTCGACCGAGAGGTCTTGCGAGCCGTTGCGTAGGTCGAAGCTCAGCCGCTGCACGCCGTTGCGAAACACGCCCGCTTGAAGCCGCGATTGAACCTCTTTCACCGGGTCGCCCCAAGGCGGCTCGCCGCTGCGCAGGTCGAGGAGTTTTCCGGCCGCTTGCAGGGCCCGATATAATCGCCCATTCTGGCGCGGATCGGTGGGCAACTCTCCCGCTTGGAGCACGCGCGTGTTCTCGATGCGAATGGCGCCTGCGGGCAGGTGGTGTGGGTCGTTCTCCGGCAGGGCCTCGCCGAACCGATCCAGCGAGATCGTCGGCATGTCGGCCATGTAAGACGAAGCGCCCGTCCAAAATGCCCCGAGATAGACCGGCTGCCCCCCCGACTGCACGACAAACGGCACTCCCCGCACGCTCGGTTTGACCGCCTTGGCGAAACGCTCATACGCGGCCGGTTCGAGCCGGATGACGTGCCGTCGCCAGTCGTAGGCGATGACGTCCCCGTCGGCAATGATCGGCGTGCCGTCGAGGACCAGATCCTCCAGCGGGTAGCGATCCGGCTTCATCGAATCGAAGCGTTCCGAGTTGCCGCTGTCGCGGAAGCGGGTCGTCACCGTCGTACCCGGCCGGCTGCCCGGTTTGCGATAGGCGATCACGCGATGGACGGCGAACTTCGGCTGCTCGGCGATCTGTACCACAATCGGCGCGGTCTGAAGCGCGCCGTTCCACTGACGAGGGTGGCTGCCAATGCCGGTCGGAAAACCCTGCTTGAACTCGACGACATGGACACCCGGCTTGGCTTCGACCCAATGGCCCACGGCACCGACGCCGGGCCGCTTGCCCGCCGCGACAAACGCGAGATCGCTGCTTTCGTACGAGGCCGATTCGCCCGGCTTGAGCGTCACCTGTTTGGTGCCCACGGTGCCGGACATCCAGGTAGAATCCCCCTTCAGCCGCTGGCCCTGGGCGTCGTAAATGAAGACCGAGCGATCGCCCAAGCCCTGCTTCATGGGCACGGTCAGGCCTACCTGGATCGCATAATCGGCGGCGTTGCGGATGTGAAACCGCAGATCGATCGTTTCGCCGAGATGGTAGACGAACTTGCCCCCCTTCAATTCCACCGCAAGTTGCAGACCGTCGACCACCGGCCCCCAACTCAGCCCGTCGTCTTTCAGTTCCGGCTGGGGGAACTTTGGCCCTTTGGCCGCCAAGTAGTGAGCCAGCCGCTTGCCGGTAAGGCGATCGCAGATCGTATCATCGGCCAGCCAGCGCCAATCCGTGTTGCCGACCAGAATCTGGACGCCCACGTCGCCGTCGAGTGGCTCGGCACTGGTCGAATCGATTTCGCGCCCCCCGTCCCAGTCGCCGTCCGGGCCGACGCTCCACACCTGCACCAGACGATCGTCGCGCGGGTCGAGAACCAGACGCAGCCTCTTGCCGGGGGCAAACGGATCCTTGCCGATATTGTCGCGGCTCCGCGGTTCGTATCGCATGGCCATCTCCGGCACGTCGGCGGGCAGACGGTCGTGGTCGCGATAGTACGACTCGCAGTCGAACGCCACGCGGCGCAAGACGCTGCCCGTGCGGAACAGGTTGATGAGCGTCTCGTCGTCGAGCGAGAGCGGATTGAAGTCGGGGTCGGGAACGGTCTCGACCGCCGGCGGCTCGGACTCTTCAGCGGAGTCCCCAGCGGAGTCTGCGACAGTCTCCTCGTGGGCGGTCGCCTCCGCGGGCCGATTCATGGCCAGCACGGCCGCCACCAGTCCGACGCCCACCAGCCCGGCCAGCCAGGCTGCCGCGCTGCCGTAGCCAAACTCGTGCGTCGGCTTGCCCAGCAAGCGGCGTACGCGGGTCAGCAGCGATCCGCCCGTAGCGGCCAGCGCGGTCACGGCAGGGGCCGACCGCTGTTCTTCGAGCCTTGCCAGCGCGTGGACGTAGTTCGCGCGATTCCCGCCGACGGCCACGGCGATATCGTCGCAGCAGTTCTCGCGCTGCTTGCGGATCTGGCCGGAAATCCACCACATGCCGGGATGATAGAAGAGCAACGCCTCGATCACCGTTTGCGCAAGGTTCACCAGGCAATCGTGGCGTCGAACGTGGGCCAACTCGTGGGCCAGAATCAACTCGAGCTGGGTGGCACTGAGGCCCGTGATCGCCGTAGCGGGCAACAGCACCATCGGCCGCAGATAGCCCGCGATCGTCGGCACCTCGACCCGCGCCGACTGGGCGAACCGAACCGCCCGGCGGACGCCGAGGCGATGCAGCATGCGAGTTGCCAGTTGCTGCAAGGGATCCGGGAGCGGCGACAGCCCACGGCGCTGCAACCGGCGCACGTGCAGCCATCCCCAGAGCGGGCGAAACGAGAGCAGCAGGACTCCCGCCAGCCATGCGGCGGTCAGCCACGGCAGCCGGCGACGCACGGACGATCGGAAATCGGCCGTGACCGGTTCCGCGGGAACCACCTCGGCCGGAGCAGCAACGACCTCGGACGACGTCGGATCGGTCGCCGCGATCGGAGATGACGCATCGGCGGCCGAGATCTCCATCGGGGCAGCGGCCGGCCGCAGCGGCGTTTCAGTCGATGGCTCCGCCGCGGCAAGAACCGGCATAGCTACGGCGGGCGCAGGGCTGGCGGCCGTTGTCGCGGGCGCGGATTCATGCAGCAGCACGTAGGTTCCGATCGGAAGTCCCAGCATCGCCAGCATCGCGACACAGCCGAGTAGGTACCGCACATTTGCCAAGCGATTCCGAAGCAGCAGTGAAACAATCGCATATGCCCCCACGATCGCCGCAATCTGCCACAGCGAATGCAGCAACGTCAATCCCACTCGTTCGGCCCAGTCGGCATGGAGAATCGTGGTGACGGCGTTCATTCCTCACCTCCTTCGAGTTCGTCGCGCAAACGTCGGATTTCGGCCAGTTCTTCGGCAGAGGCCTTTTGGGAAGCCAGCGCTTGCAGCACGAGGCTTCCCGCCGAGCCGTCGTAGGCCTTGTGGATCAAGTCCTTGAGCATCTGCCGCTGAGTCCGTTGTTGCGTGGCGGCGGGCCGAAACACCTGGGGGCGGACCGTTCCGTCGCGTTTGACCAGCCGTTTGTCGAGCATCACCGAGAGCATCTTGACGGTGGTCGAGTAGTTCGTGTCGCGGTCTTCGGCCGGCCGATCGTGGATTTGACGCGCCGTCGACGGCCCGTGTTCCCAAAGTGTGCGGAGAATCTGCAACTCGACTTCCGTCGGCTGAGAAGAAGGTGGACGCGGCATGGCTCGGCTCCGGTCGGTTGGAGGATAATAGCGAATATCTTCGCTATGCGACGGGATTGTAGCGAAACAATTCGCCAAGGCAACCCCGAAAAGCGAAAATATTCGCCAAAAGACCGTGGAGCCCAAGAGAAGGACGCCCGAACAAACCGCAGCCGGGCGTTCTACGATTCGCGATCTATGATTTTCGAGGAACCCAAGACCGTGCCCATTCGTCAAAGGATGGGATGCCGTATGCGCCCGGCCCGCTTTCTCCGCAACGAGGACGTAGAATGACAAGTCGCAACTCGTGTCTGGCTCTGGCCTTGTGGATCGTGCTAAGCGGCTACGCGATGGCCGACGTCAGCCTGGTGACCATCCCCCGCCGGGAGGGCACGCAGTTGACGATCTACAACTCCGAAGACATCACCATGGTCCGCGAGCAGCGGCTGCTGACGGTCAAGCCGGGCATCAACCGCATTCAGTTTACCTGGGCCAATACGCTGATCGATCCGACCAGCATCGACTTCCGCATCCTCGACCACCAGGACCGGGTCGATCTGGTCGATACGACGTTTCCGGCCGGCCGCAACGACGCCCTGCAATGGAACGTCACCAGCCGCATGGCCGGCAAGCTCCCCGTCGAGATCCGCTACTTTACCAGCGGTATCACGTGGAAGGCCGCCTACGTGGGCATCGCCAACCAGGACGAGACGAAACTGCAGGTGACCGGCTACGTCCGCGTGTTCAACAACTCGGGTGAGTTGTACGACAACGCCCAGACGCGGCTGGTGGTGGGCAAGATCAACCTGGTGGAGAAGATCGCCGACTTGGCCCAACGTCCGGCACCGGGTGAGCCCTACATCGTCCAGGACGAAGAAATCCGCGCGAACCTGCGCGACGCATTCGCCGATAAGCTGAACGTCTATGCGCGGAAATCCGGCAGCGGAACGCTGGAAGTCACGGGCGGGGTCGTGGTCGAGAAGAAGAAAGACGTCAAGAAAGAGGGCCTCTCCGAGTACTTTCTGTTTACCGTCGCAGGGCGCGAGGACATCCGCGACAAGGAACCCAAGCGGCTGGTCTCGATGAAAGTGGCCGACGTCCCGTTGGAGTGCATCTACAAGCTGACCGACCGCGACGGCGGCGCACATTTCACCAAGTTCTACCGCTTCAAGAACCAGAAGCTGCTCGGCGACGACGGCCAGGAGAAGGAACTGCCGGCGATGGAGAACCTGGGCCTGTCGCCGCTGCCGGACGGAACCGTGCGGCTTTTCTCGGAATACGATAACAAGGACCTGGCCTACGTAGGCGGTACGGCGACGAAGTACGTTCCGATTGGCGATCGGGTGGAGGTGAACGTAGGCCACGACCCGGACATCACCGTCGTCCGGCGGCTGAAGGACCAACACATTACCAACGTCGTCGCCCGGCAGTACCAGCGACGGCTGGACAACACCTACGTGCTCTACTACGACCTGATCGACTACGATGAGACGTTCGTCTACGAGGAGGAGATCGTCTCCGGCAAGCCGGTCGTGGCGAAGGCGGAATTGGAACGCCACTTCGATGCGAACGTCGTCCTTTGGGGAAGCGACGGCAAACCCGAGGATTGGGACTCCAATGAGCCCGGTGCCTACGTCGATCTACATCAGATCGAGGGCCGGGTCGAACGCGTGGACCAGAACCACGTGAAATACTTCCTCGACCTCGATCCCGGCGAGAAGCGTTTCGTCCGCTACTCGGTCACCTACAAGCGCCGCAAAGTGGGGCCGGAGCTAAACACGGAGAAGAAGCGGCAGCCGCTGTAACATCCGCCGATAGGCGGTTGATAGCCGGAGCCGTCCTTCCCCTTGTCTTCTTACAACGTCTTCTTGCAACGTCTTCTTGCAGCCGTGCCGTCGCGTGGCTAGACTGACGGTGGCGTCGAGTCTGCCCGACGCACCCCTGTCTGCTGTCAATGGCCAACGGCCACACGGAGCACCTCCCGAGGTAATCACAATGCACCAGAGAACACGTCGTTGCGGTGCCGCCGACCGCAATCCGTTGCAGATCAGCCGCCGCCGTTTCTTGCAGGCTTCGGCCGCGTCGCTGGCGATCTCGTCGATCGGCGCCAACGCCTACGCCGCCGCGGCGGAGAAGCCGAAACGGGTGGCCCTGATCGGCGCGGGGTGGTACGGCAAGAGCGATCTCTGGCGGCTGATCCAGGTGACGCCGGTCGAGGTCGTTTCGATCTGCGACCCGGATCGGCGGATGCTCTCAGAGGCCGTCGACATTCACGGCCAACGGCTCAAGTCGCACAAGCCGCCGCGGACCTACGCCGACTATCGCGAGATGCTCAAGCCGAAGGACCTCGATATCGTGCTCATCGGCTCGCCCGATCATTGGCACGCATTGCAAATGATCGCGGCGGTCGAGGCCGGCGCCGACGTCTACGTGCAGAAGCCCACCAGCGTGGACGTGCGCGAGGGCGAGGCGATGGTCGACGCGGCCCGCAAGCACGGCCGGGTGGTACAGGTCGGCACGCAGCGGAAGAGCACGCCGCATTTGATCGACGTCAAGCGTCAGGTCGTCGATGCGGGCTTGTTGGGCACGGTCGGACACATCGAGATGTGCTGCTACTTCCACATGCGGGCCAACGGCAATCCACCGGTTCAGCCCGTGCCGACGCACCTCGACTACGAGATGTGGACCGGCCCCGCCCCGTTGCGTCCCTACGACGGGCTGCCGCACAAACGATGGTGGCGGACGTTCATGGAATACGGCAACGGCATCATGGGCGACATGTGCGTCCACATGCTCGACACGGCCCGCTGGATGCTGGGGCTCGGCTGGCCGAACCGCGTTACCTCGACCGGCGGCGTCTTCGTGCAGAAGGAGGGCAAGTCGAACATTGCCGACACACAAACCGCCACCTTCGAGTTCGACAATTTCAACGCCGTCTGGCAACACCGCTCCTGGGGCAGCCCGCCAGATCCCGACTACCCTTGGGGTGTGTTCATCTACGGCGATAAAGGCACGCTCAAGGCCAGCACCATGCGAGCCGACTTCATCCCCCGCAGCAAGGACGCCAAGCCGGTCCATTTCGAGTGCTTCTACGAGCGCGAAAAGTACCCGGAAGACCTGACCGAGAAGGCGATCGAGCTAAACGCGGCGCCAGCCACGCGGCGTCACATGCTCGATTTCCTGGCGGCGATCGAGAAACGCAGCCGTCCGGTCGCCGACATCGAAGAGGGCCATATTTCGACCGCAAGTTGCGTCCTGGCCAACCTCTCGATGCAACTCGATGGCCGGCCGCTACGGTATGACCCCAAGCAGCGCACGGTCGTCAGCGACGAGGAAGCCACCCGGCTTCTGCGGCGTCCGTATCGCGCGCCGTGGCAGCATCCCGCGTAGGGCAATCTCGGCGCGCATCGTGAGCGGGGCTCCGGGGCGAGACGTGCGTGCCCGTTGCGGCCGAACTATCGGTTTTGCTTCGGATCTGCAAGTTGCTTGCGAAGCCCCGACACGTAACGCCGGTCGGCTTCGCTGAGCCGGTTCAGCGGCACGGAGATGACTTGACCGTCGGCTGCGCGTTTGAGCTGAACCGCTTCGCCTTGCACCCGTACGTAGGTGGCGTCGATCCGATACGTGCCGGTCGAATCGGTCCAGGTGCGCCGCTCGATCTTCACCGGCGTGGATAGGGGCACCGACGAGGTCGCCGGTTTCGGCACCCAGTGCCCTGTCTCCCAAACATAGACGTGGCCGGGGCCGGTGCGCCAGGTGTAACTCGCCGTAGCCAGGCGCGAACCGTCCGGCGCGAACGCGAGCGTCATCGGATAGGGCGCGACGCCGTCGAGCGTGGCCTCCAATTCGCCGGCCGCCGCGTCCCAAAGCTGTACGTGGCCGTTCACGTCGCTCAGCGGCGGCTGTTTGTCCGGGGCGATCTTCAGCGGCAACTCGTCGCCGTACGAAACGGCCAGCACCGATCCGCTCGGGGCGAACGCGATCATCAACGCCATGCCCGAGGCGGCCGGCAGGGTCCGGGCGAGCTTGCCGGTCGAGGCGTCCCACACCTTGACGCCCTTCGAGGTCATCGTCGCCAGCAGGGAGCCGTCGGCTGAAAACGCAATCGGCAGGCCTCCCATTCGCCGGCCACTGGACATGATCAAGCTCAAGTCTACGGCGTCGTCCAACAGGGCCCGACGCTCACCCGAGGCGGCGTCCCAGAGCGTAAGTTGTACCTTGGGTGCCTGTCCCAACTCGGCCGCCACCACGGTTTTGGCGTCCGGTGAGATGCGGGCCATCACGCAGATCCGCGTCTCCGGCTGCATCTGCATGTCGGCCAGCAGGCTTCCCTTGGCCGGATCCCAAATCTGCGCGAGTCCCTTACCGTTGCCGAGATGTTTGCCAATCGTTGTGCCGGCGATCAACAGCTTGCTGCGGTCCGGCGTGCCGTGGATCCACATGTGCCCAGCCGCTGCGTCGCCGAGCACACCGAGCGGTTTGCCGCCCACGGCGTCCCAATTCTGCACGGGCTGCTGGCGCGGGGCCTCGAAAAGTCTCTTGCCGTCGGCCGAAAAGAGCAACTCGTCGGGCCCGAAGCGCGACTGCCCGTCGCCCAGAGCCGCGAGTTGCTTGCCCGTGCTCACCTCGACGACGTGAATCTGGGAGGTCTTTCCGTTGTAATACGCCACCCGTTTGAAATCGGGCGAGACGGCGGGCTCGAAATCGGGCTCGATCTCGACGATCAAGCGCGACGTGTTGGCCATAAAATCGCAGTGCCTCAAGGCGCTGCCGCCGTCGGACCGACGGCCGACGACCAACAGCGTGTTGCCATCGGGCGAGAAGCCAACGACACGCGAACGCTCGTGCAGACCCTCGACTCGCTGAGGCTCGGCCGCCGACGTAACGTGCGGCGTCCAAGCCAAAGACGTCAGCCCCAACGTAAGCAGCAAGGTCTTCACGGCATGATCTCCTAAAGGTCGAGCCCAGCCCCCGAGGTTTGGGCCAGTCCCCGGGTTTCGCGTGCATCAACGAAGCGCCCGCACGGTAACACTACTATGTTATGCTGGGGCGTCGCTACGTGACAGGCCATTGACTTCGTTCCGGCGGTTTCGTTTCTTTGGGATTGCCGTGCGTGTCGATGAACTCGCACCGACACGAGAAACGGGAGAATCTCCCGGCGTGTCTGGGAGCACCCACGGTTTCTCTGACGCAAGTCTGCTATGGCACTCTGCGGTGACACCAAGACTCCAACCGCACGAAGAGGCGTAACTTCATATATAGTTGCGGATGCCGATGGAAACGACCCCCGTAGAAACAGGTCCCTGAGTGGGGACGCCTTCCCCGCTATGCTCGAATTGACGCGATGAATCTGCCATTGCCTCGCCGCGGGCGGCCCTTGTTGAGGCGTGCCTTTGCTGGGTGGACGCCAACTCGTGGGCGCGGCGAGAGCAAACTGCCCCCACTTGGGAGTGGCGTCGAAAGCAATCTGCGCCGCGTTCATGGTATACTGTCGGTGTTCTCGGCTCAGCCGTGAATGCAGGGACCTTGTCAGACTTCCTGGCCTTGGCCAGAACGCAGCGTCGAGCAGGCCCCAGTTGCGGGGCGACCTGCCATTCGAGCGTTGAGGACGGCATGCAGCCACGAGGTCCCGCTGATCAAACTGCATCCAGGACCGCGTCGAGTAGTCTGGTGCATGGAATTGTGGCCCAGGACCCGGATGCCTGGCGCCGTCTGGTCAAGATCTATGGCCCGTTGGTGTATCGTTGGGCGCGGAGATCGGGCTTGCAGGTGGCCGATGCCGAAGATACCGTCGGGGACGTCTTCACGGACGTGCTCCAGGGAATCGCCCGATTTCGGTTTGACGGTAGTCCCCACAGCTTTCGGCGTTGGCTTCGGACCGTCTGCTCTCGAAAGGTCAAGAAGCGTATCCAGCAAGTTCGTTCGCAACCCATGGCGCGTGGGGGAAGTACGGCAAGACTCCGGCTAGACGGCCTGGTGGCCAACGTTTTGCCGGAGGACGAAGTCGCCAAACGGGACGAAATCGACTGGGTGCGACAACAGGCAATGAGAATCCTGCAAGACGACTTCAAACCGGCGCATTGGCAGATCTTCCGCAGATGCGTGCTCGAGGGAGAGGCACCGGCCGATGTTGCCCGGGCGATGGGGATGACGGTGTGGGCCGTGTACAAGGCGCGGTCGCGCATCTTGCATCGCCTGCGCGTGGAATTGGACGATTTCGTGTGAGTGGCCGCAGATGAGTGACGCGAGCGTTCGATTCACATCCTGCCCGGATGCCGAAACCCTGACCAATTGCCTGCTGGGTAGATTGTCGCCCGGGCGATACGCACAGGTGACGGCTCACGTCGACCGGTGTCCCAAGTGCCAGGAGACCGTCGCCGGCCTGGAGGTTCCCAGCGACGATCTTTCTGATAGTCTCCGCCGCCCGCTCGACGGCGACGAATTCGAGGGAGAAGAGGGATCGGTATCGAATGTTGTCTCCCGCGCCGAAGCCATGGTCGAAGCTCTTTCCGACGCCTCCGCGGCAAGCGACACGAGCCGAGCGGCCGGCTTGCCGGGGAACGACCGGCAACTCGGCCCGTATCGTTTGCTGAGGGTACTCGGCTCCGGCGGCATGGGCACCGTCTACAAGGCCCTGCACACGCGGCTCGATCGTATCGTCGCGGTCAAGGTGCTCAATGCCCGCCGCCTGAAGGACACCGACGCGGTCAAGCGGTTCGAACGCGAGATGAAGGCCGTCGGACGGCTGGAACACCCGCACATCGTGCGGGCCACCGACGCGGACCAGGACGGCGACGTGCATTACCTGGTGATGGAACTCGTCGACGGCATCGACCTCTCGCAACTCGGCCGGCGGCTGGGGCCGCTGCCCGTGGCCGAAGCGTGTGAACTCATGCGCCAGGCAGCGGTCGGTCTGCAATACGTTCACCACCACGGGCTGGTGCATCGTGACTTCAAGCCCTCGAATCTCATGCTGACGGCCGGCCGCGAAGGCAACGCCGACGGCAAGATCGTGGTGAAGATCCTCGACCTGGGGCTTGCCCTGCTGGCCGGCGAAGCCGAAGACGGCGACCTGACGTCGACCGATCGGATCATGGGCACGATCGACTATATGGCCCCGGAGCAACTCGAAGATACACACGACGTCGACATTCGGGCCGATGTTTACGGCCTTGGCGCCGCGCTCTACCGACTCCTCGCCGGCCGTCCGCCCTACTCCGGCGAGAAACAGCAAAGCCGCTGGCAGAAACTGGCGGCGTTGGCGCACGACGACGTGGACTCGGTTTCCACGCACCGTGACGACTTGCCGGCGAAGCTCGTGGCCCTGGTCGATCGATTGCTGTCGCGTAATCCCGACGATCGGCCGCAGACGCCGCAAGCCGTGGTCGAAGCGCTGACGCCCTTCACCTCCGAAGCAGACCTGGTCGAACTTCTCGATCGAGCGCAATCCGCGCCAGATCCCGGGCCAAGTCCCGATTCAACGG
This sequence comes from uncultured Planctomycetaceae bacterium, assembly GCA_964472545.1. Lineage (GTDB taxonomy): Bacteria > Planctomycetota > Planctomycetia > Pirellulales > Thermoguttaceae > CAYYNP01. The sequence goes on along the minus strand of CAYYNP010000059.1, from coordinate 2,084 downwards.
CCGTGCCGCCTCGAACCGTCGCGGTAGCCAAACCGCCGCGACGCTCGAAATCCGTATTGGGCTACGTCGCTACGTTAGTGCTGGCGGTTGGTGTGCTGGCCGTGTGGGCTACAAACCACCTTGGGACACGACGCGGGCCGACGGAGGCCAACCAGCCGGGTCCGCTGGCAGCGCAGACCTCAGAGCAAACAACCGACGTTGACTCGCCGGGTCCCGCGTCCGATCCGGCCACGGACCCGGCCGCCGGATTGGACCTGATCGAACTGCCCAACCGCTGGCGGATCGGTAAGCCGGTGAACCTTGGCGAGACCGTCAACAGCGATTCGCACGATCAGCATCCGTCGCTTTCCGCCGACGGATTGACGCTCCTCTTTGGGTCGTTTCGGAAAGGCGGGATGCGAGGTTGCTTCTATTGGACGAGTACTCGCGCGAGGATCGGGGGCGTGTGGAGCGAGCCGCGGCAGATCAAACTGACCGGCTTCGACACTCGCGCGGAACTGTCTGCCGACGGCCTGACGCTACTGTTTCCGTTGAGAGGGCGCATGAACACGGATGACTACGATCTTTGGATGGCCACGCGTCCGGCGCGCGACGAGCCCTTCGGCCAACCGAGCGTCCTGAAGACGAACGACAGTCTTGCGACCGACGTCTCACCGGACCTCTCCGAAGACGGCTTGACCCTCCTGTTCGAGTCGGACCGGCCGGGCGGAGAAGGCCAAACCGACATCTGGCAATGCACCCGCGGCGCCGTCGACGAGGATTGGCAGCCACCCGTCAATCTGGGGCCGGTGGTCAACAGCCCCAGTTTAGAAGGCGGTCCCTATCTGACGGCCGACGGGCTTACGCTGTTCTTCGAGTCCGATCGCACCGGGAGTCTAGGTGTTGCCGACCTGTGGATGTGCATGCGGAAGTCGATCGAAGATGAATGGAAGACACCGATTAGCCTCGGCTCTTCAGTGAACACGTACAACTGGGATTCGGGCCCCGTGTATTCTTCTCACGAGCATGCCCTGTACTTCCACTCGCGAGGACTCGGAGGCCACGGCGAGGCCGACCTCTGGATGGTGCCGTTGTGGCCTCCGAAGCAACCGAAGTGAAGCAACACGAATCGCGCTGCCGGTGCCACATCCTTCTCCGTGTGGCAAACGTCCGACTTGCTGATCTCGGGCGACAGTAGTTGCCACGTTAATCCGCGCTTGTGAGGCAGTAATCGCCACGTCGTGTCGGACGTCGGCAATCACAGAGCACACAACAAATCCATAAGGCCCGTCGGAAAAATCAAGAAAGTCCTGTGCCGGAAAGTCACACCGCGCCGAACTGCATATCCGCTTGCACATGCCGGACTTAAGAGGACGGCGGACTAAGTCGCCTCTGACGCAAATTCTCAACTCCTGCGTCTAAGTCTCGCCAGATTTGTCCAAAGCGGACCACTATCGAGCATAAACTCAATAGTCAAGAGTCTGCCTTCCAAGGCAGCCCGCGTCGTAGTCCAGCATTCTTGAAGACCACAACGCGGGGCAGAGCCTCTTGGCGGGTTGCCGGCGGACCACGAAGTCCGTTTGGTGGACTGCGTGTTGCTTTTGTCCGAAGCCCGTCCGCCGGCCACCCGTCAGGAGGTCCTGCAAGGAGTGGATTCCATCCTTGACAATTGAGTTACACGCTTGGACGGCTCGCGGACGAGAGTGACCGCACGAAACTGCTGGGGTGGCGATTCGCTTGGCTAGTAGCCATTTTCCACCAATGGCCGTGATGTCCGCCTTGGCGTCGACGGCCTCTTCTTTGGCCAATGCCACCCAATATCGACGCCCCAAAGGCCGGACGTGCGTCGATGGAAGCAGACCGTTGGTATCAACTGCCTCGTTGCGTGCAGTGCCGATGCACGACGAGGTTCGCTTGGCAGGTTGTGTATCGCAGTTTTCCAACAGCCGTTTGTCGGCCACTCGCCGACACACGCCGTGACTATTCTATGAATATCTGTGGAAATCTGGCCAGTAGCCTTGACAATTGCAGTTGACCGATTAAGATCAGGTGGTTGTCGGACAGAAGCAACTATACAAGCGATTATCAAGGCTACTGGCCAGATT
>CAYYNP010000058.1:0-38407 GCA_964472545.1 uncultured Planctomycetaceae bacterium | reverse complement strand
AACACGCCTTGGTCGATATGTGCCTGAGCCGCCGCGGTGCCGGCGGGCACGTCGGTGAACTGGCCTTGGATTACGCCTTCCGCCTCGGTGTTGACGATCACCGCGGTGATCTCCTTGCCTTCGTCGGCCGGATTGACACCTTCGACGCGATACAACAACTGGCCGTCGAGGAACAGGTCGGAGTTGCCCACGTTGGCCAATTGGCTCATGCCCGCCGGGTCCATCGTCAATACGGTCGAAGTCTCCGGTGTCATGCGGACGTCGCCGCGAAAGCGGATCGTGCCCGAACCGTCGCCGTCCGGCGCGCTGGGCGCGATCTGGCCGTTGATCGTCAAATCGCCGTTGAGGGTGCCGTCGCCGCCGAGGATGCCGCCGAGGCTCATGCTGGTGAAGTCGGGGGCCGGGTTGCCGAGCACGCCGGCGACGTGCAGATCGCCGATTTCCTGTTCCGAGAGTTCCCGGTCCCAGACGATCAACTCGTCCATGTAGCCGTGGAAGAAGGCGTCGTTGGCCCAGTTGCTCTCGCCGATGTAGTTGTTCGTCCGCAAGACGTTCCCCGGCGTGCTCTTGCCGGCTTCCTCGAAGGCCAGATCGCCGTTGACGTAGAGCTTCATCACGGCGCCGCCCGCCGGCCCGTCGTCGCAGGTAGCCACGATATGCTGCCAACCGAACGTGGTGAAGATGCCGTTGGGGTCGATCCGAACCGTGCCGCCGGGCGAATCGTGGAACTCGAAGCGGGCATCCTGCGAGGTGCCGCGATGGGCCAGGAGAATGTTATCGACCGCGTCGCCGTTGCCGAAATCGATGATCCGTCCCCAATTGGGGAACGACAAGTGGTAGACCCAGCCGGCCACGGTGATGCCGCCGGTGAAGTCGGCGTAGCCGTCGGGAAGATCGACGTAGCCGTTGCCGTCGAACACGATCGCCCCGCCGACTTTGCCCCGGGTGGTCCAGGCGGGAACGGCCCCGCCGCCGAGATCGATCAATGTGCCGTTGAAGGTCGGGTCGGCCGAGTTGACCGCCGTATCGCCGGCACCGTCGTCGAACGTCCAATGGGAGATCGGTGCCCGCGGGCCGGCGAGCGTTACGTCGCCGCCCAGCGTCAGGGCGTCAAAGCCGGCCGCCAGATCGGCGCCCATCACGCGGAAGTCGCCGCCGGGCGCCACGGTGATCTGGTAGCTGCCGGCCTTGAGGCTCTCGCTGACGGTGACCGCGTTGCCGTTGGTCAACACGGTACCGCCGCCGGCCAGCACGACGCTCTCGAACGCCAGCGGCACCTGTGTGTCGAGCACGCTGCCGGCCCCGGTTACCGCCAACCGCTGACCTTCCAGACTGCCGGTTTGGCCGACGTTGACGATACCTCCGTCGCTGACCGTAATCGGTCCGGTGACCAAAGCGGCGTTGACCTCCAGCGTGCCGCCGGTCACCCGAGTGCTCGACGGAACAGCATAGCCCCACCAGTCGGGCTGTTGGCCGGGATTGGCCCGAATTGGCCCACCGCCGGGCGGCGTCATGTTGAAACGGACCCAGTCGCCGCCGCCGTATTCGACCATCGCCAAAGCGAACCCATACTGCTCGCCCGCCACGAGGTCGATCGTGCCGGTCTTCGGCGTGTTCCAATTCTCAGGCGGCACGTTGACGGTCACTTGTTCCTCGACGCCGTCGAACTCGCCGTTCTGGTTGGCGTCGACGAAGAAGATCTCGTGGTCGTCGGCCTCCAGGTCGAACGTATACGTTCCGGTTTCCGGCGGGATGAACACGCCGTGCCACATCTGGCCGTAGTAGTCGCCTATGTTGGCGTCCTGCCAAATCTCGCCGGCCCACTTCTGCGATCGGGTGGGCGTCATGGCGAACAATCCACCGTTGGCACCGTTGGCTACCCCGTCGTCGATGGCCGCCAGCGTCCCGCCGCCGGCGCCGTCGTAGAAGCCGTAGAGGATCTCGCCGGGCACGAACACTCCGTTGGTAGTCACCGGCCGGTTGAGCACCAGCGTGCCGCCTGTGACCTCGATGTTCGAGGTGTTCGGCAGCGGCGCGTCGACGGTCATCCTCCCGCCTGCGGTTGCCGTGATGCCCCGGTAGTCCTTGGCGGCCGCGTCGGAAACGTCCACGGTTCCCGCAGCACCCCGGAGACCGCCCAGACCGGTGACCGGTCCGTCGAGCGCGAGCGTATAGCCGTCGTTGGCCTCCAGCGAGAGCACGGCCCCGCCGCTAAACGTGACGCCGTTTTCCGCCGAGCCGAGAGTGAGCGTTGCGCCGCCGACCCCGCCGAGCACTTCGGCCGCCCCAAACTTGCCGTCGCCCTCGATCGCCAACGGAACGTCGAACGTCTGATCGCCGCCCGTGCTGGAGAGGACCATGCCGCCGCCGTTGAAGCTGAACTCGGGGGTGCCGAAGGTGGTGCCGTCGGCGTCGATCAGTCCGACGAGTTCGCCGCCGTAGAGTTCGAAGGCGGCGTTTTCGAGCCCGGTGCCCTGTCGGCCGACGATTGTGCGTCCGGTGCCGGTGAGCGTGGTCTGGGTGTTCGACTCGATCCCCACGGTCGCCTCGCCGTCGCCGCCGACCGAGAGCGTGGCGAAGCTCATCGGCGCGCCGACGGTCCGCAGCGTGGCATCCGGCTCGATGGTCACCGGACCGAAGGCGACCGGCTCGCTGGCAGCCGCTTCGAGCGTAGAATTGGCCGTTACGCCGATCGCAATGCCCGCGACGTCCGGCGCTGCCGACGAGGCGAACATGCTGGTCACCTCTTGCCCGGTCAACGCGCGATTGTAGATGTACATTTCGTCGATCATGCCCTGAAAGAAGGAGTCGCCGGCCCAGTTGCTCTCGCCGATGAAGTTGCTGGTGCGGACGACGTTGTTCGGCAGCCGTTGGGTTCCGGTGCGGATGGGCACGCCGTTTTGATAGATCGCCATGTTGTTCGAGGCGTCGATCGTGGCCGTAACGTGTACCCACTCGCCGAGGTCGAAGAAACCGCCCACGTCGTGGCGCTGTGTGCCGGGGTTGCTGCCGTAGATCTCCCAGGTGAGTGAGTTGGTGGTGGTCGTGTTGGCGATCAAGATGTTGTTGTTGGCGGCGCCGTTGGCGAAGTCGATCACCCGGCCCCAGTTGTTGAAGGCCTCGGGCTTGACCCAGGCAGAGACCGTTATGCCTTCGTCCCACGAGGCGAACCCGTCGGGCAGGTCGACGTAGCCGCTGGCGCCGTCCAGATGCAGGGCGTTGCCGATCTTGCCGTCGGTGCTGATGGAGGCGCCTCCGATCAACGTGCCGTTGTAGTTGCCGGTTTGCTCGGCGGCGGTGGTCGAGCCGGGGGCGTCGTCGAACGACCAGTAGGCCACTTTGTGATCCGCCGGTCCGGAGTTGGCCACCGAGACGTCGCTGGTGACGGCCAGGGTGCCGCCGGAGAGCCGGGCCTGCGTCGATCCGGCCCAGGCGTCGGCGTCGACCATCACCAGCCGCCCCTCGTGGGCGTCGATGATCGCGTTTTCCATGTTGGCCAACGTGCCGGCTCGCAACGTGTAGTCGTCCGGCCCGCCCTTGGAGAAGACAAACTCACCGGCCGGGGCGCTGCCGTCGATGGTGCCGAAGTCGACGTCGATTCGCGGGTCGATGCCGACCGCGGTGGCGGTGGCGTCGATCGTGGTCCGGTTGAAGCTGATACTTGGGCTGGTGCCGGAGAGCGTGAGGATGCCTTCGGTGAGCACGAGGCTGTCGAAAGCGACGGTCGAGAGGCTGGTGGCTTCCAGCCCGGAGTCGGCCGAGACGACCACGTCGAGGTTGGCCGTCTGCGGCGCCGTTCTCGGCCCGACCAGCCCTCCGATTTCCGCAGCGGACAGCGCCCGATCGTAGATGTACAACTCGTCGATCATCCCCTGGAAGAAGGCGTCGCCGCCCCAGTTGCTTTCGCCGATGTAGTTGTTCGTTCGCAACACGTTGCCCGGCACGCTGTTGCCGGCTTCCTCGGCGATCAGAACGCCGTCGCGGTAGAACTTCATCGTGGCGCCGCCGGCCGGCGCGCCGTCGACCGTGGCCACGATGTGCTGCCAGGTCGATGTCACGAAGACGTCGTTGGGATCGATCGCCGAAGTGCCGGTGGCCGTGTCGTGAAACTCGAAACGGGCGTCGTCGGTGGTGCCGCGGTGGGCCAAGAGAACGTTGTCGACTCCCGCCCCGTTGCCGAAATCGATGATCCGACCCCAGTGGGGATAGGCCGAATGGTAAACCCACGCCGACACGGTCACCCCGCCGGTGAAATCGGCGAAGCCGTCGGGCAGGTCGACGTAGCCGCTGGCGCCGTCGAGCAAGAGGGCGTTTCCTAGTTTCCCGTTGGCGGTGAAGCTGGCGCCGCCGATGAGGTTGCCGTCGTAGGTGCCCGTTGCATCGGCGGCCAACAGCGCGCCGGGCGCTTCGTCAAAGTCCCAATGGGCCACCAGATGATCGGCCGGGCCGTCGCCGGGAGTACCGAAATGGTCGCCGAACGAGGCCGTGCCGCCTTCCAGCAGCAACGGCTTGGTGGAGTTGCCCAACGGCTTTGTCCCACTGACGGCCAGCGTGCCCGCCTCGATGCTAAACTCGGTGTTCGTCTGCGAGAGCACCGTGTCGACGGCCAGCGTGCCGCTGCCGTCCTTGACGAAAAGGTCGGTAGCGGTGGCCGTCAGCCGGTCGACTTCCAGCATGCCCGAGGTCACGGTAACCGTGGGGCCGGTGGCCGTCGTCATCGTGGCGACCGTGCCGCGGCCGACTTCCAGCACGGCGTTGTTGCCGAGCGTGAGCGTGGTGCCGACGGCGAAGTTGGCGTCGCGGGTGATCGAGAGGGTTCGATTGGCCAGGACGTTCACGCCGCCACCGTCGACCGTCAGCCCGTACGCCGCCGCACCGTCCGAATCGACGCGTACCGTGCCCGAGGGGATTATCGCCCGGGCGAATTCGTCCGGCGGTCCGCCGCCGGGCTGCCAGCGCGTGGAATTCCAGGAGTTGCTGCTGCGGTCCCAGGTCAGTTCGGTGATTTGCGTCAGCGACGTGTCGTCGACGTACATCGGCGCGCTGCCCTCGGGCACCCAGAAGTCGATTGCCGCCAACTCCGGCGACCCGGGCACCGCCGCGTTCCAGCCGTAGTCACCTAGCAGCGTGTCGCCGTAGTACATGCTGGCGGCGCCCGTATCGAGGTTCAATTCCAGCCGGGCTTCGACCCACGCGTCACGCAGCATCGGCGTACGGTTGCCGTTGCCGTCGTAGTCGACTTCGCCGGTGTCGGTGAAGAACCGCATGCCACCGCTCCACGTGAACGGCGACGGGTGCGCACTCATGAAGAGAATGAACGGGTGCGTCGTGGTGGTCGAACTCGAAGGGACGTAGGTCATCGTACGGTAGACGTACTCTCCCGAATTCACGCCGGCGAACTGGTAGACCACGTCGGTGTCCATCCCCGGGTTGCCGCCGACCCTCAGGGAATTGACGCCGCTGTGGGCGAATTCGCCGGTCACGAAGCCACCCAGCGCCGGATTCATGCCCGCGTCCCAGGCGGTCCAGTCGCCGAGGCCCACGATGCTCGAGCCGGCAACGTACGACTCGAAGTCGTCAAAGTAGTCGACCGCCGCCGCCGGCGTTCCGATTCCCAAGACTGTCAACACGGCGGCCAACACAAAACGTTGTCTGACGTGATTACACATCGCTCTCTTCTCCTCGTGAGATGAACCGGGACTATGGTCGCGTCTTCCGACGGCGGCGGATTCCGCAAAGTGCGATGCTCGCGCGGGACCGTGTCCCCCAACGAGCGGATTTGCGCGGCCGTGAAGTGCGCACCGAAGCACGCACACATCCCTTGGCACTGCAAAGCGCAAGATACAAGATAATGGCGCAGCAGGATCCCGGAGATGCCACGAGAGCGCTCGTCGAAAAAGACGCTACCTCGACTCGCTGGCGGGTTTCTCCGCGGCTTCGAAAGATCCGACGGCTCGGGGGAAAGACTGCCGTCAGGGGTACAACCCACTACCCATGGTAGCAAAATTCGGAAACAAACACAAGCACCCTCCGGCGTGCCGGCGCAAATGCACCCGCGGGGGGACAGTGGGCTACAGCGGTTCTCGCCGCTTCTCGGTGTTGAGTTCCGGCCCGACCTTGCGGCGCTTGTAGGTGACGCGGTACTTCACGACCCGCTTCTCGCCCGGGGCGAGGTCGAGAAAGTACTTCACGTGGTTCTGGTCCACGCGCTCGACCCGGCCGCCGATCTCGTGCAGATCGACGTAGGCCCCGGGCTCGTTGGAGTCCCAGTCGGCCGGTTTGCCGTCGCTGCCCCAAAGGACCACGTTGGCGTCGAAGCGGCGTTCGAGTTCCGTCTTCAGATCGACCGGCTTGCCGGAGACAATCTCCTCCTCGTAGAGGAACGTCTCGTCGTAGTCGATCAGGTCGTAGTAGAGCACGTAGGTGTTGTCGAGCCGCCGCTTGTACTGCCGGGCCACCACGCTGCTGATCTGCTGGTCGCTCAGCCGGCGGACGATCGTCACGTCCGGATCGCCGCCCACGTTGACCTCGACCCGATCGCCGATGGCCACGTACTTGGTTGCCGTTCCGCCGACGTAGGCCAAGTCGCGGTTGTCGTATTCCGAGAAGAGCCGCACCGTGCCGTCGGGCAACGGCGAAAGGCCCAAGTTCTCCATCGCCGAGAGGTCTTCTTCTTCGCCGTCGTCGTCGAGCAGCTTCTGGTTCTTGAAGCGGTAGTATTTAGTGAACTGGGCGCCGCCGTCGCGGTCGGTCAGCTTGTAGAAGCACTCCAGCGGCACGTCGGCCACCTTCATCGACGTTAACCGCTTCGGCTCCTTGTCCTGGATGTCCTCGCGGCCCTCGATCGTAAACAGGAAGTACTCCGATAGCCCCTGTTTGACAACCTCCTTCGGCTTCTCCTGCCTTGCGGGAGCGCCGCCGGGGACGTCGAACGTCATTGCCCCGCCGGCGATGGTGACGGATCGAGTGAACACCTCGCGCCCGTCTTCGCGGTCCTTGTCGCTCCAGTCGCGGTAGTTGCCTTTGGGTGCCGGCCGCTGGGCCAACTCGGCGATCTTCTCGACCAGGTTGATGGTGCCCACGACCAGCCGCGTTTCGGCGTTGTCGTAGAGTTCGCCGGAGTTGTTGACCACGCGGACGTAGCCGGTCAGCCCCAGTTCGGTCTCGTCCTCGTTGGCGATGCCCACGTAGTCGGCCGTCCACGTAATGCCGCTGGTGAAGTAGCGGATTTCGACGGGGATCTTGCCGGCCATCCGGCTCTGGATGTTCCACTGCAAGGCGTCGTTGCGGCCCGCCGGGAAAGTGGTGTCGATCAGGTCGACGGCGTCCTGATGGTCGAGGATGCGGAAATCGATGCTGGTCGGATCGATCAGCGTGTTGGCCCAGGTGAACTGGATCCGATTGATGCCCGACTTGACGGTCAGCAGCCGGTGCTCGCGGACCATGGTGACGTCTTCGGAGTTGTAGATCGTAAGCTGCACCCCCTCGCGTCGGGGGATGGTCACTAAGTCAACCGCCCCCAGACACGCGTCGGCCAAGCCCGCCAGTAAGAGAAGCGATAACCAATAGGGGCGAGTATGCATCGATCGACTCCTCCACGAAATTCCCTTCCTGCACGCATCCGCCGTTTAGCCGTCGACGGCACGTCGACGAGGGCCTGCGCACACCAAACCACCCGTTTCGACGCCCCCGGGGTGGGGAAAGTTCCCGCCGGGACTCTACAAATATAGGTGCCCGGCGGATACGATGAGGGCCGCGGAAGTGCAAAATGTGAAGTGCGTTCAGACGTTCCGGAACCCAGATAGACAGGATGACCTCATGTCAGAAGAATATACTCTCAGGGCGGAAAACGCCGTACAACGTGGGCCGTCGTCGCTCACTCGGCGGCAGTTTCTTCGCCGCTCGGCCGTGGCGGGCGGCTTGGCTACCGTGCCCAGCCTGGTGCCCGGTTCGGCCTTGGGCCTCGCAGGCGCAACGCCGGCCAACGACCGGATCGTGCTCGGCGGTCTGGGCATCGGCAACCGCGGCTCCGGCGTGCTCCGCTGGATGATGGCGGAGAACGACGTGCAATGCGTGGCCGTCTGCGACGCCAAGAGGGCACAGCGTGAGAAGGTCAAGCAGATGGTCGACGGCCGCTACGGCAACACCGACTGCAAGACCTATCGCGACATGCGCGAGTTCCTCGCCATACGCGACGACATCGACGCCCTATTGATCGCCACCGGCGACCGCTGGCACGCCCTGGCCGCGACCATGGCCATGCGGGCCGGCAAAGACGTCTACTCGGAAAAGCCTTCCTGCATGACCATCGCCGAAGGCCGCGTGGTCGCCGAAACGGCCCAGCGCTACCGGCGGATTTATCAGACCGGCACACAGCGGCTCAGCGAAGCCAAGTTCACCGTGGCCAACGAACTGCTGCGTACCGGCCGGCTGGGCGACGTGCACACGGTGCGTGCCCACATCGCCCCTTGGGACGCCGCCGAAATGCGTCACGACTGGCTGCCGGCCGAACCGGAGCCGTCGAAGGACGAGGTCGACTGGGACGCGTGGCTCGGCCCGTGCCCCTGGCGGCCGTACAACCCGGCCTACGTTCGGGGCGGTTGGCGGGGGCACTACGATTTCCACACGAGTTGCATCGGCGAATGGGGCGCCCATACGTTCGCCCAATGCCAAGTGGCCATCGGCGCCGGCGACACGGCTGCCGTCGAGTACGGCTACGTCAACAACCCCACCGGCGACGGCATGGTCACCAAGTTTGCCAACGGCATCAAGATGACCCTGCACCGCGGAAACCAGTACTGGCGCGGCTCGTGTGGTGTGCGTTACGAAGGCACCGAAGGCTGGGTCGCCGTGGCCGACGGTTACGCGAGGCCCGAGGTCTCTTCGGATGCCCTCTTGGCCGACGCGACCAAGATCGTCGAGGACTACGTCGCCCGTACGAACCATCCGCAGAGCCATGTGCGCGACTACTTCGACTCGATCAAGTCGCGTCGGCTCACGGTGGCCAATCCGGAGGTGATGCGGCGTTCGATGACCACGGTGCATGCGGCCAATATCTGCATGTGGCTCAAACGCGACCTGAAGTACGACCCGGTCAACGAGGAGTTTCTCGGCGACGACGAGGCCAACCGGTACCGTTCGCGTGCGCAGCGCGAGCCGTGGATCCAGTAGCGAACAACGAGAACATTTTAGGGAGAACCACCATGGCAGAACCGAAAACGCCCGCCGAGGCGGTCGCCGTATTGAAGTCGAATGCCGAACTGAAAGAGAAGATGGACGCCTGCCGCCGCCTGGCGATCGTGGGTACCAAAGAGGCCGTGCCTACGCTGGCCGCGCTGTTGGGCGACGAGAAGCTGGCCCACATGGCCCGTTACGCGATGGAGCCGATCGCCGACCCGTCGGTCGACGCGGCGCTGTTGGCGGCCCTGGACAAGCTCGAAGGCCGGTTGCTGGTCGGTGTGATCGGCAGTATCGGAGTCCGCCGCGACCCGAAAGCGGTCGAACCGCTGACGCACATGCTACACAACGAGGACCCGCTGGTCGCTCAGGCCGCCGCCCGGAGCCTGGGGCGACTTGCCACACCCGAGGCCGTCGAGTACCTCACCGGCGCGTTGACCAAGGCCCCCGCGGCGCTGCGGCCGGCGGTTGCGGACGCGTGCCTGGGGTGTGCCGAATCGCTCTTGGCCGCCGGAGAACGCAGCGAGGCCGCCGCGATCTACCAGAGCGTGGGCAAGGCCGAGTTGCCAAAACACTTCCGCGTGGCGGCCACGCACGGAGCGATCCAGGCTCGGAAGTCGGCGGAGACGCCCTAGTCGGCCGGCAGTACGTCGGGCCCCGCCTCGAAACTCCGGCGCACGGCGGTCGGACCAAGCGGATAATCGTAGATCCGCAGTTCGTCGAACGTGCCGGCGATCGGTCCGAGGCGGTTTTGGGTGTCGTCGACGTCAACCAGCAACTTGCTCACCGTCAGCCGGCCGGCCAACTCGCCGTCGTAGAAACACCGCAGCAACGGCTTGCCGTCGGCGCCGTCGCGGTCGTAGCTCACCACCGCGTGCATCGGCTTACCCGCCGCGGCCGGTACGCCTTTGCGTTGGATGTCCTCGTTGTCGCCGCCCACGGCGATCTCGGCCCGATGGACGCTCAAGGTGCGGAACGTGTACCAGAAAAAATCACCGCCTCCGTCGCCCAGACGCCAGACGCTGTTCCAGTTGTATTGCTCGGCGCCCGGCGTGAACCAGAACTCGACGCTCACGTCGGTCAGGCCGGTCAGCCGACGCGGCGGCAGGTCGACGTAGCCGTCCTGGGCGTCGTTGCCGGCCAGCACCAGCCGGCCGCTGCCGTCGAGTTTCGAGCGTCCCGTTTCACTGCGTAACACGCCGTGAGCGTCGCCGATCGAGTCGAGGACCTTGGCCCCATGGCCGCCGCTGCCGCCGAAGCTATAGCGCGCGATCGGTTTCTTCAGCGGCGGGTCGAGCGGCGTGGAGACCTCCCGCGGCGTTTCGCGATCGGCCGCCTTGAGTACGAATGCGAACTCTTCCAGTTTCGCGTCGCGGGGATTGGTCCCCTTGGTCACCGGCGAGTACGTTCGCACTTGCACCGTCTTGCCGTCGGGCAGAAACTCCAACAGCCGCAGGAACCCCATGCCGCCGCCGGACATCTTTTCGTAGTCGCACATCATCTGGTGTACGACGTTTCCGTAGTCGCCCTCGTCGGTCCGGTAGCCCACGTAGCCGGAGGAAAGGTGGCCACAGATCACCATCATCACGTTGGCGTGCTTTCGGACAAGCTGGTCCCAAAGTTGCTGGCCGTCGGCCCCTTCGCCGTAGAAACCGTAAGGGCTGGCGCGTTGCCCGCCTTGGAGATGATCGTATCGCTGGTTGCCGTAGTAGAGATACGCGTGTGTCAGCACGATCGCCAGGCGGTCTTTGTGTTCGGCCAGCACCTTGTTGGCCCAGTCGATCACGGCGTTGCGTGGGCCGGTCTCCAACGACACGACGATCCACTTGCGGCCTTGGATTTCCATCAGGTGAAACTGGTTCTCCAGCTTCCCCGGCTCGTATTGGCCGCCGAACGTGCCCCAGGGCTTCATCTCGTCCGTGTCAAAATACTCGTTCATGTAGCTCAGCCGGCCGGGCGTGCCGTCGTAGTCGTGGTTGCCGGCGGCCAAGATGAAGGGCACTTTGCCGCCGAGCATGTCGAAGCAGTCGCGTGCGACCTGCCATTCGCGATCGGTGTTGCGGTTGGTCACGTCGCCCACATGGAGGATGTAGGCGATTTTCCGCGCGACGCGATGCTCGTTGATCCACTCAATCTGTGCCCGCATGAGGTGGGGATTCTTGTTGGTGTAGACCTCCGTGTCGGGCAGCACGACCAACGTCGTGCTGCCGGCGGCGAACGGCAGCGGCTCGGCGTCCTCGGCATTCGCGCGGTCGAAGGCCGAGGCCCAGAGAACGGCGAGCAGCAGTGTGCAAAGACTGCGGCATCTGTGTCGGATCATCGATTACGCTCCATGTAAGGGGATTTCAAACGCGGATGGGAGTCGACGCCCACCGCTTCCATTGTCCACCAAAGGCGCGGATGCTGCAATCCGCTGGGAAGACTTAGCTGTCGCCCGGTACCGCCGTACGGTAGAATATCGGCCGTTGCACGATCGAGACAACATCAAGACAACCCGGAACCACGGAGCCTGGAAGATGAAGCTGCTTATCCTCATTTGCGCGACGGCTATTGGGGCTACCGTCGTCAGCGCTAACTTGCCGTGTGCCCGAAGCGCCGAAGCGACGCCCGAGAGGCCTGCTCGCGTGAAAGTGGCCGCAGTGCAAATCCTCGGCTACGACAAGACCGATGTGCCCCGGCCCGGCTACGAACCGAGCGAAGCGGTGGTCCGCTACATCGATCGAGCGGGCGAAGACGGCGCCCAACTCGTGGTCTTCCCGGAGTATATCCTGGGGCGAATTCCCATCCCCTGCCCGGCAACCGAGCGGATCGCTCGAGCGGCGGCGAAGAATGGCATCTACGTGATTGTCGGTTGCTGGGAGGTCGATCGCGACGGCACGTTTGCCAACGCCGCGCTGTTATTCGACCGCGGTGGCAAGATCGCCGGCAAGTATTACAAGACCCACGCGGCGGTCGATCGCTACGAGGGCGAGCCGGCCTGGGCCCGTCCGCCGCAGGGCAAAGACAACGCGTGGTTCGTCAAGAACGATCCCGAATGGATCATGAAGCGCGGCGACAACCTCCCGGTCTTCGACCTCGATTTCGGCACCATCGGCATCCTCACCTGTTACGACGGCTGGTTTCCCGAGAGTTTTCGAGTCCTTTCGCTCAAAGGGGCGGAGGTGATCGTGTGGATCAACGGCCGAGGGGGCAGTGTGGAGGACTTTCTCGTCCGATCGGCCATGTTCCGCAACCACGTGGCGGTGGTGGCGACGAACCAGGCCTACGGCGCCGGCACCATGATCGGCGACTGGCCGACGCGAATCCTCGCGCATTGCCCCGAGAAGGGTGAACGCTACATCACGGCCACGATCAACCTGGCCGGAGTGCGGCACGCGCGCCGACACAGCCGCAACTTCCAGCAACGCCGGCCGGAGCTCTACGGCGAGATCGTCAAGCCGTTGCCTGATGTGTCGTCCGAGGCGGCCGAAAGCCGCTAAGCGGAACAGCATCATGCTTGCACAGTAGCCATCTCGCTCCGCGAGATGTGGCTCCGCGAGATGTGGCTGTCTCGCGGAGCGAGACGCCTACTATACACCGTGCAAGCACTGTCAACTCCCGCTTAGGCCGCCTTTCGCATCGGCTGAGGATCGCAGCAGAAATCGCGTGTGGCGAGCATGTTGCCTTCGGCGTCGTAGAACTGCACCACGCCCACGTCGACCAGCCACATGGCCATCAGCGGCCCGGCGCGATACGATCGGGCGGCGCAACGGCCGGCGTCGATCAGGAGCGTCTCTTCCAGATCGAGCGGCCCCAGTTCTTGCCCACCGAAGGCCTCGAACGCCTCGACTACCAGCCGGCGCACATGCTTTGCCTTGGGTTTGATCCGCATCGTCGCAACCTCCTGTCGCCGGCGTCGGCCTCCTGCCGCCCAGTCTGGTCAACCCGGTGTGGTCAACCACAAGTGTCATCGGCACATGGGGCAAGTTGGAAAAAGGGGTTCCCCGCGCCTCCTGGGAATTGGGTGGAATACGTGATCGCGTCGCGCCAAGAAGTCGCAATTGCTGCAAACGTGAGCCGGAAAGGTCCGCCGTGCTATGCTCGTCGGAGCAACTCGGATATTCCGCAGGCTTTGCCTCGGCCGCGCAGCCTCCCACGGACCGCACGAACTTGCACTTCCGGCCCCGGCCCGCATAATGGGCTTCGGAGTCGAACGAGACCGTCGACCGTTCGATCTGCAATACACGATCCCCAACCGAAAAGGACCCGATTGCCATGCCCAAGATCCTCATGCCGCTGGGCGACGCCACGGAAGTGCTCGACACGATGTACGCCTTCTACCGCCTGCCGGAAGACGGGTTCGAGGTGGTCGTGGCCGGCCCGGAAGTCCGGCTCTATCACCAGGTGTTGCACGAGATCCCTCCCTCCGGCGAGCCGCCCTGGGACATCACCCAGGAACGCCCCGGCTATCACATTCAGGCGGCCGTGGCCTTTCGCGACGTCGACGCCACGGAATTCGCCGGGTTGTTCGTCTCCGGAGGCCGGGCGCCGGAGTATCTTCGCTACGACGAGGACCTGTTGCGGGCCACGCGTCACTTCTTCGAGGCCGGCAAGCCGGTGGCCACGCTCTGCCACGGGATCGAAATCCTCACCGCCGCCGACTGCATTCGCGGCCGTACGGTGACCACGGTGGCCAAGTGTGCCATGGACGCCCAGCAAGGCGGCGCCACGTACGTCGATCAGGCGTGTGTCGTCGACGGCAACCTGGTCACCGCCCGGACTTACCACGACAATACGCTGCTATTGAAGAACTTCATCGGTCTGTTGAAGGAGTCCGCCGATGGGTGAGCTGTGCATGGACCGACGCCGGGCGTGCGGAGCGGTAGCGGCCGGAATGGCGGGGTTGGGCTTCGGGCGTTTGTTGTGCGGCGCCGAATCACCACGGCCGTTCAGCCTGCGTTACGCGTTGGCTTCGAGTATGTACGGCAAGCTGAGGTTGGCCGAGATTCTGCCCGAGGTTCGCAAGACCGGCGCCGAATCGATCGATCTCTGGCCGCGTCATCACGCCGACCAGCGGGAGCAGATGGACGCCATGGGCCACGAGGCGTTTGCCGCGTTATTGCGCCGGCATCGCGTCCGTTTGGCGATGACCACACGATACGACTTGGGTCCGTTCAGCCTAAAGGACGAGATGCGGGTGGTGGCCAAGTTTGGCGGGCGGTTGATCGTCACCGGCAGCCACGGCCCGAAGAACCTCACCGGGGCCGAGTGCCGCCGGGCCGTCGCCCACTTTGTAGAGCAAATGAAGCCGCACCTGGAGGTCGCTGAGGCGACCGGCGTGACCATCGGCATCGAAAACCACGCCAACGCCCTGATCCACACGCCCGACTCGATGCGCTACCTGGCCGAAGCCGCCACGTCGCCGAGGCTCGGTATTGCATTGGCCCCGTATCACCTGCCGCAGGACGAGAAGTTGCTTTCCCGGCTGATCGAAGACCTCGGCCCGAAGTTGGTCCACTTCTACGCCTGGCAGCACGGCCAGGGCTGCATGAAGAAGTTGCCCAAGGCCCAAGAGCTTGAGCAGATGCCCGGCCGCGGGAAGCTCGATTTTTCGCCGCTGTTGGCGTCGCTCAAGAAAATCGACTACGCCGGCCTGACCGAGATCTTCATGCACCCGGTGCCGCGGGGGATTCCGATTCTCGAAACGGTGGCCGGGGTGACCGGTGAGATCAACCGTGCGCGGGCGTATTTGGCCACGTGCCTTGCGCAGGGGGACGAACCGCGTGTTGGGGTGGCTGGGGTCGAAGCACGAGGCACGAGTGCGTAGCCCCCAGACGAGCGCGCTGGGAGACAGAACTGGGGGCTCGGTGCTCGTTCCTCGCACCTCGACCCCAGCCACCCGCTTCCACTTACGGCAACAGTTGTTCAGCCAGCTTGCGGCCCGTGTCCGTTTTGAACACACGACCGATGATGGCCGCCAACTTCTCGCGGTCGGCGCCGGCGTGTTCTTCGGGCAGGTTGACCAGCCAGTCGGCGTCCCAGACGATGCGAAACTCGGGCGTGTCGACGTCGCCGGCGCTGTGGTGCGAGCCGACGATGCGGCAGACGTGCTCGGTCATTTCCTCCGCGATACCGTGCTTTTCGAGAATCGCCCGGGCGATCGGCGGGCCTTCGATCTCCTGAAAGCGTCCGGCCGACGAACCGTGCTTGCGCTCGGCTTCCTGGATGCCGATGTCGTGGAGAATTGCGGCCGCCTTGACGGTCAGCGGGTCGCCGCCTTCGGCCGCCTGGATCGTCTCGGCATAGTTGAGCACCTTCAGCGCGTGCCGGATTCGCCGCTCGTCGGCGCCGAAGGTCGTCCGCATCTCGGCGATCAGCCGATCGCAGAGCGAGGCCACCTCGTCGGACATCTCCTCCAAAGCTCCCAAACAGTCCTTGGCAAACGCGCACCACTTGGCACAGCCGAGATCGATCTTCGGATTGCGCACCCGCCGCCCACACGAACCGCAACGCAGCGACGACTCGTCTTTGAAGAACTCGACCTCGGCCTTGCAGTAGGGGCAATTGACCTCGGTCACGTCTTCCGGCGTCCAGTAACGCATGTCCTGACCGGGACATCGTGGCGCGTTCATGCTGTCGAACCTCGTGAAAGCCCCGGGCGGATTCTACAGGTCGCCGCACACTGGGCAGTCCGGGCGCCGGGCGATGGGGATGCGTTGGAAGCTCATCTTGCGGGCGTCGTAGTAGAGCAACGTGCCCGCCAGCGTCTCGCCGAAGCCGGCCAGCACCTTGATACCCTCCAACGCAGCGATCGATCCCGCCAGTGCCGAAACCGCACCGAAGACCGGGAACTGCCGCTTCCAACGCGGCGGGTCCTCGGAATACAAGCACGCCAGGCAGGGCGACTGGCCGGGGATGATCGTGGTGACTTGTCCTTCCATGTCGAACATGGCCGCCTCGACCAGCGGCACGCCTTGCCGCACGCACTCACGGTTCATCGCAAAGCGCTCGCTGAACAGCGGGGCACAGTCGAAGACGATGTCGGCCTTGGCGACCAGATCGGCCGCGTTGTCATCGTTGACGTTCTCGCTGACGGCCTCGACCTCCAGCCGCGGATTGAGTTCCCGCAGGCGGATCGCGGCGCTCTCGGCTCGCGGCTTGCCCAACCAATCGTGTGTCATGGTGATCTGCCGGTTCAGATCGCTGGGCTTGACGTTTCCTCCGTGAGCGATCACCAATTTGCCGATGCCTGCGGCGGCCAAGCTATAGCTCAACGGGCTGCCCAGCCCGCCGCAACGGCTGACCAGCGCCGTCGCCGCCTTGAGCTTTTCCTGGCCGGCCTCGCCAAATTCCGGCACCCACATTTGCCACTCGTAGACCGCCCGTTCGTGATCGGTAAGTTGCGACATCTCTCGGTGTTCCTTTGCCGGTCTATCCGCCTGTTGAAGAAGTAGGAGTTTGAGAATTCGGGTGCCACTGCTGGCTTGCCCAGCAGTGTTTTTGCGTTAGTTTCAACTCTGCACTGCTGGGCAAGCCAGCAGTGGCACCCAGTCTCGCCATTCTCCAACGGGCTGCTAGCCGCCTGCAATGGCGCTGAGCAACGAAATCTCATCGCCGTCGGACAGCGCCTGCCCTTTTCCATGGGGAGCCGGCACGCCGTTGACGAGCGTCACCAGACTGGGGCGCACGCCTCCCTGCGGATCCAACACCAGGGCACGAAAGTCGTCGCCGTGGCGCGCAGCCAATTCCGTCAATACGGCGGGGACGTCGACGCCGTCGTCCAGCGCGAGTTGCTCCGACTCGACGCCCGCCGCCTGGCGGACCTGGGCGAAATAGTGGATCGTCAGTTGCACGAGCGGTCTCCTGGTAGTCGCCGAGTATTTGCCGTTTAGCCGCCGCCGGCACGGCGGCGTACTCCCTGCAGCGCCACGCCGCCGTGCCGGCGGCTAAACGGGCCGTATCGTCGAACGGGAAAGCGGCAGTCACGTCAATTTGACCTGCGCCAACGGCACGTGTCCGCCCGCTCCATTCTGCGCGGTAAGTACGCGACCGTCAACGCTCACGGTAACTTCTTCGACCGGCACCTCAGCGCCGGACGCCTCCACCGCCATTTCGGCAATCTTCCACAATCCGGTGCAACAGGGCACCTCCATGTGGATCACCGTCAGGCTGCGTATCGAGGATTGTTGTAGAATCGCGGTGAGCTTCTCGACGTAGGCCTGTGGGTTGTCGAGCTTCGGACACCCGACCAGCACGGATCGGCCCTGCAAGAATCTGGCGTGGAAATCCGGCAACGCAAAAGGCACACAATCGGCCGCCAACAGCAGGTCGACACCTTGGAGAAACGGGGCATTCGGCGGCACCAACGTCAGTTGCACCGGCCAGTGTCGAAGCTGCGACGCTTCGCCGCCGCGGCGCGCGGGACTCGCCGCCGGCTGCTCCATCTGACGCACGGCCGAACCCGGACAGCCGCACGGCAACTCGGGCTGCGCTGGCGGTTGCTCTTCCGCCCGGGCCAGATGCTGCTGAACGGCTTGCTCATCGAATTCGTTGGCGTCGCGCTCTTCGATGGTCAGTGCGCCGGTGGGGCATCCACCAAGACACGCCCCAAGCCCGTCGCAGTAGCTCTCCTTGATCAGCCGGGCTTTGCCGTCGATGATCTGCAAGGCCCCTTCCGCACAATCGATGATGCACTGTCCGCAACCATCGCATTTCTCTTCGTCGATCTTCACGATCTGGCGTACCGCCATGATGTCCTCCGAGGGTCCGCTTCCGGGCAGTCCGCCTGCGCATGAAAACGGTTCGTTAAGGTGGTGTTGATTGACCCTTAATGACTTGTTGCTTGGCCCAAGTATCGCTCGCCCCGGATCGGCCCCCGTTCAGTACAGGATACGGCGAGCCGGAAGAGAGAGCCTTGATTTGGGTCAAATCTGTGGTGAAATATGTGGCAGCAGGCGCAAACTCCACTTTGCGGGATCTCCTAAGGCTTTGTTTGCAGACGACTTACGGTGGATTCCTGCGGGCGCGACGGCAAGGGGTTGACGAGATCCGTAAAAACAGTATTCTAGTACCAGTATCCAGGTAATACTCAAAGGCGTAGCTCGGACCATGCCCGGTTTCGTGAACATCTCGGAGGCGGCGTCCTTGGGCCTACACACGATGGCCTTATTGGCGAAGCACCACTCACAGCGTTTTACGAACCAGGAGATCGCTGAGACGCTGTCGGCTTCCGGGCACCATCTGGCCAAAGTGATGCAGCGTTTGGCGAGAGTTGGTCTGGTGGATTCGATTCGTGGTCCCCAAGGGGGGTTCCTACTGGACAGGCCGGCCGAGGAGATTACGCTACTGGAGATATACGAGGCCGTGGAGGGACCGGTCGGGCGAACCGCTTGTCTTTCGGACGCGCCGGCTTGCGGCGGGAAGAGCTGCATTCTGGGGGCTACGATCCAGTCGATTCACCGGCAGGTTTGCGAGTATCTGGGCAAGACGACATTGTCCGAACTGGCCCACAGCCTCAATCTGCCGGTTACGTTGGAGCGTCCGCAGGCGGACGCCTGAAGTAAGGAGTTGTCGATGGCCGAGATCGAAGACAAAACGCCCGAACCGGGCCAGAATGCGGGCCAGGACCCTGGCCAGGACGCGGAAGACCGCGGCGGAGAAATTCGCGACGGACAGAGCAAAGAGGTCGAGCGTCGGGAGTTCTTCTCGACGGTGGCCATGGCCGGTGGGCTGATCGCCGGCTACGGAACGCTGGCGTGCTTCGCCGGACGATACCTCTACCTTTACCCGACCGGCTCGAAGAACAAGGCCTGGCGGTTCGTCACGGAAATGGCGGCGATGGAGGTCGGCGATTCGCTGAGTTATACGGGGCCGACGGGCATCCGGATCCTGATTGCCCGGCAAGCCAACGCGGGCGTGAAAGAGGATTTCGTGGCGCTGTCGAGCGTTTGTCCGCATCTCGGTTGCCAAGTCCACTGGGAACCGCACAACAATCGCTTCTTCTGCCCCTGCCATAACGGTGTGTTCGACCCACAGGGGAAGCCCGTTTCGGGGCCGCCCGCGTCGGCCGGTCAATCGCTGGCCGGCTATGAACTCGACGTCCAAGACGGCATGTTGTTTATCGAGGTGCCGGTCGTGGGTTTGGTCTCACCGGAGGATGCATGATGGAAGCACTGCGACGATGGTTCAGCACGCGGGTGCCGATCAGTGGCGAGCAGTTGCGTGCATTGACCAACGAGCCGGTTCCCAACCACCTGAAACACTGGTGGTTCTGCCTGGGCGGAACGCCTGCCTACCTGTTCGTGGTTCAGGTGGTCACCGGCATCATGATGGCCTTCTACTACCAGCCGACGGCCGAGGCCGCCTACGGCTCGGTCAACTACATCACCAACGAAGTCACCTTCGGCTGGTATTTCCGCAGCATGCACAAATGGGCGGCCACGCTGATGATTGCCGCGGTGATCCTGCATCAGACGCGGGTCTACTTCACCGCAGCCTATCGTGCCCCGCGCGAGGTCAACTGGATGGTGGGGATGTGCCTGCTGTTGTGTACGCTGGGCCTCGGCTTTACCGGCTATAGCCTGGTATTCGAGCAACTCAGCTACTGGGGCGCCACGGTGGGGGCCAATATCTGCAAGACCGTGCCGCTGGTGGGCGATACGCTGGCCCATCTGATGCTCGGCGGCGAGGCCTATTCCTCGCGCACGCTGCCGCGGCTCTACGTACTGCATGCGGCCGTGCTGCCAGGCTGCGTGGTGCTGTTGCTGGTCGTCCACATCACGTTGATCCGCCTGCAAGGGATCACCGAGATGAAATTCGAAGGCGAACCGGAAGAAGGCCCGAAACACTTCGACTTCTTTCCGGATCACCTTTACACGGAGCTGATCATCGGGTTGTTTCTGATGGTTGTGCTCAGCGCATTGGCCACGATTTACCCGGCAGGGCTGGGGCCGCGTGCCGATCCGCTGAACACGCCGGAGGTGATCAAGCCGGAGTGGTTCTTCTTCGCCACGTTCCGCTGGCTGAAGCTGTTTTCGGTGACGTTTGCCGTGTTGAGTATGGGGTTGATCGTCTGCGCGATGTTCGTTTGGCCGTGGATCGACGCGGCGATTCGGCGGTTTACGCGGCGGGAGGATATTAGCGTCTGGATCGGTGTGGTCGTGTCGTTGGCCATCGTCGGTCTGACCGTTTGGGAAGCGATTGTCGCACACTAGGCGTCTCTATCGGGTTGGAGAACTAAAGGACTAAGACATGTCTCTGCAAGCGAAACGTATCGTGATCGCCGTTTTGGGAGCCGTTTTTCTCGGCTCGCTGTTGCTGGCCCAGTGGATGGAGATCGTCCGCAAGCAGCAAGAGGCCGGGTTGATAGCCTCGCATCCTGCCCCGCCGCCGGAATCGGAAGCCTGTGTCGATTGCCACCGCCAAGAGACCCCAGGCGTCGTGGTCCAGTGGGAAGGCAGTACGCACGCCGAGAAGGGCGTCTCCTGCTATGATTGCCACAAGGCCGAGGAAGGCGACATCGACGCCTATAAGCATCGCGGTTCCCGCATCTCGACGTTGGTCACGCCATCCGATTGCGGCCGCTGTCACGAGCCCGAATTCCTCGAGTTCACCGACAGCCACCACGCCAAGGGCGGCAACATCCTCCACTCGAAGGACAACTTCCTGGCCGAGATCGTCGAGGGCAGCCAAACGCCCTTTGCGGTCCGCGGCGAGATCCCCGGCAGCAAGATCACCGAGGTCCACGGCCTGTCGTTCGCCGCTACCGGCTGCCAGCAGTGCCACGGCAGCAAGGTCGCCTTTCAAACGACCGGCGGCGGGTCGGTCAACATCGACGACCTCACGCCCGGCGACACCGAAGGCAACCTCAGCGACGAAGAAAAGGAAATGCTGCAGGACTACACGAAGGAAGTCCGGTTGACCGCCGCCGAGTTGACCGAGAAGGAAGCCGAGTTCCTCACCACGGCGCTGCGGGAGCAAGCCTCGAAGCAACTGGTACGCAACGAAGAAGGCAAGCCGCTGTTCGTCCGGGCAACCTGGCCGAACACGGGCATCGGGCGTTTGAATCTCGATGGCTCGCGAGGCTCTTGCACCGCCTGTCACTCGCGCCACGACTTCTCGCCTCGCCGCGCCCGGCAACCGGAAAACTGCGGCAAGTGCCACTTGGGGCCCGACCACCCGCAGAAGGAGATCTTCGAAGAGTCGAAGCACGGCATCGCCTATCGCGACCTGAAGGACAAGATGAACCTCGACTCCCAGCATTGGGTGCTCGGCGAAGATTACACGCAGGCCCCGACCTGCGCGACTTGCCACATGTCGGCCAACACCCGTGACCGGAAGATCACGCACGATCCGGGGTTGCGACTGACCTGGAACAACCGCCCACCGGTGAGCCTGGTGATGGACACCGACGAGGGCGGAAACGCGGTGAAGGAAGCCGACCCGCAGAAGCGGGCGGAGTTGATTCATGACACGGCCGACGAGAAGCGCGAGCGGATGAAGAACGTCTGCTCCCACTGCCACACGCCGGACTACGTCAACGCCTTCTACGAGCAATACAACAACTACATCGTGCTCTACAACGAGAAGTTCGCTAAGCCGGGCGTGGCCATCATGAAGGCTCTGGAAGTCAACAACCTGCGGACCGCGATGTCGTTCGACGAAGAGATCGAATGGACCTGGTTCTATCTCTGGCACCACGAAGGCCGCCGCGGACGTCACGGGGCGTCGATGATGGCCCCCGACTACGCCCACTGGCACGGCAGCTACGAATTTGCCGAACGTTTCTACCAGGAACTCATCCCGCAGGCCCGCGAGATGATCGAACACGCCCGAGCCGACGGCAACACCGAGGGCGCCGACGCCGTCGAGGCGATCATCACCGAGATCCTCGCGCGTCCGGAACACGAGTGGTTCGAGTCGAAAACGGGCCCACCGGAATAGCGGGAACGAGTGCGGTTCGGCACGATCGCTGCAATCGCTGTTTTCGGCTTATCCGGTACGTTCGGTGCAGCCGATAACATCAAGTGGCGTGGTGCGCTCTGATTGGGCGCGCCCGCGTTGGCGGGCAAGCTGCTGCCAGATGTGATTGCTGGGGGGATCCGTGCTTCGCTGGACGATAGTGCTGGGCGTTCTCGCTACGGTCGGGTGTCGGGCGACGCCCAGGGAGGTGTCGCCGCGTGCCGAGCGCGCCCGGCCAGACGTGTTGGATGAGCGCGTGCGGCACGGGGGGCCGTCGACGACGGACGCTTCGGTGCGGTCGGCCGCCCACGTCGAAGCGCATCCCACGGCCACAGCGGAACGGCCTCCGCATGTGGCCCGCGGCCTGGATTCTCCCCCCGCCGAGATGCCCCCTTCCGAGCCACCAGAAGTCCATTCGAGCATGACGTTGGAGGACTTCGAGGGTCTCGCCCTGCGCCACAATCCCACGCTGGCCGCCGCGTGCGCTCGGGTCGAGGCCGCTCGCGGTGGTTGGATTCAAGCCGGGCTATATCCCAACACGGTCGTCGGCTATTCGGCTGGGGAGATTGGCATCCGCGATACGGCCGGCAAACAGGGCGGCTTCGTATCCCAGAAGATCATCACCGGCGGAAAGCGGCGGCTCGACCGCGCCGTTGCCGCTCGGGAAGTCGAACGAGCCGCGGCAGACCTCGAGGCCGTTCGCGGCCGTGTGCTCGACGACGTCCGGGTGCGATTCTTCGACGTGCTGGTCGCCCAACGCGAGGTCGAGTTAGCCGCCGAGTTGGTCCACGTGGGCGAAGAGTCCGTGCGGGCCAGTTCGAAGCTGCTCGGCGGCGAACTGATCGGGCGGCCCGACTTCCTGCAAGCGGAAATCGAGGCCGAACAGGCCCGCATCCTTCACGACAACGCCCGCAACGACCACGTTGAGGCGTGGCGGCGGCTGGGCGCCGTCGTGGGCACGGAGATCCCGGCACTGTGTCCGGTCATCGGCGACATCGAGCAGGACGCGCCCGAGTACACGTGGGAGACTGCCCGCCAGACCGCGCTCGACGATCACCCGGAGTTGGCGGCGGCCAGGGCGGCCATCCGTCAGAGCCGTGCGGCGGTCGACCGTGCTTATCGCCAGCGGATCCCCGACGTCGACCTGATGATGGTCGCCCGCCACGACAACCCCACCGGCGACGACACGGTCAACGTGCAGGTTGGCTTTCCTATCCCCTGGCTCGACCGCAACCAGGGCAACATCCGGCGGACGAGGTCGGAATGGTCGGCGGCCTGTGCGGAACTCCGCCGTATCGAGCTGAGCCTGGAGGATAGGCTGGCCTCGGAACTCCGCCGATACGACAACGCC
Source organism: uncultured Planctomycetaceae bacterium (assembly GCA_964472545.1). GTDB lineage: Bacteria > Planctomycetota > Planctomycetia > Pirellulales > Thermoguttaceae > CAYYNP01. Next base: position 14,940 of record CAYYNP010000058.1, on the reverse strand, counting down.
CGGCAGCAGGTGCGGCGATACTCTCGGGAGATTCTGCCCCGGGCGGAAGAATCGCTGCGGCTGGTGCAGGGCGCGTACGCCGAAGGCCAACTCGACTATCTGACGCTGCTAACGGCCCAACGCACGTTCTTTCAAGCGAACCTGGCCTACTTGCGTTCGGTGCGCGAGCTTCGCCAGAGCGTGGTCGTGCTGGAAGGGAAACTGCTCAGCGGTAGTTTGCAGGCAGCAACGCGTTGAAACCCGACGCTACAGGTAGTGTATTTCGCCGAACGCGGCCGGATTCTTGAGATTGACTGCATCGGATAAGACACCTAGAATAGAGGGGCTGGTTGTGAGTCCCCTTGCAGGGTGGTCTTCGATGTTCAAAGCCGCGGTTTGTCTGTTGCTCGGCGTGATGGTGGCGACGTGTCCGGTGGTTTGCCGGGCATTGGCCGTGATGGCCGACACGCGCGTTGAACCGGCGGCCGAGTCGTCGTCCGGCTGTGGCGATTGCTGCCGGGCCGGGACCAATACGTCCGTTCCCACGCCGCCATCCCCTCCGCTGCCGTGTGACTGCCCGTGTAAGAGCAAGGGGTATAGCTGCGTCTGCTCTGGGGCGTTGATCGAGGCGGCCGCCGACGTACAGCCGCCGGCGGTGCTTCCGTTTTCAGGATTGGCGCCGGCCGAGCCGATCGATTCGCTGCGGGCACTTTCTCGGACAGATTCTGACCACGACCGAGCACCGCTCGCGCCCGACGGCCGATCGCTGCGTGCGCTGATCTGCTCGCTCCTCTGCTAGCGGCCTGCCCCTGCCGCGCCGACGTGGCGGCATTTCTTTCGGGCCGTTTCTTCTTTGTTCGATCCTTGACGTTCTCGTGGTGCACCCACGGGAGGTGACTTCGGTGTTGCTCTTCCGACGATTGCCGTGGGAGTTTGCGGTTCGCAATCTGCTGCGCCGTCCGCTGCGCAGCGGGCTGACGTTCGTCGGCCTGACTACGGTGATCGTGCTGGTCTTCGTCACGTTGGGTTTCATTCGCGGGCTCGACCGTTCGCTGTCGGCCAGCGGCGACCCGCGCGTGGCGATCGTCTTTGGGATGGGGATGGGCGAAAACCTGGAGTATTCCTCGATCCCCATGCGGTCGGCCGACGAACTGACCGCCAACCTCGAGGGCATCCGGCGTCGATTCGGGCGGAAGTACGCCTCGCCGGAGTTGTACATGGCGTCGATCGTCCAGGTCGGCGACCATCCGGAGCCGTCGACCGCGCTGCTCCGCGGCGTCACACCGGCGGCGTTGTTGGTCCGGCGTCAGGTGCAGATCGTCGAAGGGCAATGGCCGGGGCCCGGCGAAGTGCTCGTTGGGCGACTGGCCGCCGCGAAACTGGGGGTCGACCGGCGTCAGGTCGGCGTGGGGGAGACGATCGAAATGGAAGGCCAACGTTGGCGAATCAGCGGTCAGTTTTCGGCGGCCGGATCGGCATTCGGCTCGGAGATCTGGTGTCGCCTGGACGACCTGCAGACGGCCATGGAGCGTACCGATCTGAGCATCGTAGCCGTAGCGCTTCGTCCGGACGCCCGGTTCGCCGAAGTCAACCTGTTCTGTAAGGAACGGCAGTCCGACCTGGAACTCACGACGATCCGGGAAACCGACTACTACGGCAAGCTGCAGCGCGACTATCGCCCGGTGCGAATGCTGGCTTGGCTGGTCGCGGTGCTGGTGGCGGCGGCCGGCGTCTTTGCGGGGCTGAACACGATGTACGGCTCGGTGGTGGGCCGCGTGCGGGAACTGGCCACGTTGCAGACGATCGGCTTTGCACGGCGGGCGATCGTACTGAGCCTGGTGCAGGAAGGCGTGCTGCTGGCGTTGGCTTCGTCGTTGGCGGCGGCGGCGATCGCGCTGCTGCTGGTCAACGGCATGGCGGTGCGCTTCACGATGGGGGCGTTTCAACTTCATATCGACGGCGTGGCGATGCTCGTCGGTCTGTCTGTCGGCGTTCTGTTGGGTGTGCTCGGCTCGCTGCCTCCGGCGATTCGTGCGTTGCGGATGTCCGTCGTCGACGGGCTGAATGCGGTTTGAACTATTCGATGAACAAGAAGGAGTTTGTGATGCTTGCAGGTTTACGTTATGGAACGTTCGCAACCCTGGTCGTCGCGGTGATCTCGGGATGCGGCGGCGGAACCACGGCCACCCAGTCCGAATCGACCAAGACCGGCCCGGCTGCCGCGGCCCCGGCAACCTACCTGTTGACGAACGAACCGGAGGGTGCCGTCGAGGTCTGCGCTTTCCGCGAGGAAGCCAACGACGGCGACGACGTCGTGGTCGTCGGCCGCATCGGAGGCGACGTGGATCCCTGGGTGGCGGACTTGGTTGCCTTCAACATCGTCGACACGTCGCTGAAGCCGTGTCTCGAGGACGGCTGCGATACGCCGTGGGACTACTGCTGCGAGCCCGACCTGGCCGAGTCCCGCGTGCTCGTCAAGGTCGTCGACGAAGAAGGCCGAATCCTAGACGGCGGCGCAAAGGGCTTGCTGGGAGTGGAAGAACTCGAAACGGTCGTCGTTCAAGGCAAAGCCAAGCTGAACAATTCCGGCAACGTGTCGTTGCTGGCGACGGGCGTATTTGTGCGGAAGTGAGTGTGCGGTGGACGGGGTGAACCTATGGGAGATGGTGCCATGGCAACGGACGTTGACCTCCGTGACCTGGCCGTAAAGCGCGAAACGCCGGCCGGGCAGCGGGTCGTTTCGCGTCGACACGTGTTGGCGCGCTACGTGTTGCCCGGCGTGCTGATCGCCGGTTTTCTGGCCGTGGTCGGTTGGACCGCCCAGGACGCGCTGCTGCCGCGGACTCCGGTGACGGTGGTGCCGGTACACGTGGCCCGGGCCGAAATGCAGCAGGCCGGCACGCCGTTGTTCAAGGCGGCCGGGTGGATCGAGCCGCGGCCTCGTCAGGTGGCCGTGGCCGCACTGGCTCCGGGAGTCGTCGACGACTTGTTGGTCGTGGAAGATCAGCAGGTCAAGGCGGGCGATCCGGTGGCGCTGCTGGTGGCCGACGACGCTCGGTTGGTGCTCAAGGCGTGCGTGGCCGACGTCAAGCTTCGCACGGCCGAACTCAAACTGGCCGAGGCAACCCGCGACGCGGCCAAGGTGCGTCTCGATCAGCCGGTGCATCTCGACGCCCAACTCGCCGAAGCCCGGGCGAAGCTGGCCGCCGCAGAAACGAAGCTGGCAGACCTTCCCTACCAGAGGCGGAGCGCCGAGGCCCAGCGGCGCTTTGCCCAGGGCGATTACGACGGTAAGGCCCGCGCCGGCGACGCCGTGGCCGGCCGAATCCTCGAGCAATCGCGCAGCGCGCTCGACACCGCCACCGCGCTGGTCGAGCAACTCGAACGTCAAGAGGTGTCGCTGGCCGCCGAGATCTCCGCACTGACACAGCGCTACGACGCGCTGAAGGTGCAACGCGAGTTGGCGACCGAGGAGTCGCGGCAGTACGAGGAGGCCCGGGCCAAGGTCACGGCGGCCGAAGCCCGGATCGAACAGGCCGACGTGGCCCGAGCAGAAGCCGAACTACAGTTGGAGCGGATGACCGTGCGGGCGCCGGTCGACGGGCGGATCTATCGGCTCTGGGGCAGCCGTGGCACGCGGCTGGTGCCGGGCATGAGTGCCGACGAAGATCGCGACGGCAGCACCGTGGTGACCATGTATCAGCCCGAAAAGTTGCAGGTTCGGGTCGACGTCCGCTTCGACGACCTGCCGCAGGTGCTGCCCGGGCAGCCGGTGCTGATCGAGAGCCCCGCGGTCGGCAAACCGCTGGAGGGCGAGGTCCTGTTTCTCAGTTCGTTGGCCGACATCCAGAAGAACACGTTGGAAGTGAAGGTGGCGATCGATTCGCCGCCGGAGGTGTTCAAGCCGGAAATGCTCGTCGACGTGACGTTCCTGGCCCCGGAAATGCCCGAGAGCGAAACCGCGGCGGCCGAGGTCGAGCAGCTCTACGTGCCCAAGCAGTTGGTCGAACAGGACGAGGACGGCTCGTTCGTGTGGATTGCCGACCAAAGGGACCGCGTCGCCCGCCGCGTGGCGATCACCACCGGCCGCCGCGGCAACAGCCGGCTGATCGAGGTCGCCTCCGGGCTGTCGATGGCCGACAAACTGATCGCCAACGCGCCGGCAGACCTACGGGACGGGCAGCGGATCGAGATCACCGGCGAAGACACGGCTCTGGGGACCGAAGCCGAAGAAGAAACCCCGTAGCCGAGCAGCAACGAGCAACAAAAAGTAGCCTGTCCCCCTTTTTCGTGCAGGAGTATCGAATCGATGGCGCTGGTTGAACTAAGCGGCGTGGCCAAGACCTATCGCCAAGGCGATCAGACGATCCGGCCGCTGGCCGGCGTCGACCTGCTCGTCGACCAAGGCGAGTTCCTCTCGCTGATGGGCGCCAGCGGCACGGGCAAGTCGACGTTCCTGAACCTGATTGCCGGCATCGACCGGCCCGACGCGGGGAGCATCCTGGTGGGCGGCGAATTGATCACCGGGCTCTCGCGGGCGCGCCTGGCCAAATGGCGGGCGCGGAACATCGGCTACGTCTTCCAAACGCACAACCTGATGCCCGTGCTGTCTGCTTATGAAAACGTGGAACTGCCGCTGTTGCTGCTGCCCTTCTCGCGGGCCGAGCGGCGCAAGCGGGTCGAGATCGCCCTAGGCGCCGTGGGGCTGTTGGATCGGGCCACGCACTATCCGCGGCAGCTCTCCGGCGGCGAGTCGCAGCGGGTGGGTATCGCCCGGGCGATCGTCGCCGATCCGACCGTGGTGGTCGCCGACGAACCGACCGGCAGCCTCGATGCGGACACCTCCGCCCAGATCCTCGACCTGCTCGTGCGTCTAAACGACCAACTCGGCACCACGCTGCTGATGGTCACCCACGACGTCGAAGCGGCCGATATTGCCAAGCGGCGGTTGCGGCTGGACCACGGACGGTTGATCGAGCGTGAATCGAGCGGGCTCAGCGTGAAGTATCAGGAGCCGGCGTGATGTTCAAGCTGATCCCCTTTGTGCTGAAGACGCTCTGGCGACATCGCACCCGGTCGCTGCTGACTCTCAGCGGCACGGCGGTGGGGCTGTTCGTGTTCTGTTTCGTCGGCTCGATCCAAGCGGGGCTCGACAACCTGCTGGGGCGACGCGACGCCAAGCAGACGCTGATCGTCTTCCAGGCACACAAGTTTTGCCCCGGCACCAGCCGGCTGCCGGAAGATTACGCCGAGACGATCGCGGAGATTCCCGGCGTCCGCGACGTGGTGCCGATTCAAGTCTTCACGAACAACTGCCGGGCAAGCCTCGACGTGGCCGTCTTCTACGGCGTGCCGCCGGAGAAGATCCAATCGGCTCGTGACTTTACGTTGATCGACGGCAGCTTTACCGACTTCGAGGCTCGTCGCGACGCCGCGCTGGTCGGCCGGGTGGTCGCCAATCGCCGAGACATCGAGGTCGGTGAGAGTTTCACTCTGGGTGACCACACGGTGTCCGTGGCGGGCATCTACGAGTGCCACGAAAACGCGCCGGAAGAGAATCACATCTATACCCACCTGGAGTTCCTGCAACGTCGCCACGGCGACAATCAAGTGGGAACGGTCACCCAATTTGAGGTGTTGCTCAACGCCGACGCCGATCCCGATCATGTCGGCCGCGCGATCGACGACGCCCTGCACGGACGACAGGTGGAAACCGAAACCCGATCGAAGAGCGCCTTCCACGCCAAGAGCCTCGGCGACCTGAGCGAGCTGCTCGGGCTGGTCCACTACCTGGGCCTGGCGTGCCTGGGCGTGGTGTTGATGCTGGTAACCACAACCACGGTGATGGCCACCGGCGACCGTATCCGCGAACATGCCGTGCTGCGGACACTCGGCTTCTCGGCCCCGCGCGTCTTCGGCCTGGTGTTGGCCGAGAGCACGATCATCGGCACGCTCGGCGGCCTGCTTGGCGTGAGCCTGTCGATGGGGTATCTCGCCTTTAGCGATCTGGCGATCGGGGCCGACGCGGTGACGATCTCTTTCACCCCGTCGCTCGATCTGGCCCTGCTGGGTCTCGCACTCGGCCCGGCAATCGGCTTAGCGGCCGGGATCTTCCCCGCGCTGAAGGCCTCCACGGCCGAGATCGTGCCCGCTCTGCAGCAGTTGTAGCGCTTCATCGCGGCATGTCTTGTCAGTTGCATGGTCAGGGCGTGGGGTGGCTGGGGCAGAGCGCAGCGGTGCCCCAGTGAATTGCCAGGCGTTCGGCATGCAGGCAACCTGGGGCACCGCTGCGCTTTGCCCCAGCCACCCACGAAGGAAGCTGCAAGGAGGGAGGAAGAGGACGCTAGGCAAGGCTGAGCACCATGATCGCCACGTCGGCGTCGAGATTGGGATTCTCGTCGACCTGCCGGTCCCATTCGGTGTTCAAGGCCAGGCGGCGGTGGACGCGGATGCCCTTGCGGCGGCAGAAATCCTCGAAGTCGGCGATGGTGAATTGGCGAACGTTCGGCGTATCGTACCAGTTGAAATCCACCGCAAAACCGACGTGCGGTGCGCGGCCTTCGTCGGAGAGTTGGTCTCGCCACGGCCGATAGCCGAGATTCGGAAAGCTGACGATGCCGCGGCGCCCCACGCGCAACATCTCGTCGATCACGCGCGGCACGTCGATCACCGCTTGCAGCGTTTGCGAGAGGACGACCACGTCGAACTGCCCGTCGCCAAACGCGCTCAGGCCGTCGTTCAGGTCGCCCTGCACGACGTCGAAGCCGCGGCGGATCGCGGCCAGGATCGCCCCCTGGTCGAGTTCGAGCCCCATCAGCCGTCGATGGCCACTCTGGCGAAGTCGCGATAGCAGCGATCCGTTGCCGCACCCAAGGTCGAGCACACTGTCCTCCGGCGGGATCAACTCGACGATCGAATCGTAATCGAAGCGATGCGGCGCCCGGAAGATGCTCGTGGGGCGGCCGTCGCCGACCTCGCAACAGGCGGCGTCCGGCGATTGGCAACAGGCGGTTGAGTCCGCGCCGGGCCGGTCGGTCACGTTTGCCAGAAACGAACGGATCATCTCGCCGTACTGATCTACCTCGTTGGGCAACAGAAACGCATCGTGGCCGCAGTCGCTTTGCACGTTGCAGAAACTGACCGGCTTCTCCGCGGCGATCAGGGCGTTGACCACCTCGAGCGATTGAAACGCGGGAAACAGCCAATCGCTGGAGAAACTGACCACTAGCCAGCGGCACTGCGATCGGGCAAACGCCGCCGTGAGCGCCTCCGGCGTGTCGCCCAGGTCGAACAGATCCATGGCCATCGTCAACGTCAGATAGCTGTTCGGGTCGAAGCGGTCGACGAAGCGGTCGCCCTGATAGGCCAGGTAGGACCCGACGGAGAACTTGGTCTCGAATTGCGAGCGGACGTCGCGCGGCTGGAGGCGCGCCGCATCGAACTTCTGCGTCATCGCCTCGTGCGAGAGGTACGTGATGTGTCCCAGCATCCTGGCCAATGCGAGTCCGACCGACGGTCCCGGCCCGCCCTCGTAATACTGGCCGGCGCGATAGTCCGGGTCGCGCATGATGGCGTTTCGCCCGATCACGTCGAAGGCGATTGCCTGGCTGCTTGGCCGTGGGGAAGTGGCCACCGCCACCGCACCGTCGAGCCGATCGGGGTAGCGAGTGGCCCAATCGAGCGCCATGTGGCCGCCAAGCGAACCGCCCACGACCGTCCGCAGCCGTTCGATGCCCAGCGAATCGACCAACCGCCGCTGCACGCGAACGATATCGCCTACCGTGACCACGGGAAAATCGGGGCCGTAGGGCTTTCCCGTCGTGGGATTGACGGTGCTAGGGCCGGTTGTGCCACGGCAGCCGCCGAGCACGTTGGGGCAGATCACGAAATAGTGGTCGGTATCGATCGGCTTGCCCGGCCCCACGACCACGTCCCACCAGCCCGGGTCGTCGTCGGCGTCGTGCTGCGCCACGTGGGAATCGCCCGAGAGGGCGTGGCAGACCAACACGGCGTTGTCTCGCTGCGGATTCAAGTGCCCGTAGGTCTCGTAGACCACCGTCACCGACGGCAGTCGGCCGCCGTGTTCCAGTTCCAGCGGCGCGTCGAATTCGGCCGTCTGCGCATACCGCAACTCTCGGGCGTGGCGATCACTGTCGCTGCTTTCGGGCGGACGGCTCACGAGTGGAAATCCCGTAGCTGAATTCGCTGGGTGCCACTGCTGGCTTGCCCAGCAGTGCAGAGTTGAGAGTAACGCAAAAACACTGCTGGGCAAGCCAGCAGTGGCACCCGGAGCACGTTGCCTACCCGCTGAATTCTTGCGAATCCAGCTACGTTATATACCGAACCCTCACGAACGCGGTTACCCCGCCTGCGACGCTGCCAGCGCCTGGTCCAAGTCGGCCTTGATGTCGTCGATGTCCTCGAGCCCGACGCTCACCCGGACGTAGTCGTCGGAGATGCCGGCGGCCGCCAACTCCTCGTCGGTCTGCTGGCTGTGGGTGGTCGAGGCCGGGTGGATCACCAACGTCTTGGCGTCGCCCACGTTGGCCAGGTGCGAGGCCAGCTTGACCGACTCGATAAACCGCTGGGCCGCCTCGCGCCCGCCCTTGGTGCCGAAGCCGAGAATGGCCCCGGCTCCCTTGGGCAGGTACTCGTCGACGCGCGCGTGATCGGGATGGTCCTGCAGTCCGGGATAGTTCACCCACGTGACCAGCGGATGGGCGTCTAGAAACTCCGCTACCGCCTGGGCGTTCTCGCAGTGCCGCGGCATCCGCAGATGGACCGTTTCGAGTCCCTGCAAGAACAGGAAAGCGTTGAACGGGCTCATCGCCCCGCCCAGATCGCGCAGCCAATGCGTGCGGCATGTGATGATATAACACAACGGCCCGACCGCCTCGTGGAACACGGCGCCGTGGTACGAAGGGTCCGGCTCGGTGAATTGCGGCCACCGCTCGGGCTGCTTGGTCCAGTCGAACTTGCCGCTGTCGACGATCACTCCGCCGATGCTCGTGCCGTGGCCGCCGATGAACTTCGTCGTGCTGTAGACGGAGATATCGATCCCATAGTCGAACGGGCGGAAGAGGATCGGCGTGAGCACGGTGTTGTCGCAAACCACCGGCAGGCCGTGTTCGTGAGCCACGTCGGCGATCGCCCGATAGTCGAGCACGTCGTTCTTCGGGTTCGAGAGCGACTCGATATAGACCGCGCGGGTTTCTGGCCGTACCGCCGCCGCGATGTTGGCGGGGTCCGTGACGTCGACGAAGGTGACGTCGATTCCCAGCCGCTTGAACGTCTGGCCCAACAGCGTAATCGTGCCGCCGTAGAGGGCTTCGGCCGAGATGATATGTCCGCCGGCGTGGACCAGATTCAACAGCGAGACGGTGATCGCCTGTTGCCCGCTGGAGACTCCCAACGCTCCGATGCCTCCCTCCAACGCCGCCATCCGTTGCTCGAAGACGTCGGTCGTAGGGTTCATCAGCCGGGTGTAGATCCAGCCGAGTTCCTTCAGCGCGAACAGATCGGCCGCGTGTTCGGTATCGCGGAAGCAGTAGCTGGTCGTCTGATGGATCGGTACGGCCCGAGAGCCGGTCGTCGGATCGGGCTGCTGGCCGGCGTGCAGGGCGAGGCTACCAAGGCCGTGGATTTCAAATTCTTCCGAGGACATGAGCGGTCTCCTATGCGAATCGGCGGGCCTGCGGTTTGCTATGAGGGCGGTCTACCATTAGGGGTATTCTACGCGTGTGGGCAACACGCAGGGTGTGTACGGCTGCACCGATAGGTGTAGGGTGCGTCTGGACGCACCGGAACCGACAGACATGGTGCGTCTTGACGCACCCTACGAATCAGGATCGAATCATCGTCAACAGCATTTTGAACCTCTCGACGGCGGTCACCGCGTGCGGCACGTCCGCCGGCATAATCAGCATTTGGCCGGCGGAAAGCCGAGAAGACTCTCCGCCGACCGTCAATTCGACCTCGCCGTCGAGCACCTGCACGATGGCGTCGAACGGGGCCGTGTGCTCGCTCAACTCCTGGCCTTTGTCGAAAGCGAACGCCGTGATCGTGCCGCTGGGCTTCTTGGTTACCGTGCGGCTGACCACGGCGCCCTCTTGGTACGCGACCAATTCGGCCGGCTCTATGATCGTGGCCAGCAATTCCTGGCCCGCGGACGCGAGCAAATCGTCTGCCATCTTCTTCTCTCCCGTAGCCGAAGTCGCCAGACTTTGGCAGGGTGGTGGGAATCCACGGCAAAGAGCCAAAGTCTGGCGACTTCGGCTACCACGCTTTCCTACGCCATCACCCCGGCCAAGTCGGCCTTGGCATCGTCGCCGGTCAGACGCAGATCGAACTTCTCCTGCAGGACGGCAAACACATTGGGCGAAACGAACGCCGGCGGCTTCGGGCCGATGGCGATCCCCTTCACGCCCAGGGCAAGCAACGTCAGCAGCACGGCCACGGCCTTCTGCTCGAACCACGAAATGACCAGCGTCAGCGGCAGGTCGTTGACCGAGCACTCGAACGCCTCGGCCAACGCGACGGCCACCTTGATCGCCCCGTAGGCGTTGTTGCACTGGCCCATATCCAGCAGCCGCGGCACGCCCAGCAACTCGCCGTAGTCGTGGTTGCGGATGCGGAATTTGCCGCAGCCGAGCGTGAGGATGAACGAATCGGCCGGCGTGGCCTCGGCGTAGTCGGAGAAGTAGTTGCGGCCGACCTCGGCCCCGTCGCAGCCGCCGATCACGAAGAACCGGCTGATCTTGCCGTCCTTGACCGCCTGGATGATCGTGCCGGCCAGTCCCAGGATCACACTGTGGTGGAATCCGATCGTCGACTGTCCGGCCGGGTTGTCCGCCAGCGGTTCACATTGCTGGGCCTTGGCCACCACGGCCGAAAAATCGTCGTCGGTGATGTTTGTGCCGCCGGGAACGGCCGTACATCGGGTGGAAAACACACGGTCGGCGTAGGTGTCCTTCGGGTGCAGCAGGCAGTTGGTCGTGGCCAGCACCGGCCCGGAGAAGGCCGCGAACTCAGACTTCTGTTTCTGCCACGCACCGCCGTAATGACCTGCTAGATTGGGGTGTTCACGGAGTTTGGGGTACATATGCGCCGGCAGCATTTCGCCGTGCGTGTAGACCTTTACGTCGGTCCCCTCGCATGCGGCGAGCAAACTCTCCAGATCGATCATGTCGTGGCCCGTGATGAGGATGCCCGGCCCGGCCTGCGTGCCTTCGCGGACGGTCGCCGGCGAGGGATCGCCAAAACGTTCGACGTGGCCTTCGTCGAGCAACTCCATTACCCGCAAGTTCTGCTTGCCGCACTCCAGCACCATCCCCAAGAGCGAATCCATATCGAAGTTGACGTTGGTGACCGTGGCGAACAGGGCGTCTTCGATAAAGGCGCTGACGGCCTCGTCGGTCTTGCCCAGCCGGCGGGCGTGATGGGCGTAGGCCGCCATGCCCTTCAGTCCGTAGAGCAGCATCTCTTGCAGCGACTGAACGTCCTCATTCTTGCCGCAGACGCCAACGCTTCTATCACAACCGGTACCGTGGGCAGTCTGTTCACACTGGTTACAGAACATCGAGTATTCTCCTTTGGGGGAACCCGTCACAACGGGTGGGGTAATTGGCAATGGCGACCATTCCCGAGCCATCTGGCCCAGGGCCGAACCGCCGACCGACGTTCTCGGTCGGCATCATATAGTACGGCCTTCTCTGCGGTCCAGCCTTGATCTGGATCAAGCCGGGTGAAATATCTGCGGCATTTCGTCGATTCACCGTGATATGCCACCGGACGATTGTTCTTGACCTGACGGGGGTCTGCTGCTTTATTGGGGCCTGCCGGCACGACGACGCGTGGCTGGGGTCGAGGAACGAGCCCCCAGGTGCTTGTCTCTGGGGGCTCCGCACTCGTTCCTCGTGCTTCGACCCCAGCCACCCGCCACACCGACGGCGCTTCTTGAGTGTGGATTTACTATACGGAAACGTGAGGACATCCGGATGCCCCCCAGCCAAGTCAATAACATTCTAGAACTGGTGGGCAACAGCCCCCTGATCCGCATCAACCGCATGAACCCGGTCGGCGGCGTCGAGTTGCTGGCGAAGCTCGAATCGATGAATCCCGGCGGGTCGGTCAAGGATCGCATCGCCTTGAGCATGATCGAGGCGGCCGAGGCCGCCGGCGATCTGACGCCCGGCAAGATCGTGCTCGAGGCCAGCAGCGGCAATACGGCCATCGGCTTGGCCATGGTCTGCGCCGTCAAAGGCTACAAACTGCTGATCACGATGAGCGAATCGGCCAGCGAGGAGCGCCGGCGGATTCTCAGGGCGTACGGGGCCGAGATCCTGCTGACGCCCGGGCATTTGAGCACCGACGGGGCCATTGAAGAGGCCTATCGTCTGGCCCGCGAAGAGCCCGAAAAGTACTCCCTGGTCGACCAGTTCAACAACGAAGCCAACTGGCGGGCCCACTACGACGGCACGGGCAAGGAGATCTACGAGGCCACCGGCGGCAAGGTCGACGTGGTCGTGTTGACCATGGGCACCACCGGCACGCTGATGGGCGCTACGCGCGTGCTGAAGGAACTCAATCCGGCCATCCGCGTGATCGGCGTCGAGCCCTTCAAGAGCCACAAGATCCAGGGGTTGAAGAATATGAAGGAGAGCTATCCGCCGGGCATCTTTCAGCCGGAGGAGCCGTACGCGATCGTCAACGTGGAAGACGAAGCGGCCTTCGAGATGGCCCGGCGTTTGGCCCGCGAAGAGGGAATCTTCGTGGGCATGAGCGCCGGAGCGGCGATGAAAGTGGCCGTCGACGAGGCCGAAGCGTTGGGCGAAGGCACGGTGGTAGCGCTCTTGCCCGACGGCGGCGAACGCTATCTGTCCACGTCGCTGTTCGTCTCCGACGTCGTCCCCGAGCCGCTGCAGTTCTACAACACCCTAAGCGGCAACGTCGAACAACTCGAGCCGGTGCGGCCCGGCAAGGTCACCGTTTACTCCTGCGGCCCGAGTCTCGACGGACCGGCCGATCTGGGGCTCTGTCGCCGGGCCGTGTTTGCCGACGCGCTGCGGCGTTGGCTCGAATTCCGCGGCTATGAAGTCAAACACGCGATGAACCTCGGCGACATCGACGACCGCACGGTCAACGAGTGCCTCGGCGCCGGCGAGAAGCTCGGAGATTTCACCGCCCGCTGGGAAAAAGTCTTCTTCGACGACATGGACACCTTGCGCGTGCTGCGATCGCATCACTATCCACGAGCCAGCGAACACGTCGGCGACATGGTCGAACAGGCCCGTGGGCTGTTGGACAAAGGCCTGGCGTACGAGAAGCTGCGATCGGTCTATTTCCGCATCGGCAGCTTCCCCGATTACGGCAAACTCTCCGGGATCGAGCCGGAGCAGATGCGCAACGGGGAATCGACCAGCTACGACTACTACGAGAAAGACAACCCCCGAGACTTTGCGCTCTTCAAACGATCCACGCTGGCGGAACTCAAGGCCGGCATCTTCTGGCCCACGCCCTGGGGCAACGCGCGGCCGAGTTGGCACGTCGAGTGTGCGTCGATGGCCGTGCGTTACCTGGGCCAGCCGCTGGACATCCACACCGCCAGCACCGACTTGATCTTCCCCCACGGCGACAACGAGATTGCCATCGCCACCGGACTCGGCGGCCGTCCGTTTACACAACTCTGGATGCACTCCGAGGTGGTCATGGCCGACGGCAAGAAGGTCGGCCGAGCGGCCGGCAACGACGTCACGCTGCGCGACGTGTTGGCGGCCGGCTTCGACGGGCCGACGGTCCGCTTCTGGCTGCTGGCGACGCACTATCGTACGGTGCTGCGATATTCGCCCAAGGAGCTTCAGCGGGCTCGGCAGTCGGTGGCCCGGTTGAACGAGTTCGTCGCGCGGCTGCAATACATGGCACCCGGCAGCCACAATCCCGACCTGGATCAGGCCCTCTACGAAGCCCGCGCCGGCTGCCGCGACGCCATGGACCGCGACCTGAACGTGCCCAAAGCGCTCGAGCGGCTGTTCCCGTTCGCCCGAGGCGTGAACCGTATGATCAACGACGGCCAACTCGACGCCCAACAGGCCGAGCAAGTGCTCGACTTCATGCGGCAGGTTGATACAATTCTCAACGTGATCGACTTCGACGCGCAACAGCCCGACGCCGAAGTCGAGAGCCTGATCCAGCAGCGCAATCAGGCCCGCGGCGAGAACGACTTCGCCCGGGCCGACGCCTTGCGTGAGGAGTTACACTCGATGGGCGTTCGTTTGACCGACGCCCCGACGGGAACGCGTTGGCAGAGAGTTTGACACCGGCGCCGGAACGCCGTTTCGCACCGGTGCCGGATGCGGTTGTGTGTCCTGTACACTCACCGGTTACTCGGTGCGAAAGGAGAGTGAGATGAAAGCCACGTGCTACTTGTTGTGCGGTCTGCTCCTGTGCGTCGTGAGTTGTCTTGTCGGCTGCGACCAGTCGGCCGTCGATCCCGTTCTGGCCAGCGCGGAAAACGTCGTCCCGCCCGGGGCGGAAAAAGGCGACGGTTCGGCCGCTGCCTTGAAGGCCGAGTTGCAGGAGTTGACCCAGCGCCTGCACGAACTGGAATACCCCGAGTTGCAGAAGCGGGACCCGCGCGAGGTTTCGTTCCTTCAGGCGCGGGCGGATGCCCACGAGGCCGTCTTTCGCCGAGCAAAGGCCGGTTATGACATTGGCCGCACCGATCGCGCGGAAATGGTGACGGCCGGTTACCACTTGGCCGTTTCGCGGGCCGAACTGGCCTGGGCCAAGCAGGAGGTACACGAAGCGGTCGGCGAACGGGTCGAAGCGGCCGGCTACGCAGCCGACGTGGCCGAGGCGGCAATGGCCCGCTATGTCAACGGGCTGCGGCAGGGCTCGATCGGGTCGGTGCTCGAAGCCCAAACACAACTGGCCTACGCCGAGATACAAGTGATTCGGGCGGTG